>JAJPKK010000228.1 GCA_021323775.1 Hyphomicrobiales bacterium
TCATCGCGGAGCACAACAAGGAGGAAATGCCGTGACCATATCGCGACGCAACATGCTGTCGGCGGCGCTGGCTGCGCCGGCCCTCATTGGATCGGCGCGCATGGGCTCGCTTGCGGCGGCTCAGACGCTTAAGATTTCGCATCAATTCCCGGGCGGCACCATCGACGAAGGCGACTTCCGTGACCGGCTGTGCAAGAAATTCGCCGTCGAACTCGAAAAGCGCACCAACGGCGCCGTGACGGCGCAGGTCTATCCCAATTCCTCATTGATGAAAACGGTGGCGCAATTTTCGGCGGTGCGGAAAGGCGCGCTCGACTTGAGCCTCTATCCGATCTCTTATGCTGGCGGCGAATATGCCGAGCTCAACATCGGGCTTATGCCCGGGGTTGTCAGCTCATATGCGCAAGGCGCGGCCTGGAAGACCTCCGCGGTGGGGCAGAAGTTCAGCGCCTTCCTGGCCGAAAAGGGCGTCATCATCCTGTCGTGGGTCTGGCAGGCAGGCGGCGTCGCGAGCCGCAACGCGCCGATCGTCAATCCGCAGGACGCCAAAGGATTGAAAATCCGCGGCGGCAGCCGCGAGATGGACATGGTGCTGCAAGCCGCGGGCGCCACCACCTTGACGACGCCGTCGAACGAGCTTTATGCGGCAATGCAGACGGGCGCCTGCGACGCCTGCATCACGTCATCGACCAGCCTCATCTCGTTCCGCCTCGAGGAAGTCGCCAAGAGCCTGACCACGGGACGCGGCAAGTCCTATTGGTTCATGCTCGAGCCGCTGATCATGTCGAAGCAGATCTTTGACGCCATGCCGAAGGCGCAGCGCGACATCGTCATGGCGCTCGGCGCCGAGCTTGAGCAGTTCGGCACCAAGGAGGCGATGGCCGACGACCAGAAGGTCGCCGAGGTCTACGCCAAAAAGGGCGCCAAAGTCGCCGATCTCGACGAAGCGACTGTCGAAAAATGGCGGGCTATCGCGCGCGATACCGCCTGGAAGGACTACGCCCGCAAGACCGCGCTTTCGGCCGAGTTGCTGAAGCTTGCCGAAGAAGTGCACGTGTCGTAAGCGTCGCGATGAGCGCTGGGCATCGTAGGGCGGGCAACGCGAAGGGCGCCCACCCAAAAGCCACGGCTTGGTGGGCACGGCGCGCAAGAGCGCGCCTTTGCCCACCCTACAAATGATCCCTGCCTATGGTTCACACGCTTGACGCGATCGAGACCTCCCCGGCAATGGCCGGCGGCCCGGCCGCCCGCGTGCTCGCGCTGGTCAATCGCGCGATCGTCCTGGTCTCGTCGATTGCCCTCGTCATCGCCTCGTTTGTCCTCACTTACAGCGTCGTGAGCCGCTATTTTCTGCACCTTTCGACCGATTGGCAGGATGAATTGTCGGTGTTCCTGATCGTCGGCGCCGTATTCATGTCATCCGCCTCGATCCAGGAGCGGCGCGGGCACGTCGCCATCGAGGCGATCGTCGGCCTGCTGCCGGCGCGCGTCAATCGCGTGCGGCAGATCATAGTGGATGCGACGAGTTTCGTGTTCTGCGCGTTTTTTGCCTGGAAGTCGTGGCTGCTGTTGGCTGAAGCCTGGACCGAGAACTATCATTCGGAATCCACGTGGGGGCCGCCGTTGTGGATCCCCTATTCGCTGATGACGGTCGGCATGACGCTCCTCGCCGTCGAGCTCGCGATGCAGATTTTTGTCGCGCTGACTTCTTCTCGCGCTGACGCCGCCAAGGCCGCCTGAATGACGACCACGACCATCGGGCTCCTTTACGGCGGCGCCACGCTCCTCGTCATGTTCGCTGGCATGCCGATCGCCTTCGCGCTGGGCGCGGTCGCAACCGTGTTCATGATCGTCTTCATGCCGGCCGCTTCGGTCGATACCATCACGCAGAACGTGTACGAGGAGATGGCGTCGATCACGCTCCTGTCGATTCCGCTCTTCATCCTCAAGGGCTCGGCGATCGGCCGCTCCCGCGCCGGCGCGGACCTCTACGGCGCGATCCATGCCTGGATGCATCGCATTCCGGGCGGGCTCGGCATCGCCAATGTGTTCGCCTGCGCGCTTTTCGCCGCCATGGCCGGGTCGTCGCCGGCGACCTGCTCAGCGATCGGCTCAGCCGGTATTCCTGAAATGCGCAAGCGCGGCTACTCGGGCGGCTTTGCGGCCGGCATCATCGCGGCCGGCGGTACGCTCGGCATCTTGCTGCCGCCGTCGATCACCATGATCCTCTATGCGGTGGCGGCCGAGCAATCGCTCGGCCGCCTATTCCTTGCCGCGATCGGCCCGGCGCTGCTGCTTGTCGTTTTGTTCGCGGGCTATACGGGCTGGCGGTTCCGGTTCGAATATCGCGCCGCTTTGGCGGCGCACAAGCGCTCCGGCGTGACGTCCGAACTGCTTCGCCCCGACGAACTGACCCTGCGTGACCGCTTCGAGCTGCTGCCGCGGGTTTTGCCCTTCGTCATTCTGCTGACCGGGGTGATGATCGCGCTCTACGGCGGCTTTGCCACGCCGTCGGAAACTGCCGGTCTTGGCGCGGTTCTTGCTCTCCTTCTGATCGCATCGATCTACGGCGTCTGGAGGGCCCGCGATCTCGCCCCTATCCTCACGGCCACGCTGCGCGAATCGACCATGCTGATGCTCATCATCGGCATGTCGCTGCTTTATTCCTATGTCATGAGCTACCTGCATATAAGCCAATCGACCGCGGAGTGGATCGTGTCGCTCAGCCTTTCGCGCTGGGTTCTGCTGGCCTCCATCCTGGTGATGGTGGTGGTGCTGGGCTTTTTCCTCCCGCCGGTGTCGATCATCCTGATGACTGCTCCGATCATCCTGCCGCCGCTCAAGGCGGCGCATTTCGATCTCGTCTGGTTCGGCGTCATCATGACGATCGTGATGGAAATGGGCCTGATCCATCCCCCGGTCGGCCTCAATCTGTTCGTCATCAAGAGTATCGCTCCCGACATACCGCTGCGGGATGTGATCTGGGGCGTCGTCCCGTTCGTTGCCCTTATGATTTTTGCCGTTGTGATATTATGTATATTTCCGGAAATCGCGACGTGGCTGGCTGCGGCCGTAATGGGCGGATGAACCGGGCGGTAAGATGAATACTTCTTTTTTCGGCGAATTGCTGCAGGCGATCTCTGAGCGCGGACGCTCGCTGCTCGACCGCGCCCGGGCGCGCGAGCGGCGGGACACCCTCACAGAGACGACCGAGAATCTCGCCGATCTGTGCGAGGAGCTGTTGTCAAACCGGGGCGAGGCGTCGGGAGTTGCGCTCGCGCGCGAGATCCTTGCGCGCTACGACGATCTGACCATCGGTCCCCGCATTGCGTTTTTCGAGGCGCTGGCGACCCGCTTCGGCGCCGATCATACCAGGATCAACGCTGCTATTGAGGCATGGCGAAACAAGCCGTCCGATGTGGCGGCCGCCGAGCTCCATGCGGCGACCGAGCCGCGACGGCTGGAACTGCTGCGCCGCCTCAATCTCGCACCCCAGGCGACGCGTACGCTGGTGGAGATGCGCGGCCAGCTGCTCGACACGCTGACGCGCCGGGACGACCTCGCGGCTGTCGACGCCGATTTCGCCTACCTGTTCTCGACCTGGTTCAACCGCGGATTCCTGGTGCTGCGCCGGATCGACTGGTCGACGCCGGCTGTGATCTTGGAGAAGATCATCCGCTACGAGGCGGTGCACCAGATCCGCGATTGGGTTGATCTGCGCGCCCGCATCGACTCGCCGGATCGGCGCTGTTACGCGTTTTTCCATCCGGCCCTGGTGGACGAGCCGCTGATCTTCGTCGAAGTGGCGTTGACCAGGGAAATCCCCGGCGCCATCGCCCCGATCCTTGAGCTGAAGCGCGAGCCCCTCGATCCCGAGCGCGCCACGACTGCGGTGTTCTATTCGATCTCGAACTGCCAGCGTGGCCTTGCCGGCGTGACGTTCGGGAGCTTCCTCATCAAGCAGGTGGTGGCGGAAATCTGCCGCGAGATGCCCCGGCTTTCCACCTTCGTAACCTTGTCGCCGGCGCCGAATTTCGCCGGCTGGCTGGCGCGCCAGCGCACACAGCCGTCGCCGGCGCTGACAGAGGCTGACCGTGCGGCGCTGGCTACGCTTGACCAGCAGGACTGGTGGAGCGACGAGGCCGCGCTCGATGAGATGCGTGAACCGATGCTGCGGGCGGCCGCGACCTATTTCATGACGGCGCGCAATTCCTCAGGCTCCCCGCTCGATGCGGTCGCCCGTTTCCACCTCGGTAACGGCGCCCGCCTGGAACGTCTCAACTGGCCGGCCGATCTCTCGGAGCGCGGCCGCCGCCAGTCCTGCGGCCTGATGGTCAACTATCTCTATGACCTTGGCGACATCGAAAAGAACCACGAGGCCTACGCGGAGAGCCGCGCCATCATCGCGACCAGCGCCATCCGCAAGCTTGCCCGCCCGTCGCGGGCTCTAACGACGGTCGAAGCGGCGAGCTGATCACGTCCGCCCATAGACGGGAACAATAGCGCCGCGCGTCACTTTGTTCTCAGGCGACGCCAGGAACAGGATCGTTTGCGCGACATCCTCGACCTTTGGCCATGCTGCGTGATCGGCCTTCGGCATCGCCTTGCGGTTGGCCGGCGTATCGAGAATCGACGGCGCGACCGCGTTGACCAGGATGTCGTCCTTCACGGCCTCCTCGGCAAGCGCAACGGTGAGCGCCGCCACCGCCGCCTTGCTGGCCGCGTAGGCCGTCATGCCGGCGCCAGTACGCCACTCCAAGGCGGGGCGCGCCGCGACATTGACGATGCGTCCGCCGGTGGAATGTGCCGCCATCGCCATCACCGCGTTGCGGCAACACAGGTAGCAGGTCACGAGGTTCATATCGAGCTGGCTCGCGAGGATCGATTTTCCCGTCGCGGCGAGGCGGCCGGGAGCGAAGCCGCCGGCGAGATGAATTGATGCCCATAAATCGGGAATTTGCTGATAGAGGCGTGCGACCGTATCTTCGTCCGTCAAGTCGATCTGCGGATAAAGGATCACCTGCGTGTGGCTGCGGTGCGGGAACGTCCGCGCCTCCGTTTCGGTGCGGTAAGGCACATGACAGGCGGCGCCGGCGGCGATGAGCGCGCCCACGACGGCGATGCCGAGGCTGCCCGTGCCGCCGGTAATGACGACGGTTCGACCGTGATAGTCCATCCTGTCGCTGCTCCTTCTTCGACACTAGACCAGAGAACACGATCGCTGACCCGTTGTGTTCCGGCCAAGTAGAAAATTCATGAGGCCCGCCCTCCGGCGTCATGCCTCCAGCTCGGGCAACACATGGCGCCCGTCCTCGTCGAGCCCCATTGGCTTCGCCCAGCGGACCGCCGCCAGCGGCAGCGCCCCATAGAGATGCGGAAACAGATCGCCGCTGCGCGATCTTTCCCATTTCAGTGCGGCGTCGAGTTTGTCGGCCTCAACCGCCACCAGGACGAGACCCGGCATGCCGGCGAAATGTCTGGCCGCCGTGCCGGCAGCTTGGGTGGCAGTCGAGAAATGGATGTAACCATCGGCGAGATCGGCGGCCGAACCGCGGAACTCGCCGTCGCGCTCGGCCTGCCTCCATTGGGCGGCCGCGCAGATCTTGTAGATCGTCTTGCAGATCGTCGTCATGGCGGGATCGGGAGCCCCGCTCCGCCCGTTACTTCCCCGTCTGCTTGAAATAGCGCAGGTCCGGCGGCGGCTGGTCCTTGCGGGTCGGCATCAAGAGACCGTCAGCGCTCAGGTAATAGGCTTCACCGCCGATCTTCGTCCAGGAATTTCCTTCCTCGCAGATGAATTCTCCCCAGTCGGGCCGCGGGCTGGGGTTGCGAACATAGCTGCGGGTCACGGTCCAGGGGCGCGTCAGCGCGTGATCGTAAACCGTGATCTCGTTGCGCATGATGTTCTTGTCGTTCTTGTCGAGATAGATGCGCTCCTTGAAGATCGACTGGTTGTCATGATGCAGCGGCAGGCCGGCGGCGTCATAATGACGGGGACCTTTGAAGCCGCGGGTCTCGACCTCCAGCACGTCGTAGCGGCCGTCGTTGTCCTCATCGATCCACCTGCCGATCGAATAACCCACGAGCGTGGGTTCGATTTCTTTCGGCCAGTCGCGACCGTCCGTGTAGATGCGGCGGGTGTGCTCGACCCAATCGACCAGCACATACGTGGTTTCCGGCGTGACGATGAACTCCATCGGCTGGAAGCCGTAGGCGATGAGGGGCATCCCGAAGCCCATGCAGGTAGCGCCGCGCCAATCGAAGAAGCCGCCCTGCTCTTGCGATTTGAGGTTGGTTTCAAGGATCGCCTGGTATTCGGGCGTCAGCGGCGCCTGCTGGCCCTTGCCCCATGGTTTGGTTGGGTCGAACGAGGGCTGCCCGCCGAACGTGCCGACGCGCAGGACGCCGCGCCATTGCCCCTTCCAATCGGGGTATTTGGTCTCCTCGCCCCCCGCGACGGCGCTGACCATCATCGCGAGCAACGCCGCAAGCGGCGCCACTGTCAGCGCTAAAGCGCCAATCAGGCTTCGGTTACGCATGTTCTCCTCCCTGCGAGCGCCGCTTGTCTTGCGGCTTGATTGTCGCATCTCGTAGCCCGGATTGAGCGAAGCGAAATCCGGGGCCAGCGGTCAAGCCGGCGAGGCCCATCCCGGATCTCGCTTTCGCTCAATCCGGGCTACATCGGCTACAACTTTAGGCTCGACCGCCCGCCGCGGGCGACGTCAACCCGGCCTACTTCCGCGTCTGCTTGAAATATCGCAGATCCGGGGGCGGCTGGTCCTTCTTGGTGGGCGTCAGCAGGCCATCGCCGGAAAGGAAATAATTTTGCCCGCCGATCACCACATGGTTGTTAGCCTCGTCGCAATTGTAGTCTTGCCACAATTCGTTGCGATCGCGCCGATAGGTCTTGGTGATCGTCCATGGCCGCGTGAGCGCATGGTCGATCGACGTGATTACGTTGTGCATGAGGTCCGGATTGTCCTTGTCCAGCGAAATCCGCTCCACGATGACCGACTCGTTGTCCGGATGTAGCGGCAGGCCGCTGGCCTCATAGGTGCGCGGGCCCTTGAAGTTGCGCGTTTCGACTTCGAGGGTGTCGTAGCGGCCATCGCCGTCGGTGTCGAGCCATTTGCCAATGGAGTAGCCCTGATAGCTCGGCTCCTGGTCCTTTGGAAATTGGCGACCGTCGGTATAGATGCGGCGCGGCATGAACGCCTCGAAATGGATGTAGGTGACGGCGGGGGTTATCACGAAGGCGATCGGGAAGGTCGCGGTCATGATCCGCGGCACGCCGTTGCTGACGCACGTGACGTGAGGGTCGTTGCCCTGGCCGCCGGCCGCCTGGTCCTTGATGCTCGCCTCCAGCACCGCCTGAAATTCAGGCGTGAGCGGCGCCCCTTGGCCGAGCCCCATAGGCTTGGTCTGATCCCATTGGGTGGCGACGCCGCGTGGCCGTTTCCATTGTCCGCCCCAATCGGGATATTTCGATTCATCATGAGCTTGCGCGCCGACAAACGTCGCGCACAGCGCCGCCAACACAGTTGCGCCGATCGCCATCCGATAGGACATGACACTCCCCTGGCAGAAGCTGGCTCCGGATTTCGTCGGGCTCAATTCGGGCTACCGTTCCCGCTCTTTCCACGCGCCGGCTTTCGTTAAGAGCACGAGAATACACCGATTGCACCGTGAAGCGGAAGTGCTCGCCGGCATTCGGCCGGCGCTTCGGAGGAGCGGCCGGCGGCTGTCGTCCGCATCACCCGCGCGTATTGCGCGGGAGAATGCCGATTTGCTGGAGCCAGTCTTTCAACGAAAATTCATGTTGGCGCCGCTGGGCGTTGCGGCGGACAGCAGCAATCTCGCTTCGCGCATGTTTGCGCGCTCCAGGCGGCGGCGCTCGAGGGCCCTCGGCGGTACGCGGAGCGACTACGGATGGCGGCTGAGCGGCAGATGCCTCAGCCGCAGATGCCTCAGCGGTCACTGACGGCGTCGGTATTTGGGGCCCTGCTTTGCCGAGAGCAATGAGTGCGCGCGGCAGAAGAGCCGTTGATATCTCCGGGGGAGCGGACCACGACGGCTCCGAAGCGAGCGCGCCTCTGAGGGCGTCGCCCATTTCGTCCGGTAACGGTTGCTGTAATTCTGCGGGTTGGGCGCCGGCGATTCGGACCGGAGCAGGCTTCACCCGGGCTGTTTCGTCCGCGGTGTCGCCTGCGGGCTGTCGGCCCATGGCAGGCGCCGACGCGAAAACTCCGCTATCGGTCGCGGACTTCCCTGACTGGGACGCCTGAGCGACAGGTTGAGCGCCGCTCGCGGCCCCTGCTCGCGTCGCGCCGCGCGGCGATTCGGGCCTGACCGCCTGCGCCTTGGCGGCTCCGCCCGGAGGCCGCGCCGCGCCTTCATCGGGCGTGGCCAGCATCGAGTAAAAGGCTGCGCCGAGCGTCAAAGGCGGCAACAGCAACGCGCAGGCGCCGATGCGGATCTGCGCCCAATTGTCTCGCCGGGCAATGTTTGCCCGCATGGCTCGAATGATCGGATTCATCATGCTTCGGATTCGTCACGCGATTGCGTGCGGCGCCAAAGTCATCTCCCCAACATTAAGGGCAGCCTATATCCCTGCGCGCGAGATTTGTAAAACGCTCGCGCCAGCGCTTATGCACAGACCTGGATGCAGACGGACGGGGGCTGCGGAGCTGTCGCGGGCGCGCCCCTTGTGGTCGCCCTTTTTGGCCGCAGAAGCGCGCGAGGAAGCGACATCGAGCTCGGGGCCAAGCTCGCCTGCGGCTGGGAAATCGGCGACCGAGTCGCTATATTGCTGGCATGCGATATTCCTTGCGTTCTCCGTTCGAGCATGGACCGCCGGGACGGCGCCGGTTTCGTCCTGTTCCGGTGCGCACCATGGTGCCCAACCTCATCACCTTGCTTGCGCTATGCGCGGGTCTGACGGCGATTCGCCTCGCCGCAGAAGGCACGTTCGAATGGGCCGTTTATGCCATCGTCTTTGCCGCCGTGCTCGACGGCATCGACGGGCGGGTCGCGCGGCTCCTCAAGGGCACGTCGCGCTTCGGCGCCGAGCTTGACAGCCTCGCCGACTTCGTGAATTTCGGCGTCGCGCCGGCCGTCACGCTCTATTTCTGGACCCTGCATGAAGCCAAGTCGGCGGGCTGGATCGGGGCTATGGTGTTTGCAATCGCCGCCGGGCTGCGGCTCGCCCGCTTCAATGTGACGATCGACGATCCCAACCGCCCGCCCTGGGCGGCCAAGTTTTTCGTCGGAATGCCGGCGCCGGCGGGCGCGATCACGGTGCTGTTGCCGGTCTACCTTCATTTTGTCGGAATGCCGGCGCCGGCATTCATGGTTCCGATCACGCTTGTCTATACGCTTGCAATCGCATTGTTGATGGTGTCGCGTTTGCCCGTCTATTCGGGCAAGAAGGTCGGAAAGCGGGTGCCGCCCGATCTTGTCCTCCCCGTGTTCATCGGCGTCGTGGTGTTCTTTGCGCTACTGATCGCCTATCCGTGGGCGGTGCTGACGATCGGCACTTTCGTATATCTCACAAGCCTCCCGTTCGGCTGGCTATCGCATCGCAGCTATGTGCGCCGCGACGCAGAAGCGAAGGCCCAGGGTCAGGGCGCCGAGCCGGAAGAAAAGCCCAGCAAACCCGCCGGCGACGCCTTAACGCCTGCGAACAGTCCTGCCGCCGTTCTGCCGTTCGAGCGGGGCGGCGATCGTCCGACCCGCCGCTGACCCTCACCCCTTCGCCAGCGGATGTCCCGGCATCAGCTCGTACGGATGCCGCCATCCCGGCAGCGCCTTGATGCGCTCCATCCAGGCGCCGATCGCCGGATAGTCCTTGGCCACGTCGAAGTCGAATTCTTCCGGCGGATAGTATATGTAGCCGGCGAGCGATATGTCGGCGATGGTCGGACGTGCGCCCAGCAAAAAGGGGGCCTTGGTGAGGCGCTTGTCGACGATGCCGAGGTTGTTGGCGAGGCGGCCTTTGAGAAAGGCTTCGCCGCCCGGATCGCGAGCGGGCGCAAAATTGCGCAGGAAGCGATAGGGCCCGAGAAAGCCGTTGACTTTCTGATTGTCGAAAATGATCCAGCGCAGGCATTCCAGGCGCTCGTCTTCGCCTTCGGGCCTAAACATGCCGGTGCGATCCGCCAGATAAATGAGGCAGACGCCTGACTGGCTGAGTTTTCTCGCGCCATGGACCAACACCGGCACCTCGCCCATTTCATTGACCTCGGCGCGGAATTTCGGCGTGCGCGACTCGCCGCCGGCGAAAAAGTCCACCCAGACCGGCTCCCATTCCGCGCCGATCAGGCTGAGCATCAGGGCGACCCGGTAGGCGTTGCCGGATTGGGCGAAGCAGTAGAGCTGGTATTCGGACGCTGGGGCCATTGCGACGTGTCCTGGTGGCAAATGAAGGCGGGAAGTTTAACGATATCCGCGATCCTATTTCAGGACCATATGTCCGCCGGCGCGCTCCACGGCCCGTCGATAAGCGGGACGGTCGCGGATGCGGCCGATGAATGCCATGAGGTGGGGCCGGCTGGCGTCTAAAGCGGCGCGGGCATTTGCGGCTTCGATCGGGTAGCTCATTTGAATGTCCGCCGCCGTGAAGGCGTCTCCGGCAAACCAGCGCGACTTTCCGAGTTCGGTCTCCAGGAAATCGAGATGCGCGCAGAGTTCAGGTTCGACGAACTGTCGCTTGATGCGGCGCGCGATGGATCGAGCGATCGGCTTGGCAAAAAGCGGCATCGGCGCGTGCTCGATCCGATCGAAAATCAGCTTCAGCAATAACGGCGGCATTGCGGAGCCCTCGGCATAATGCAGCCAGTAGATGTAGCGGACATATTGCGGGGTATCCCGCGCCGGAGCCATTGCTGCGGCAGGATGCTTCTCCACAAGGTATTCGATAATGGCGCCCGATTCCGCCAGAGTTAGAGAGCCATCCGTAATTATCGGAGACTTGCCGAGCGGATGCACCTCGCGCAACGAGGGTGGCGCCCGCATGGTCGCTCTATCGCGCTCATAGGGCTTGATCCCGTATTCGACGCCAAGCTCTTCGAGAAGCCATAACACGCGATGCGAACGTGAGTTTTCAAGATGATGCACAATAATCATGCCGGACCACCTCGCTAAAGCGCGCTCCGAAGAGACCGAATCACTTCGCCGCCGTCATGCCCGCGCGATGACATCCCGCCGCGCTGTGCGGGCGGGGACCCTCGTTGCGAGCATCCGCGCCTATCCTGCGACGCCTCCGCAAGTTAAGACGTGGACAAGCCAAGCCATGACGCGGAA
>JAJPKK010000253.1 GCA_021323775.1 Hyphomicrobiales bacterium
GCCCTTGACCGGCTGCCGCCGCCCGCAAGACTGCATCCAAGCGATCAAGGCCCTCGCCAAGGCCGCGCGCCCTTAAGGCTTCTGCACCCGCTCAAGATTCAAAAGAGGCCATTTTCCCTCCCCGTCTTGGGGAGGGTGCCCCCGCGCGCGGCGCGGAGCCGCGTGGGGTTGCCCGAGCCACGTCACGAGAAACGCCCCACCCGGCGCTTCGCGCCGCCCTCCCCGAAAAACGGAGGAAAGGGTGCTACAGCCGCTCCACCCGCTCCGGCTCGCCGAGCTTCTCGACTTCAGTGACCTTCGCGGCGGCGGCAATCAGCGTCGGCAGGATGTCGTCGACGTTGTCAGCCACCAGATAGGCGAGCCGTCCGTTGGTGAGAAAGCCCAGGCTGAGCAGGTGATCGAACATCACGAGGAGCGGATCCCAAAATCCCGCGATATTGGCGATCAGGATCGGCTTCCTGTGGCGACCGAGCTGCGCCCAGGTGAGCTGTTCGACCACCTCCTCCAGCGTTCCGACGCCGCCGGGCAGCGCCACGAAGGCGTCGGCGCGCTCGAACATCAGCCGCTTGCGCTCATGCATGTCAGTGGTGATGACGATCTCGGCGGCGTCCGTGAACAGGCGCTCCTGAACCTTGAGAAATTCCGGAATGATGCCGATGACCTCGCCGCCATGCTCATGGACGGCGCGCGCGATGGTTCCCATCAGGCCGATGGAACCGCAGCCATAGACCAGCCCCACCCGGTTCGCCGCAAGAATTTCGCCGAAGCGCCGGGCGGCGGCGACGAAGCGCGGGTCACGTCCCTGACTGGACCCGCAATAGACGCAGACTCGTTTGATAATGCTCATTATTTGGATGTGACATTGGGTGACGGCGCCCGTCAAGTTGTTCCGTTGGACCGCGGGCGGGCCCGCACTTGACAAAGAGCGGCGCAGCGCTCGCTCATCATGAGCGGGCGGGACGCCTGCGCGGCCCCCATGCAGAAACACATGATGATTTCGTTTGCACTTGCTGATTGCTGCCGGAAAACTGCCTATATGCCAATCAGCAGACGGACGCTCTCCGGTCCGTCAGTGAGGACCGGCAGAAAGCGCATATGAGCGAGCATCTTCGATCCCCCCACAGCATGAGACGCGAGGTTTCCGGCGACGGAGGGCGGCTCACGCGCACGCTCGTCAATCTGTGGCCTTATATCTGGCCGCAGGACCGGCCCGACCTTCAGCGCCGGGTGATGTGGTCGGTCGTGCTGCTTGTCGCCGCCAAGCTCGCCACCATCGCAGTTCCGTTCACCTTCAAATTCGCCACCGACGGTCTTGCGCATGAGGGGAGCGCGACAGGCAATTCCTGGATCGGCTGGGTGATCGCGGCGCCGCTGCTGATGACGGCCGGTTATGGCGGCACCCGCATCCTGATGGCGGCGTTCACCCAGTTGCGCGACGCGACATTCGCCAAGGTCGCCATGCATGCGGTGCGGCGGCTCGCCATCCTCACTTTCGAGCACATGCACCTGCTGTCGCTGCGCTTTCATCTCGAACGCAAGACTGGCGGATTGACCCGCGTGCTGGAGCGCGGCCGCAACGCCATCGAAACGATCGTGCGCATGGTGATCCTGCAGCTCGTTCCGACCATCCTGGAAGTGCTGATGATTGCCGGCGTGCTGCTCTATCAGTTCGACTGGCGCTACGTGGTGGTGATCGCGATCACCGTCGCGCTCTACATGTGGTACACCTATCTCGCGACCGAATGGCGGATCGGCATTCGCCGCAAGATGAACGAGAGCGACTCCGATGCCAACACCAAGGCGATCGACTCGCTCTTGAACTACGAAACCGTGAAATATTTCGGCGCCGAGGAGCGCGAGCGGGCGCGCTATGACCGCTCAATGGCGCGCTACGAGAAGACGAGCGTCGACGCCTATGTGTCGCTCGCCGTCCTTAATGCCGGCCAGGCGGTGATCTTCACCCTGGGCCTCACTGCGACCATGAGTCTGTGTGTGTTCGGCATTCGCGACGGCACCCACACGGTCGGCGATTTCGTCATGATCAACGCCATGATGATCCAGCTCTACCAGCCGCTCAACTTCATGGGCATGGTGTACCGCGAGATCAAGCAGGCCGTGATCGACATCGAGGCCATGTTTGCGCTGCTCAGCCGCGATCCCGAGATCAGGGATGCGCCAGGGGCAAAGCCGCTCAAGGTGAGCGCCGGCGCGATCCGCTTCGAGGATGTCTGGTTCGCCTATGAGCCGGCGCGGCCGATCCTTAAGGGAGTGAGCTTCGACGTGCCGGCTGGGCATACGGTAGCGATCGTCGGCCCCTCCGGCGCCGGCAAGTCGACGATCTCGCGGCTCCTGTTCCGTTTTTATGACATCACCGATGGCCGCATCACCATCGACGGCCAGGACATCCGCGAGGTGCAACAGGCCTCGCTGCGCAACGCGCTCGGCATGGTGCCGCAGGACACCGTGCTGTTCAACGACACTGTGCGCTATAACATCCGCTACGGCCGCTGGGATGCGACCGATGCGGAGGTCGAAGAGGCCGCCGCTCACGCCCAGATCGACGCTTTCATCCGCGCGGCCCCGAAGGGTTACGAGACGGAGGTCGGCGAGCGCGGCCTCAAGCTGTCCGGCGGCGAGAAGCAGCGCGTGGCGATCGCCCGCACGATCCTGAAAGCGCCGCCGATCTTGGTGCTCGACGAGGCGACGTCCGCGCTCGACAGCCACACTGAACGGGAGATCCAGGACGCGCTCGACCGGGTCTCGCGCAATCGCACCACGCTGGTGATCGCCCACCGCCTCTCCACCATTATCGCAGCCGACGAGATCATCGTGCTTGACAACGGCGCGATCGTCGAGCGCGGCGCCCATCAGCAATTGCTTGCGGACGGCGGACTTTATGCCAGCATGTGGAACCGGCAGCGCGAGGCCGAGGCCGCGCGGGAACGCCTTGCGCTGGTGGCCGAGGACGAGGTTGCGCCCAACAGAAATCCGCCGCAGATTGGTGAGATGGATGGCGCGATGCCTCATAGCGAGGCAGCGCCGCAGATCGTCGATGCCGCGGAGTGAGCTCCATGACGACCAAAATTCAGATTCGTCATGCCCGCGCTTGTCGCGGTCATCCACGTCTTTCTTGCGGGGCCTCGTCGAGAAGACGTGGATGGCCGGGACAAGCCCGGCCATGACTCCGGAGAGATAGTAACACTACGGGTGCGCCATGTCGCTTCTCGTCTCGATCCGCAATCAGATTGCCCCGGTGCATCCCGAAGGCTACCCGTTTATCGGCGGCTTCGCGCTGGGGAGCCTCGTGCTGATGTGGCTGTGGTCGCCGCTTGGTTGGCTCGGCTTCGCGCTCACCGCATGGTGCTTCTACTTCTTCCGCGATCCGCCGCGGGTGACGCCGCTGCGCGACGGACTCGTGATCGCGCCGGCGGACGGGCGCGTCAGCCGCATCATCAATGCGGCGCCGCCCGGCGAACTCGAGCTCGGCGACAAACCGGTGCCGCGCATCTCGATCTTCATGAGCGTGTTCGATTGCCACGTGAATCGCAGCCCGGTCACCGGCCGCATCGAGCGCATGGCGTACCGGCCGGGCGCTTTCGTCAACGCGGATCTCGACAAGGCGAGCGAGGGGAACGAGCGCAATGGCCTCGTCATCACGACAGCGGCCGGCGCCCACGTCGGGGTGGTGCAGATCGCCGGCCTGGTGGCGCGCCGCATCGTGCCCTTCGTGAAGCAGGGCACGAGCGTCGCCGCCGGGGAGCGGATCGGAATGATACGGTTCGGCTCGCGGGTCGACGTCTACCTGCCCGACGGCGTGCGTGCGCTGGTGGCGGAGGGGCAGACAACCACGGCTGGAGAGACGGTGATCGCCGACCTCAAGGGCGGCGATGCGGGGCGGAGCTATAGGGTGGGGTAGCCTCTCGGGCAAAACGCATCGCTTGTAGCCCGGGTTGAGCGTCAGCGAACCCGGGAAAGGCGGTGCCGCGTGGACAGGTGATCCCGGATTTCGCTGCGCTCCATCCGGCTACAGGCGCCGCTTCGCATCTGCCCTCC
Organism: Hyphomicrobiales bacterium; assembly: GCA_021323775.1. Taxonomy (GTDB): domain Bacteria; phylum Pseudomonadota; class Alphaproteobacteria; order Rhizobiales; family Xanthobacteraceae; genus JAJPKK01. The sequence continues at coordinate 4,054 of JAJPKK010000253.1, forward strand.
CGCGCGCTATCATTACGATACGTTGATCCGATCGCCGCGGCGTCGCCGCTCCACAAAAATTCCATCAGGGAAGTAACGCCAAACATGCGCACGACACTTTCCACCTCGATCATCGCCGGCATCGCGCTCGCCGTGGGCAGCGTCGCGCACGCGGCCGATGTGACCTACGAGCGCCTGCTCAACCCCGAGCCGCACAACTGGCTCATGAATCACCATGACTATTCGGCGCAGCGCTACTCCGCGCTCACGGCCATCAACAGAACGAACGTCAAGGGCCTGCGGCTCGCCTTCGCGGTGGCGCTCGGCGGCACCAGCGGCAACGAGAACCTCACCGCAACGCCGCTGGTCGACGACGGTTTCATGTACGTCACGGACGCCTGGGGCGTGGTCTACAAGATCGATGTGCGCTCCGGCCGACAGGGCGACATCATGTGGAAGATGGACCCGGGCCAGGAGAAGATCGACCGCAACCGCGGCGTCGCGCTGTGGGGGAATCTCGTCATCTCGGTCACCAGCCGTGACGGCCGCGTGATTGCAACCGACCGCGACACCGGCAAGATGGTGTGGGAGCGCAACCTGCGCGACCAGCCCGACATCACCCTGAACGCAGCGCCGCTGGCGCTCAAGGATTCCGTCATCGTCGGCGCGTCGGGCGGCGATTCCGGCTCCCGAAGCTGGCTCACGTCGCTTGATGCCAGGACCGGCAATGTGCTGTGGAAGACCTATTCGATTCCGGCGCCGGGGGAACCGGGATCTGAGACCTGGAAGGATAAGAACAACGCGTGGCAGACGGGCGGCGGCGCTTTCTATGTCACCGGCTCCTACGACCCGGCCACCAATATCACCTATTGGGGCGTGGGCAACCCGACGCCGAAATACGACTCGTCTTATCGGCCAGGCGACAACCTTTACACCAACAGCGCGCTTGCCCTCGACGCCGCGACGGGGCGCATCCGCTGGTTCCATCAGTACACGCCGAACGACACGATGGACTACGACGAGACCGGCACCCACATCCTGATCGACGGCAAGGTCGACGGCGAGGACCGCAAGCTCCTCGCCCATGCGGGGCGCAACGGCTTCTTTTATGCGCTGGACCGGCAGAACGGGCAGTTCCTGAAGGCCACGCAGTATGTGTCGCGCGTGACCTGGACCAAAGGCATCGACCCAAAGACCGGCAAACCATTGGACTACGATCCCGCCAAGGACTTGCAGACCTACGCGGGCCCGGTCGCGAAGATCCTCACCGGCGCGAAAACCAGCGGCGTGTGCCCCGGCGTGCCGGGCGGCAATAATTTCTGGTCGGCGGCCTATAGCCAGAGTACCGGGCTCCTCTATATCCCGGAGCTCGAAGGCTGCACCAACATCACACGCGACCAGACCCGCCATGTGCGCGGGAAGTTCGACGGCGGCGATTTCGGCTATGACGGACGGCTCTCAAGCGGCATCGCCGTGATCGATCCGGCGTCCGGCGAACTTAAGCAGCGCAAGCCGATGCCCTATGCGAACACGAGCGGCGCGCTCGCGACGGCAGGCGGCATCGTGGTGACGGCGCTGATCGAAGGCACCGTCATGGCGCTCGACGATGAGACACTCGAAGAGCTGTGGAGCTTCAACGTCGGGACCGGCATCAACGCGCCGCCCATGACCTACGCGGTCGACGGCAAGCAATACATCGCAATCGCCACCGGCCTCACTCGCAACTCCATGGGCCGCCTCGCTACCACGCCGGAGAAGCGCAATCTCGGCAAAAGCGCCACGATGATTTTCGTGTTTACGCTGTAGGGCCGCGGAGGAACAGGGCGCAACAGCCTCAGCCCATCGCATCGCTTCGGTGTGGCGGACTGCGGCTTCGCCTCATCCGCCCTGCGCCCGCTCCTCGATCTTGAGGGCGATGCGCACCAGTTCAGCGAGGCTCTTCGCCTCCATACGCTCCATGACCCAGGCGCGATGATTCTCTACGGTCTTCGGACTGATATCGAGCCGCGACGCGATTTCCTTGTTCGACATCCCGGCCACAGCGAGCTCCATGACCTGGCGTTGCCGCACCGAGAGCGTATCGAAGCGCGATCGCAGCTCTTCGTTTTCCGCCGCCTCCCGCGCCCGTTGCCGCGCAAGCGCGGCCGCTCTCTGCACGCTGCCGAGAAGACGGCTCTCGTCGAACGGCTTTTCAATGAAGTCGAAAGCGCCGCTCTTGATGGCGCAGACCGCCATTTCGATGTCGCCGAGCCCTGTGATCAGAATAAGGGCGGCGGTCGAGCGCCTTTCTTTGAGACGATGGATGAGATCGAGTCCGGACATTCCCGGCATACGGATGTCAGAGACGATGCAGTCGGGCTTGGCGCCGGCGTCAAGACCGGCGAGAAGCATCTCCGCCGAGGCAAAACACGCGGCGCTGACGTGGTGGTGCTCGAAATAGAGTTGCAGGGAATCGAGTACGGCCGGGTCATCGTCGACCAGCGCAATGTGGATCGCCTCAGTCATGGAAAGGAGTCCGCTCACAAGGCAGCTCGGCAACAGGCAGGGTGAAATGAACGGCGGCGCCGGGCGAATTGACGTCGAGCCAGATGCGCCCGCCATGCGCCTCGATGAGAGACCGGCAAAGCGGCAATCCGATGCCAAGCCCCTCTTTCTTGGTTGAGGAAAGCGGCAGAAACGGGTTGGCAACGCGGTCGGGCGGAAAGCCTGGGCCGGAATCGCGCACGCACAGCTCAAGAAAATCCGCGTCCGGGCGCGCGGCCTCGATCGAGATCATTCCCTGCCCCGCGTCGCCGATCGCATCGATCGAATTGCGCACGAGATTGAGCAATGCCTGTTCGATCTGCAGCACGTCGACCATCACGGCTGGCAGGCCGGCCGGAATGGATTGATGGACTTCCACCCCGAGCCGATCGAGGTCGGGGCGGCACAGATCGATGGTTTCTCTCACAAGGCGGTCGACCGGGCACGCGACACGGTTGTTGCGGTCGAGGCGGACCAACGCCCGCAGGCGCCTCACCACCGCGGCGGCGCGTTCGACCTGCGCTGCCGCTTTCTTTGCAGTTTCCGCTACTCTGCCGGTGCTGGCATTGCCAGCGCCGATCGCTTCGGCGACCAGCCGCGTATAGGTGCCCGCGGCCATCAGAGGCTGATTTAGCTCATGCGCCACCGCGGCGGCGAGCTCCCCAACACTGCCTAAGCGCGCGAACCGTGCGAGCGATTCCTGATGGAGGCGCAATACCGCCTCCGTGCGGCGCCGCTCTGTCACAAGCGCCCCGGCAAAAAGTCCGGTCAAGGCGAGCACCAGCATGAGGGCCTGGATCTTCGGCATTTCGGCGATCTGGTCGGGAAATGCGTGAAAGCCAAGAATAAAGCCGAGTTGAGTTGCGAGGACGCCAAGGCTGACACCTTCGATGCCTGTTCGCACCGCCATCCACACGATGGGGACAAAGAGGACATAGACGAGTTGAAGGTGCTCTGCAGTCCAATAAGCATAGACCAGCATGAGCGCAGCCGCCACAGCGATGAGTTGCAACATGGTTTCGGCCGAAATCCATACCGCATATCGCCGGGTCCACAGAACCAGCACGAACGGCGTCACCACCGTGATGCCGATCGTGTCCCCAATCCAATAACTCAGCGCTACCGTGGTGAAATCCGAGGCTGGCAACACGCCAAACGTGACCATCATTCCGACGTAGCCCACCGCGACTACTGTCGCGCTCACGGCCGTGGTCGCAGTCAAAAGAAAAAGACTGTAGGTCGATTGCAGCGTAGGATCGAAGCGTTGTCTTAGGCGCAGCAGGAACAATGTGGCCGCCGCGTAGACGCCGCCGGTCAGGAAGGACGAAGCGAGGTCCAAGGACAGCGGAAACGCGGATGGTCGGATAGTCAGGTCATCCACAAGGTTATCGAGCAGGGGGGCGACGAACATGAGCGGGATCATCCGCCGTCCAAACATCAAGGCAAACGCGATGCTGGCGCCGGAATTTGGATTCCAAGCATAGTTGATAAATGGTTGGTCCGCCGCGCTGATCCAATCCAGGAACACGTAGGCGGCGAGGTATACGGCGCCGGCGAGGGCAGTCGGAACCTCCGGTGCGCAGCGAAACGCTGCGCGGCGCTCCGGTTTGACGGCCGCCGGGTTGTGTTCGGCCGTGACTTGGCCCAGTGCGTCCATCGACGTGCTCCGAGATGTCTGATACCGGCGGCGTTATGAGTCGAACTGTTGCCCGGGTGGTCTCCGAGATAAGGCGGCTCGAGCAATGGCTTCCGATATGCTGGTTGCGCCGGACTCTATCTCCGCCGACGGTGCAAGTCATCTCCGCGCCGCCACGACGGCCGGCGCGAACCTTAATTTGGCCAGGGGGCCGATGGGCTTGGGAGCGGCGAAATCCCGGGCTAACCCTACTCGTCAGAAAGGTACGGTCGGCGCCTTGGAAACGGCCTTGATCGCTTGGATGCAGTCTTGCGGGCGGCGGCACGCACATCGGCAAACGGGCGATCCGCTGGCGCTCCACAACGACTTCTGACGCAGTAGTACTAACCCAACTTGCGCTAAGGGTTTTCACCCAAGGGTGCGTCCCGGGTTGAGGCCCGCCGTCAATGCATTAGGTTGTTGATACGAGGTGCATTTTTTACAAGGAGATACAGCGGCGCCGCCGCGATGAACCTCGGGGTCAATCGCCCCCGCACTTCCGTCCACACCGGAAAGGATTGACCTGAAGAGTACCCCCCACGATTACGCCCCGCCTCTCCCGGGCGGGGTCTTTTTCTGTCCGCGCAGATCCTGTGGTTTCGCACCAAAGCCGCAGGGCGATAGCGTCAAGCGTATGCGCCGTCGTTACGGCGAGGATTACGGCTTCTCCCGATCCGCCCCTCGGCTGCGGAGGCGCTGAAGCGAGCGGCTGGCCTTGACGGCCGTCTTTCCCCGTCGATACGAAGAAGCCGACAGCGTCAAGGCCGATGGGGATGGGGAAACGCGAATGCTGCTCAAGCCAAAATGTCCGGTGATCGCAATCGAAGAGCACTATTGGGATGCCGAGCTGGCGTCGCATTTCACAGGGATCGAGGCCGGCCGGCCTGGAGAGACCCAGCGGCGCCTCGATGATCTTGGCGCGCTGCGCTTGAAGGAGATGGACGACGCCGGCATTGACATCCAGGTGTTATCCCACGGGGCGCCGTCCACCCAGAAAATCGGCGCCGACATCGCGGTCGATCTCGCGCGGCGCGTCAATGATCGGCTGCACCAAGCGATTGGGCGCCATCCGACCCGGTTTGCGGGCTTTGCGGCGCTGCCTACGGCCGACGCCAAAGCAGCCGCCGACGAACTTGAGCGCTGCGTTACCAGGCTCGGCTTCAAGGGCGCCATGATCCATGGGCTGGCGCACGGCAAATTCATCGACAACCGGCAATTCTGGCCGATCTATGCGCGCGCTGAACAGCTTGACGTACCGATCTATCTGCACCCGTCTCTGCCGCACGCCGCCGTGGCCGACGCCTACTACGCGGATTATGCGCAGCAATTCCCCATGGTGGTGCGGCCCGCCTGGGGCTACACGGTCGAGACCGCGACCACGGCGATCCGCATGGTGCTGAGCGGGGTTTTCGAATCCCATCCTCGCCTGAAGATCATTCTCGGCCATCTGGGCGAAACCCTGCCGTTTCTGGTGTGGCGCATCGACCAGGCGCTGGCGCGGCCCGGCCAGAAATCGCTGAGTTTCCGCGATGTCTTCTGTAACAACTTCTACATCACGACGAGCGGAAACTTTTCGACCCCAGCGCTATTATGCTGCATCATGGAAATGGGAATTGACCGGATCCTGTTTGCGGTTGACTGGCCATTCGTGGAGAATCTGCCGGCCACCCAATGGCTCGCGACGACGCCGATCTGTGACGAGGACAAGGTCAAAATTCTCAGCGGAAATTCCAAGCGCCTGCTGCGGATGTGACCGTCTGCCTCTGACCGTTGTCACCACGCGCCAATCCAGTCCGCAACGTCATAAATCACCGAACCGACCACGCAGGCGGCGAGCGCCACCCACAATACGGCCAGCACGACGGTGCGATTGGCGCGAAGCAAGATGTTGAACTGATCATGGTGATTGAGCTGCCGAACCATGGAATCCCCGTTTGAGTCGCGCTTTTTGGGTGACAACCCAGCCATGGCGGAAACGCTTGAAACCGATATTTGTTGCCGAATTGCGGACGGACAGCTTTTCTTTAACGCAGGGCTGGATTGCGCCTGCATCGCGCCGCCTCGTCCGCTGATCTATGCGGTTGTTCGCGTTGCCCCGGCGCATGCGGCGAGATCAGGGTTGAAGAAGGGCCAGATCAATAAAATTTGGCTGTGCCAAAAGGTTGGCGGAAGGTATTTATGCGGCGTTCGCGGGAGGCCGACGATTCCGGCAAATACGCGCTGAGGGTATGCCGGCGGGGGCCGCGGGCGCGCAAGCGGTACCTTGGTAAAGCTGGAGCGCTTTTCGGCCGCATTGGTGTCCACAGATATCAGTGGCAGAGAACGATGACCGGTCCGACAGATATCGAAGACGCGGCAACCCGCGGATGCAATCTCGCGGCGGGCGAGGCCGGAAACCAAGCGCGCCCTGCGACGTTGCGCACATGCGCTCTCCACATTCGCGAAAAATCGTCTAAGAAACTCGGGGGCCCGTAGCTCAATGGTCAGAGCTAGCGGCTCATAACCGCTTGGTTGCAGGTTCGAGTCCTGCCGGGCCCACCAGAAAAATTTCGCTGTACATTCAAACATTCAGGCGTCCCAACAGGGATGGATTTCACCTTCTTATGATCATTGAGCTTTTTATTCGAGTCCGAAGGGGGGTCACGTTTGTCAGGGGATATCGCGAGCCGCCGATGGCGGCTTGTCTGCCCACGATCCCCCCCATTCATGCTTCATGGTTGACGCTTGACGACGCAAATGGCGGGGGTGGCGTTCGCAGTCAGCCGGAGAGCGTCGTCTCAATCAAGGTTGCATTGAACCGATGCGAAACTTTGGCCGCAAGATCGGCGTGACATTGTCGATTGTTTTCCTGGCTCCAGTCGCGACCAAAGCCGTGTTGCGGTCGTTCGAGGAGCCGCGAGACTGGCGAACCGCGCGATGGTCGAGCGCCGGCATCCTGCCGGAGGCGGCGAGCGACCCGGAAGCGCGCATCGTGGTGTTCGCAGCCCGCACCGCCGGCTGGCGGGGCATTTTCGCGGTCCATACCTGGATCGTGCTAAAGGGCGCCGGTGCGGATGCTTACACCCGCTACGAAGTGACCGGCTTCGGCCGGCCGCTGCGGATCAACGGCCGGCCCCCTGACGGCTATTGGCTGGGCGAGCGTCCGCGCGTCGTCGCTGATATTCGGGGCGCCCGCGCTGCCGCTGCGATCCCCAGGATCGAGGCCGCCATCATGGCGTATCCGTATACGGAATACGGTGACTATCGCCTGTGGCCCGGCCCCAACAGCAACACCTTCGTGGCGACGGTGCTGCGCGCCGCGCCAGAGCTTGAGATTGCACTGCCGCCGGAGGCGATCGGCAAGGATTACCGCATCGACGGCGCGCTGCTCAGCCGGACCTTGAGCCGCACCGGCTTCGAGGCAAGCCTTTATGGGCTCCTGGGACTAAAGGTCGGTAAGGTCGAGGGCATCGAATTTAATCTTCTCGGTCTCGTGGCCGGACTGGATGCTGAGCATCCGGCGCTGAAAATCCCCGCCTTCGGCCGCGTCGCCATCGAGGGGGTGGCATCGCGTTCGGCGGTCGCCGATCCGAAGGCTCAGGCCCCTTGATGGACCGGATACCTGCTCCGACCGACCCGCCGCCCGGCAGATCATGCGGGGGCTGCAGCTTGTGCTGCAAAATCATGGGCGTCCCCGAGACCGACGAGCCGCGGGGCGCATGTGGGGCGCATGGTGCCGGCATTGCGTGCGAGGCAAGGGATGCCGCATCTATGCCGATCGTCCTGCCGCATGCCGCGCCTTTCTGTGCGGCTGGTTGACCAATCCGCGGTTTGGCCCGGAGAATGGAAGCCGGATAGATCGAGGACCGTCATCACGGTCAGCCGCGACGGCAACGGACTCGATTTTCAATGCGATCCGGGCTTTCCGGAAGCTTGGCGCAAGGAACCCTACTGCGGAGAGATCAAGCGTCTCGCGGCCATCGCGCTCCGCCACGATGGATTGATTTGCGTTAATTCGGGGAGAAATCTCATCATCGTGGCGCCGGAGCAAGACTTCGCGCTCGGCGAAGTCGCCGAGCAGGATGAGATCATCCGCGAGTATTCGGGCGAGCGCCTCGTTGGCGTACGCGTGGTCAAGGCACGCGAGACGCACCGTTGAGCTTTCCTGCTGACGACGCATGCCACCCCTTTTCTTGCCGGACCCTTTCCGGCTTGCGGGCGAGGGAGGACGCAAGCCGACTATGCTCAAGATCAAGTTGCGGACGAGCCGGCACCGGAAGACGATCCGGAAATGACCAGGGCTTTGATCGAACTGCTGAGCCGCTGGGGGGCTTGGCCGGGCTGCTGCACCCACAGCCGGTGCTGGGGTCAGCCAAAAAAAGGCGGCCCGGCAAGGTGACAGTGAGCAAACGGGAAAGCGAGGGCGATTTGGTCTCAAAAACCGGGTCTTGGCACGAAAAATTGTGGCGGCGCCAAGGGCGCATAACGGGCATGTATTGGGAATGCTACTCATTTTTAATGTTCTTGGTATGTTCTATGCTGCCGTGCAGCCTCACGATGCGAAATCTCGGGTGGATAGATCGCTTCCGATGTTTTCACCCGGCAGCGAGTCGGGCACGAACACGCATCGTAGATCATTGCATTCAGTAGGGAGGAGGGTGAAAAATGCGGATTAGGGTCGAGACGATCGAATCAGCGCTACATCCCAATCAAGTGTTAGTCACAATTCAAACCCTCGAAGGGCCGCAGACACTTGCCGTGGATAAACGATCATTGAGCCAAAGTATGATTGAGGTTGGCTACCCAATTTCCGAGCATGGACAATATCGCTTAGTTGAATTACCTGCTGAGACCAGCAGTGGTGCTTGGCGAATGTGGGTAGATAAGACCATCACGTCTGAAGGCGAGATGGAGGCGGCCGAGTGATTCTGACAGATCGAGAAATTCAAATAGCATTAAGTAATGGCCAAATAAAAATTGAGCCTGCGCCAAATGTTGAGGCGTACAGCTCGACTAGTGTGGATTTAAGGCTTGATCCGATTCTCACATTATTTCGCGATGACCTTGCCAATGATGCGGTAGAGACCGCGATTGATCCGAGTCATCCAAATTTCGTTGCTGAAAAAACTCTGGCAAAGATAACAAGTCAGAAGAATATCGATAAAAGCGATGGTTTTTTGCTGACTCCCCGAAAATTGGTTTTAGGCTGGACAATAGAGCGCATCGAACTTCCACCGCATTCGAGGTTAGCCGCATGCGTAGAGGGGAAAAGTTCTTTGGCCGCTTTGGGCTCGGTGTCCATATCACGGCCCCAACTATTCACTCAGGCTTCAATTATCCTATTCGTCTAGAGATCATCAATCATGGCGAGGTGCCGATTCGGCTGCGGACTGGAATGCGTATTTGCCAATTGATTTTTGAATCTACGGTTGGAACTCCCCAAAAAGGATTCCAACCACAACGTTCGGCACCACTCCCAATTGCTGGCCCCTCTTAGAATAATCATCGCGACGATTTGCTCTTCGCCGCCAGCACCAGTTCGCTATCCCGCTGCTCGTTCGCCGTTGCGGCGCCGTCTTCCAGGAAGGGAGGCGAGGCGGCACTCGTCCTATGCCTGCGCCGTTTGTGTGTGCATTTGGCCTCAGCGTTTATGGAGGTTCCGCTTGTGCTATTCTCGAAAGCGATCTGA
>JAJPKK010000161.1 GCA_021323775.1 Hyphomicrobiales bacterium
CGGTTCGCCCCGCACCGCGCACGATCTCCCCGACGCCCTCGCCAACAGGCCATCACGAGCCCAACCGCTCGATCTTCATGCCCGGCCGTAGCAGCCCCTGGCCGCTCGCCCTGGCCGCTCCGGGCGCAAGCGCACACTCCGACCGCCGACGGGACTGGCCCTTCTCTTCAAGCGCGCGCAATGCGCGCTCGGGGGTCTGCGAACGAGGTCTCCCATCGCCAGAGTCGACTCGGCGTTATGCAGATCCCAGGTCAGGGTAGGCACGGAAGCGCACGAATGTGAAGGACGAGATCTTCCGGCCGTTGGCTTCCTCCTCGACGTTGCGTGCAGTAGTTGCCGCGAGGCACGTAATTCCGCGCGCCTGGAGGCGGCGGACAAGTTCGAACGTGAGCGTGAATTCGCCCTGAACGAGGGCGTGCGTCGTCTCCCGCGGGATTTTCGCGAGGCATTCGTCCGCAAGTGTCCCGATTACCTTTTCGTCAGCATCCGGCGGCACGAGCGGGAACATGACGTCTTCAACGCGCTCGGCGAGATCACGTGCGGCCTGCATTTGTGCGTCATCCCACTTGTCGATCGGATGATTGCTGAGATTGATGAAGCAAGCGCCCACGGCCGCGCGCGAAGCGCGATCGAAATCTTCCACCAGTTCCTTGACGGTTCTAATAATGGCATGGCTGGTTTGTGTATCCTTTTTGTTTTTATATTGTGCGTGCAACAAATCATTTCGAGGCTTCGCAACATTGTTGAAGCTGTGATCCGGCTCGTCCGCCGTCACCAGATCCCTCCTGGACGATCCGGCCGGATCGCGCCAACGCGCTCGCTCCTCCGAAGCGGCGCGCTGCTGGATGTCGAAATCTGGCGATCCGGGGCGAAGGGCCGCCTTGGGCGCATAGAAGTTGACATGTCCCTCGCGCACAGTTGCTGCCGCCTCCAAGTACCGTCCAAATCCGAGATACGTCTTTGCAAGCGACGCGATCACCTCGCGACCATTTTTCCCGGAAAGATCTTCGTTCGCTCCGGCAAGAGGCTGAACTATCTCCGTTATGCGATCAAGAACATCGGCTAACGGCGGAGCATGCTGCTCGACCTGGTGTTTCGCATCCTTTGCAGCTTCCAGGAGCCGCAACGCTGATGATTTGGTCTTACCGCCGCCGATCAGCAGGTCGCCTGTTCTGAGCGTCTCCAAATCCTCGCTAAACCGGATGATCGCTTCTCCCAGTTCTTTCAGGTTTGGCTCCTTGCCCAGCCTTCCGCCGTGGAACCAGGCATTTCTCAAGTCGTTGCCGAGGCGCTTCGTCGCCGTTCCTGCCTCTTCCCCGCGGCCGGTCTGAAGAAACATCGCGAGCGCCCGAGACCAGTCGAGCAGAGCGAGGAATTCCGTCAATTCCCAGATCGGGGTGACGCCGGTTTCGCGGTTCCTCGCGTCGTAAGCGGCGTAGCAGATGCGGAGCGGCGGCGGATGCTTATCGACCGCGTGAACGAATGCCGTCACCGCGGCTGCGAAGAACGGCTGAGAGCGAAAGCCATGGGTAATGTCGAGCATCACCGGACCCTCGGCGCCGCGCAACTCGGCCTTGATGAGATCGAACTGACGCCAAAGCTCGGCCGGCGTCTGCCCAGCGAGAATTCGGACGAAACGAGGCGCCGGACAATTGCCGGCCCGGAGCGCATCCTGCAGAGCCGCCCCATGAAGCTCCTCAGCTTTGTCCGTCGCGAGCACCGCGATGTCTGAAGGATGGATCAGCTCAGCCAGCGCTCGGCAGACATAAGGCGTCTTCGCCGCCTTCTGCTCCAGGAATTCGTATTCGGCGGTATCGTAGACGCGCCGATCAAGAGTCTTGTCATGCCGCCCCAGGCCCAAAAAGGTTACGAGCCGCGCGACCTTCGTCTCCCCCTCTGCCTCGCTCATCACATCCTCACTTCACGTCTCGCTTCATCGGGTTCAACGCCCAGACTTGCAGAAGCCGTCCTGGTTTGCGCGCAAGCAATCTTGCGTGGCTGGCTTCTCATCCCCACAGTCCCGTATCGAGCAGGCGATCCGCCGGCGCGAGCAGGCCGAGCCCGAAATGGGCGCCGAAGCCGAGCGTCAAGGGTCCCCACACCGGGCGGTCGAACAGCAGGCGCAGGGCGAGCGGCGTCGCGTCGGCGGGCGGCCTGTGCATCGACAGATCCCGCCTGAACTGCGCCGCCGGGATGAAGCCGTCGCCGCAACGCACACCGGCGCCGGCATAGATCTCGAGCAGGCCTGAGAGGCCGCGGCGGGCAAGCTCGTCGCTGATCTGTCGTTCGGGGCGCTCCGCCGCCCGTTCGCGCCCGCTCTTTCGCGCTTTGCGCCAGCGCGGTGCGACATAGGGGGTGACCGACTCCCAGGCGCGGGCGGGGCCGAACCAGGCGCTCCCGTCCCGGCGGCCCAGCCAGACCGGTGCGAGGCGGAAGCGGCCATGAGCGCCGAGCCACACATCGATGCCGCCGCTGAGCACAGGCATCAGGCCGGGCGGGAGGCCGTTTTCGCAGAACAGCGCCACATGGTCGATGCGTCCGTCCTGGTCGGCGTCTTCGCTGAGCCAGACGGCATGAGAGTGGCGCGGGCCGCCGCTGCGGTGAAACCAGTCCGGCAGCGGCATCAGGCCGTGCCGCTCGGCACGCCGGAAGACGGCGGCGCGCACCGCCTCGCCGACACGGATTGCGGCGGTGATGGAGGGGCTGTCTCCGTCGACCGCCCAGCGAAAGCCCTGGGTGCCAGCCTCAGGCGGCTGCGCGGCGCGTATGTCGCGATGCTCCATGCGGTCACCCGTTCAGACAACGTCGATCCGGCCGGCGTCCCAGCGAAGGATGATGAAACCCCGTCCAGCGGGAGCGGCGCGTTCGCCGACCGCTTCGGGCATCCCCTCGCGGATGATACGGCGGAGATCGGAAACGGGGGATCGCAGCTTCCTTTCGATAATCTCGGTTTCAGTGATGTCCGCAGAGCCTGACAGGCTCACGGACTCGCGTGTCCTGAGCGACACGAATTCCTCCCGCCGCTGGTCCGCCATCAACATATCCACGTCCTTGCCCCGTATCCACACGTCCTTGATGATATCGCCGAGCCGGTCGAGAAGCCGTCGTCCGTGGGCGTCCTTCTCGACCAGCAAGTCCGCATAGCGCAGCGCGCCCGCCTCCCGGCCGCCGACCGACAGGCCTTCCATCCTGACTTCCGCGAGAAGGCGATAGATCGCAAACTGCACCGGCTCGCTGATCGCGACATCGCTGCCGCCGGCCGAGATGGTCATTCTCGGCGTGTCCACGGTGAGCCGGTCGATGGCCAGCGCGTCGTTCGCCCGCTTCACCGCCTCGGCGAAGGATATTTCCCCAGCGACGACCACCTTGTTCACCGGCACGTAGGCCCGCAGCCGCAGGAACGGCACGCGGTGCAGACGGGTGCGCGCCGCCGCCGCCGACCAGCGCCGCCCACGGTCATCCTCGCCTGACGCCGGGTCGGTCTGACCCGGCCACCAGAATTCCGGCAGAAACTCCATCTCCTTCGGTTCGAGAAGAACGTGCGACAGCACGTCCTGCGGCCGCCCGTAGAGGGACAGGACCGCGCCGGCGAGATAGCTCATCGTCTTGCGCCCCCCGGAAAGCGAAAGGTGCAGTTCCGTATCGCCCTCGGTCACGCGGCGCACCTCCGTGAGCAGCGCATCGGCGATCGCGTTCACTTCTTCCTCGCTGCGAATGTCGTCGATCGGCATTCCGGAACGATGGCAGGCGACAGCCACCTTGACCTTCGGCCGCGGACGGCCGAGCGCGGCGGCTAGCGCCGCCAGCCGGCCGCGCTCGCCCAGCAGCGGCGCGATCCTCGCGCCGTCTCCCTTCATGCAGAGATCGTCGCCGCGCCGGGTGGTCGCCAGCACCACCTCGTCCGGCCACCAGTTTGACTGAGCGCCGAGATGATGCAGCGTTTCGGTGACGAGCTGGGGCGTTTCCCCGGTCGTCATCATGAGCACACGGCGGGTCATCGATGCTCCGGCCGTCAGCCGATGACGGTGAAAAGATTTTGCTTGTAACGGACCGGCTTGGGTTGCCCATCGAGCTGAACGAGCCACTGGTCGTTCGCTAGCTTCTCGACGATCTCGCCCAGCGTGCCGATGTTCTTCATCTTGATCCGGGCGCCCACGCGGGGCGCGGCCGGAGACGGCGAAGTCGGGCCGCGTAGCGGGCCAATACCCTGGGGTGCCGCAGTCCCGTCGCGGGGCGCCTCGCCTCCCGCGGCATAGAGCGGCATGAACCAGCCATTGGCGCGCGCGCCGACATAGGTGTCCTCATAGTAATGGTCGCGTCTGTCCGCCTGAAGCTGCATGTATTCGAGCTTTTCGCCGGGCTGCGGCTCCGCCGCCTTGAGGAGCGACCGGACCTGAACGCTGTCGCGCCATGCACCGCTGTCGCCGCTGTCGCGATAGACGGTGGTCATGTGATCTTCGAATGCCCTGAGAGCGTCATCAAGGGTCAGATGGGGGGCCTTCGGATCATTCGGCCAAAGGTTCGCTCCCTTGATAATGATCGAGATCTGGCCAAGTCCATACGGCTTGCCCATGCCAAGCCGGTGCCGCTTGCCGCTGTCCCGTCCATGGACGGCCGCCGTGTCGCCGAAGGTGAGCGCCCAGACGAGCGCGCCGAGTTCGACCGGGAGCAGGTTATGAACGCGCAGCTTAATGCCTTCGAAGAACGTGCCGGCCGGAAGCGCGCGCAGGCGCGTCTGAACATTGCGATTATCCTGTATCGCGTCTGGCAATCGGGGGAAACGCACGTCCTTGACGTCGGCAGCCGGCCAAATCTTTACCCCCGCAAGCTCCGGACGCTCGTGTTCGGGCTTCCTCACGCCCGAGGCTTTCGGATAGCGCTCTTCGTCGAGCGGCGTGTACGTCGCATATGGCTCGCCCTTTGCGAGCTGCCCCTTCGACCAGTTCGGTTGCCGGACGTAGACCGGGAAATAGCTGGGTTTCGGGCCGAGCAGCACGGTCGGCTCCCGGTCGTTCCGGAGGCCCTCGCCCGGCGGCAAGGTGCCGGTCGCCACGTCGAACGCCGCGCGGCGCTTCAGGCCGCCGCCCTCGCCGTCCGCGACGGAGCCGAAGATCAGCGACGGCAGATCCGCGCCGTCTTCCGTACTATCCTCGATGCCCCTGGCGGCGCGCTGTGCAAGTGTGAGGTGACGGGGATTGCTGTTACAGAGAAGGTCCAGCGTGCGCTGTTCGTGCGCGAGCTTGAACATGAACGCAAGGCCGAACGATTCGATGCGGTCCTTATCGTTGGCGTCCTCAAGGTAGAAGATCGGCATCCAGCCGCCGCTGTTGAACGGCGCTTCGCCCGGATAGCCCTCATCCCGAAAAAACTCCCAGTTCCGATTGTGGGGGCGGCCGTCGTCCGGCTCGTGGATGGATCGGAATTCTTGCCATCGCTCCTCGAACTGCTTCAGTTCGACCGGCGGCTGTTCGTCAAAGAAGAAGAATTCGAGATGCTTCGACGGCGGGCCCGGTCTTCTTGGCGGATTCGATGGATTACCGGTGAGCACGATCTTGCCCTGCGTCGTTCCCTTGAGGCCGGTGACCTTGCGGTAGGCGATGCTGAGCCTGCCGTTGCCGTGGGGATGCCGCGGTGGCGGCATCGCCCGCTGGACCTCCAGACTCTGCCGGAGCGCCGCGGCAGGCTGGACCCAGCGGTAACGCTCGTCCGCGTTGGATTTTTGGCTCCACTGGTTTCGTGCGATGCCTGTCAGTTGCTCAAGATCGCTGTATTCGATCCTGGCGAAGACGCAGCGCTTCAGCTCGAACTTCCCGTCTTCGTTCCGACGCAGCCAGCCGGCCTTCACCCGCGGGTTCACCCGGATCGGATTTGATCCCGATATATCGTTCAGGCGCTTCTGATAGTAGGGCATCGCCGGGGGCGTCAGATCCCGGATGCCGAAGCGCTTGTCGTCGATCCACGGGCCGAGCTGCGCGAAGGTCGCGATTTCGAGCATCGAGCGCACCATGCCTTGCAGCGACGACGGTGGGATCGCCCATCGGCCATCGGGGAGCTGGACGGGCCACACCTCGACTTCCAGCGTCTCCTTCGGGCCGCGCCGCGCGCCGCCGACAAGGAGCGGCGTAATGGCCCTGATCTCAAGTTCGATCTCGCCCGACCAGCCGTCCTTGAACGGCACGTCATGGGTGACGAGCGGCCCCCATTCCGGGAAGTGGACCCAGCGATGAATCGGGGCAAAACGGAACGGCGCACTGACGCTCATGATGCTTCATCCTTGAAATCAGGCGAGGGAAAAATGGCAGGGCCTATGAATTGATGGCGACGTTGCGCCTGTCGAAGCCGGCGAAGCGGCTGAACAGGCGGCGGATGCCGTAGAGATCGCCTTCCGTTCCCCCCCAGTACACGTGATAGAGAAGAACGGACTTGATGCGCTCGTGCCGGAACCGCGCGCCTCCCGCCTCCTCTTCCTCCGCCGTCTCTTTCATTTTCCGGATCACGGCGATCTCCTGGCGGAGCAGAAGGCGTGCGCCGGCCGGAACGTCCTGTCCGCCGGCGTGGGCTGTCTCCGCGATCCGGTGGAAGCGGAACTGGCCGCTTCCGTCGGGCCGCAGATGCACGCTGTCATCCTTTGACGCCCACTCGCCCCACAGCGGCGGTCCGCCGCTGCCATCGTCGAGGTCTGCCTTTGCATCGACGTCGCTCACCCAGACCGCGGAGCGGCGGCGTATCCAGGCGTGCGCATGCGTGCCGGCCAGATCGCGCGCACGCGCCCACGCGCCTTCCTCCGGCGTTGCGCCGGCCGCAATCGGCGCTTCGTTCTTGACGCGAACAGCCACCAGCTCCAGCCTGGGAAGGTCACTGCAGCTTTTGCGCAGCGCGTCGTAGCGCGCGGCGAGGCGGGTGACGATATCAGTCTGCCGGGTCGCATTCATGGGGCCTCTCCTCCCTGTCGTGCGGGGGCGTCCGTCTCATCCCAGGCTGTCTTCCACTCCTGCGCAGCACCGCCCTGAAATGCAGGCGCCGCTGTGGCCGTGCAAAAGCCGAGGCTCTTGGCGCCGAGGGCGAGGCGGCCTTCGCAAAGGTCGCGCAGCGCATGGCAGAACGCGCGGCGCAGGTCCGGCGGCCAGTCGCTGGGCGCCCGCAACTCGTCCTTGCCGCCACGCGGCGGAAGAATCGTGATCGTCACCGCAATCTCGCCCCCGAACGCGACTTCCTCAGAGAAGAGAAGACGATTGCGCACGCCGCCAGTGAAACGGTCGAGCGAATTATGGTCGAGCGCCACGATGCTCTCAGGCTTCACATCGATGTCGGCGTCGTCGACGATCAGCCGGGCCGCGCGGCCGCGCGAACGGCCATTGGCCTCGCCTCCGGACGCCGCAGGCTCGTTGTCGCCCTTGACTGAGCCGAACAAGGTCTCCAGTTCGGCCGGGCGCACCGTCCATGCGCCCCCTTGCTTGCGATCTCCCAGCTTCGAGGCCGCGATCTCCGCAATGATGGCCTTCCGCCTGACGGGATCCCGTTCGTTTTCCCATGCCGACGGGTCGAGCATCCGGCCGGCTCCCGCCCCGTTCTCACCTGGATGCAGCCGGTTCCAGTGGAACAGGGTGCGATGGGCGAGCGGGCCCTTGATTGCCGTGCCGGCGAGAGTGACCTTCGGCATCCGGGTCTGGTCCGCGGCGCGTTGCGGCTCGCGCCAGCAGCCGCGGTTGCTCGCCCAGTCAATCAACGGCTCCCGGACCGATGCGGCGTCGACATCCTTTCCGCGCCGATCGGGACCGCCCCGTTCCCTGTCGATCCACCTGTCACTGCGCAACTCGTGCGCGCCGGTGCGCAGCGCGAGGCCAGTCGATCCGAAGCGCCACAGCCCTATCGGCGTCAGCGTCAGCGCGATCGTCACCGCATCGCCGTCGACCGGCGTCAGATCGCGTGCGATGTCAATACGCTTGAAGGGAGCGGAAAGATCCGACGCCGGGCGCTTGCGCACGTCGCGGATCGCTGCGGGGTTCGACAGGGGCAGCACGACTTTCCCAGCCGCGATCAGCTTGACCTTGCCGTAGCCGCGGCGCACCGCTCCGCCCAGGCGGAACGCGGGATGCTTCATCAGCGACATCAGGTCGAGGAGCGCCTCGGCGTCCTCCTTTTCTTTCCCGGCGTCGCCCCACATCGCGATCTCGAAGGAGAACCGCGCGCCGCGGGGGACGGCGACGCGCTCGAATTTGCTTCGCTTATCGGCAACATGGCGCTGATTGAGCGCGACATGGTCGCGGACGAGCGGCGCGTCCGCGGCGAGCCGTTGCAGCAGCTCATCCCCGGCTGAACTGGGCGTTTCCTCGACGCGCAATCCGTTGACGGCGACGTTGTCCGAACCGTGCACGCGGCCGAAACTGAAGAACAGGCGTCCGGTCTGGCCGTTGTCGCCATCGGCGAAACCGAAGAGACGGCGGCTCTCCTCGGCTCCAAAACGCTCCTCGTGAAGATGCCGGAGCACGCCCTGGATCGACGATGCGGCGATCTCGGGAAGGCCGTTGGCGTCGCGGACGAGCGCCATATCGTACATCTGGCCGTCGCCCGACGCGGTGGACAGCGGCGAGAGCGTCTCGATGGTGGCGCGGACAAGATGCAGCACTCTACCCATGACGCCGCTCCTCCTTGTCCGCACGCAGCCTCTGCGCGCGGTCCCGGGCGAGGTGATCCAGCGCCCACTTCACGTGATTGATGGGCACGCGTGCGGCTTGGGCACTCTGAATTTGCTCGCGAAGCCATTGGCGCACGGTGGGCCTTGCGTCCGGCTCCGGTGCGAGCCAGTCGCCGCCGCGCGTGCTCTCCTGCGCGCTGCCGCAGACGGCGTTCTGAGAGTCGAACAGCCGCGTCACGATGTCGGCAAGATCGCGCGCCCCCCGCGCCGCATTGGCCGCCTCTTTCCATTGCGACGGACTTGGTCCGTCTTTGTTGGCCCGGCGCAGGAGATCGTTGAGTTCTTTGATCCAGCGGTCGCGCAGCGCATCGCGCCCCTGGGTTTCCGCACGCTCGGCTCTGGCTTTCGCCCACCCGGCGATGGCGCTGGGCGGCGATACGACATCCGGATGTGAGATCACGGTTGCGCCGGCGCCGGCCGCCGGCGGCACAGCCTCCTCCTCCGCCGCTGGCGTCGGCCTATGCCCGCGCAGCAACGGCGGTGAACGGCAAGGCGAGGTCGGCGCGCACCAGGATCGTGATGTCGTCGCCGCCCAGCACGATGGGCCTGGCGGGCACCGGCCTCAGCCGGGATGAGCCGATGTTCGGCGGATGTGCCGCCGGGATGAGGATCTGACGCGTGGCCGCCTGCGCAGCTCCTTCAACGGCGCGCTCGATGGCTCTGGAAAGATTGAGCATGTCGTCGGGCACCTGGGCTCGTTCGCTCGCCCGCCTATAGGTCTCGCCAAGCCCGGAAATATCGGCATGGATGACCGCCAGCCTCGTGTCGTCTCCCCTGAAGGGGAACAGCGGATTGTCCTCGTCCTCCTTCACCCCGCGATCGATGTTGCGCGGAAAAACGTAAGGCGGCTGGGCGTCGCGCAAATCCGGGCTCAGGAAGCGGCTAGCAACGCCGTCAAGCTTTCCTCTAAGCCGGTCCGCATGCGCCCGCTGCGGCGCCGTCATGGCGTCGAGGGGCTCCCCTTCGTCCTCATACAGCGCGACAGCCGTCGCCGGACGGCCGGTTCTCGCCACGAACTGCGCCACGGGACCGCCGGCGGGAGGCAGTGTGGCGGCCCCATTCTCCCGGATGCCCGAGACGGAGCGGTGGGCGCCCTCGACCGACGCCAAGGCGGCTTCCTCCCATGCGGCCTTGCCGCTCCCCTCGGAGATGCTTTCCGTCATTTCGAGACCCGGGCAGCGCAGCTGAACTGCCAGCCGCCAGAGCGCCCGTATCTCGTCCAGTGTGGTCTTGTCATCCGAATGCAGGCAGAATGCGCCGCTTGCGCGCCGCGAGAAGGCAAGCTGCACGTCCTGCGGCGGAGGCGCCGCGGCGATGACCTTATCGATGATCTGGCCGATCAGGTCGGCGTCCGCCCCTGACGGCGACCCCGGCGACTTCACCAGCCCGGCGACGAGATCGCTCGCACCGACCACGTCGCGGAGCCGCCCCGAATCGAAGACGTAGCGCTGGATGCCTTTCAGCTCGAAAAGATACGTGTGCGCCGTTCGGCGGTCGCCAGGCGCGGTCTGATCTGACATTGGCCCCCCACTTTTATAATCCAACTATAATCCGGGTTAAGTTGGAATCGGATGCAAACAAAAACCGAGTATTGCCTGCCCTGATGTGAATACCCACCCAATTGTTAATACGACGGAGCGCGAGGGTGAGCCAAAGCAAAATTGCGGCCCGCCTCACGAACCGCTATGGAGGGGTTGGACGACTTCGGAAAGGCTCGCGGAGGATCGGTCATGGCGCCTCGATGCGGGGCGAGTCGTCGGTTCGCCGCCTGACGCCGGCCTTGATTATGCTTTGAGGATTCCGGTTATCGGCGAATAGAATAGGGGTAGGTCGGTCGCATGATCGACGAGGCCGCGATTCGCCCTGCGATGGGACACGGTTGGTTCGCGGCTTGACGAGCGCGGGCGGTGCCTGTTTGCGGCGGGCGAGGTGCGGACCGCCGGTCGAGGCGGTCTGGCGCTGGTCTCGCAGATCACGGGGCTCGCTGGTTCGACGATCAATCGCGGCAAGAAGGATCTCGATGCGCAACCGC
>JAJPKK010000238.1 GCA_021323775.1 Hyphomicrobiales bacterium
CAAGCCCTTCTCCTTCAGCAGGTCCTGCAGCTCACCGGCCTGGAACATTTCACGCACGATGTCGCAGCCGCCGACAAATTCGCCCTTGACGTAGAGCTGCGGAATGGTCGGCCAGTTGGAATAGGCCTTGATGCCGTTGCGCAGCTCGTCGTTCTCCAGGACGTTGAGCCCCTTATAGGACACGCCGAGATGGTCCAGAATCTGCACCACCTGGCCCGAGAACCCGCACATCGGGAACTGGGGGGTGCCCTTCATGAACAGCACTACGTCGTTGGACTTTACCTCGTTGTCGATGAACTGTTCGATGCCCATGGCTTGACCTTCGTTCGGTTGTGGCCCCCGGCAGACATCCGAACCCGCGCGCCGGGGATTAAGTAAGAAACGCCGCGGATTAAATAAGAAAGGGCTCGGGCCACAAAATCGTGCGTTTCCGGCGAAAACGCAAGGGCGCTGAGTTGGGACTCCTCGTCTTCCTTACCCTCCTGGAACGCCGGTCTGCAATGCAAGCGCGTGAAGCTTGCCGCCCATTTCGGCCTTGAGGGCGTCGTAGACGAGCTGGTGTTGCTGCACGCGGGACTTGCCGCGGAATGTCTCCGACAGCACCGTCGCGGAGTAGTGGTCGCCGTCGCCCGCAAGGTCGCGTATTGTCACCTCGGCATCCGGAATACGCGCCTTGATCAGCCGCTCGATGTCATTTGCCTGCATCGGCATTGCGGATTCCTCTCATCTTCCAGCCTTGCCTACGCGCTGCACCCGACAATACTCTCCTTCAATTTTACCCGAAAACGCCACAGTTTTTCAGAAAATCATATGCCAAATCAGGCGCAGGGCTGATTGCTTCCCGACATATAGCCTGGAAACCAGCTCTCGAACTGCTCGGTCAGCCGCGCAACCAGAATGGGGCGTTGCGCCGGCAGCGTCAATGCGTTGCCGCCGGTGGTCCCGATCCGTCTCGTCGGCACGCCGTTGACGCGGGCAAGTTCGAATACGGCCGCCATATCGCTTTGCCGGACCGTTATGACGTAACGGGCCTGGTCCTCGCCGAACCAGAATGCCGGGTGCGAGGCGGTGTCGGGAGCCTCCGGCCCCCCTATCTTCGCCCGGCCTTCGATCCGCACGTCCGACGCACCCCCTAGATCCGCGCCGATGCCTCCCGCCACGGCCATTTCGGCCACCGCTACGGCCAGCCCACCGTCGGAGACATCGTGAACCGCAGTCGTCAGCTTGCGCTCAACCAGGGTGCGGACAAAATCGCCGTTGCGCCTCTCGGCGGCGAGGTCAACCGGCGGCGGCGCGCCTTCCTCGCGGCCGCAGATGTCGCGCAAGTAGAGCGATTGGCCGAGCCAGCCTTGCGACGAACCGATGAGCAGGATGGCTTCGCCCGCGGCCTTGAAAGCAAGCGTGGCGGAGAGGGCGAAATCCGCCAGAATCCCGACGCCCCCGATGGTCGGCGTCGGCAGGATCGCGCGGCCGTTGGTCTCGTTATAGAGCGAGACATTGCCGGATACGACCGGGAAATCAAGCGCGCGGCAGGCTTCCGAAATCCCGCGCACGCACGCCACGAACTGGCCCATAATTTCTGGCCGCTCGGGATTGCCGAAGTTGAGGTTGTCGGTCACGGCAAGCGGCCTCGCGCCGACCGCCGTAAGATTGCGCCAGGCCTCCGCCACCGCCTGTTTGCCGCCCTCGAACGGATCGGCTTCGCAGTAGCGGGGCGTTACGTCGGCGGTAAGCGCCAGCGCGGCCGGCCCGTCGTTGACCCGCACCACGGCGGCGTCGCCGCCCGGGCGTTGCACGGTATTGCCGAGGATGATGTGGTCGTATTGCTCCCACACCCACCGCCTGGAGCAGAGGTCGGGCGATCCGATCAGCTTCTCCAGCGCGTCGGCCATCGGCATCGGCGGCGCGACGGTCGCGGCATCGATGGCGGGAAGCTTCGGGGGGTCGACAAAGGGCCGGCGATAGACCGGCGCCTCGTCGCCCAGTTCCTTGATCGGCAAGTCGGCCACGATCTCACCGCCGTGCCGCACGACGAAACGCCTGCCCGGCGTCGTCTCGCCCACGATGGCGAAATCAAGCCCCCATTTGCGGAAGATCGCCTCGGCCTCCGCCTTCTTTTCGGGCTTGAGCACCATGAGCATGCGCTCCTGGCTCTCTGAGAGCATCATCTCGTAGGCCGTCATGCCGGCTTCCCGACACGGCACCTTGTCGAGGTCCAAAATGACGCCGAGATTGCCCTTCGCCCCCATCTCAACCGCTGAGCAGGTGAGGCCGGCGGCCCCCATGTCCTGGATGGCGATGACGCAGCCCTTGGCCATGATATCCAGGCAGGCTTCGAGCAGGAGCTTCTCGCAGAAGGGATCGCCGACCTGCACGGTCGGGCGCTTGTCCTCGGAATTCTCGCCGAATTCGGCCGACGCCATGGTGGCGCCGTGAATGCCGTCGCGGCCGGTCTTCGAGCCAAGATAGACGATCGGCATGCCGACGCCCGAGGCGGCTGCATAGAAGATCTTGTCGGCCTCCGCCAGGCCCACCGCCATGGCATTGACCAGGATATTGCCGTTATAGCGACGGTGGAAGCGGACCTCGCCGCCGACCGTCGGGACGCCAAAGGAATTGCCGTAACCGCCGATGCCGGCAACGACGCCCGAGACCAGGTGGCGGGTCATGGGATGATCCGGATCCCCGAAGGACAGCGCGTTGAGGCACGCGATCGGACGCGCCCCCATGGTGAAAACGTCGCGCAAAATGCCGCCGACGCCGGTGGCGGCGCCCTGGTAGGGTTCAATGTAGCTCGGGTGGTTATGGCTCTCCATCTTGAATACGCAGGCGAGCCCGCCGCCGATGTCGATCACGCCTGCGTTCTCGCCCGGACCCTGGATGACGCATCGTCCGGCGGTCGGCAGCTCGCGCAGATGCACCTTGGAGGACTTGTAGGAACAGTGCTCGTTCCACATCGCCGAAAAGATGCCAACCTCCGTGAAGGTCGGCGTCCGGCCGATCAACCTGAGGATGCGATCGTACTCGTCGGGCGAAAGGCCATGCTCGGCGACAAGCTGAGGCGTGATTCTGGGCTCGTTGAGGGGCATTCAGGCGGCGCGATCGAGGTGCTCGGCAAGCCCCTGGAAAAGTCCACGCCCATCGGCCGGGCCCATCGCTGCCTCCACGTGATTTTCGGGGTGCGGCATCATGCCGAGCACGTTGCCGCGCTCATTGATGATCCCGGCGATCGCGTTGGTGGCGCCGTTGAAGTTCCATTCCGGAGCGCGGGCGCCGTCGGGCGCCGTGTAGCGGAATATCACGCGCCCTTCACCCTCGAGGCGCGCAACGGTGCCGGCGTCTGCGACATAATTGCCTTCGCCATGGGCGGTCGGCACGCAGATCACCTGGCCGGCATTGTAACCGCGGGTGAACGGGGTGTCGGAGCGCTCAACCCGCAGATAGACGTTCCGGCAGATAAATTTGAGCCGCGCGTTGCGCATCAGCACGCCCGGCAAGAGGCCAGCCTCGCAGAGAATCTGGAAGCCGTTGCAGACGCCGAGGACGAGGCCGCCTTTTGCCGCAAAGGCTCGCACCGCATCCATGATCGGCGCGCGGGCTGCGATGGCCCCGCAGCGCAGATAGTCTCCATAGGAAAATCCGCCAGGCAGGACCACGATATCAATCCCCGCAGGCAATGCAGTCTCGGCATGCCACACCATGGCGGGCTCGCGTCCCGAGGCGAGCTTCAGGGCGCGCGCCATGTCGCATTCGCGATTGATGCCTGGAAAGACGACAACGGCGGCTTTCACCTCATCCTCAACCCATGACATCCTCAACCCATGACCTTCACGTCGTAATTCTCGATCACGGTGTTCGCCAGCAGCTTCTCGGCGGCCTCCTTGAGCCTGGCTTCGGCCACGGCGCGGTCGCCCTCGGCGATCTCGATGTCGAACACCTTGCCCTGACGAACGCTCACAACGCCTGCAATGCCGAGCGATCTCAGCGCACCCTCGATCGCTTTGCCTTGCGGATCGAGAATGCCGGATTTCAGCGTCACGATCACCCGTGCTTTCATCGCGTGCTCCCTACGGCCAGTCGATAGCGGCGAATCGGCCGCAGCGCAATCCGACCGGGAGCTATGGCTGTGGGTTTTGCCCCAGGACATAAGCGGCCGCCGAATTCGGCAGGACGGGTGCGCAATCATCTCGCGCGGCGTCAAGCCAGCCCAGTGTCGCGATAAATCTCGGCCACCGGCAATGAAATGCCGAGCGAGCGGAGTTCGATCACCTTGTCGATCGACCGGATCCGCTCCTCCGCGAAATCCGCATCACGAGCGAACACGCTCACCTCGACTGCGTCCTGCGCGATCACGATGTAATGGCTGAGCGACGGAAGACTCGTGTAGGCGCTGCGTTTCCAGCGCAGGTCGCGCCCTTCGGTTGACGGCGACAGGACTTCGAATGCAACAATGACGTTACGAACGTCTCGCTCCTTCGGGTCGAGCGAGCGATGATCGGAAGGAATGACCAGAACGTCGGGCTCGGGCCGACTGGTATCGGAAACCCGAACGCCAAGCTCCGGCAGCACCGCCCAAGGCGCCTTGAGCTCGCGTTCGCGGCTCATGAGCGCAAAAATGACGTTCCTGATGATCCATTGATGCATCCGGCTCGGCGCGGCGTTCAAAATCGGCTCCCCCTCGATCAGCTCCCACTTTTCCTCGTCGGGCCGCGTGTCCGTGAACGCGTAGAATTGCTCCACGGTCATGGGCCCGGTGTCGATGACTGGGATGCCCACCATGAGTGCGCTCCGAATTCTTCCACTCCTGCTCCTTCCGCTCTGGCTATTCAGCTCTTGACCAGAACCGGCCCGGTGCCCTGCGGCCGCTCGCCTTCCCCCATGATGCCAAGGCGTTTGGCAACCTCCGTATAGGCTTCGAGCAAACCGCCAAGGTCGCGACGGAAGCGGTCCTTGTCGAGCTTCTCGCTGGACTTGATGTCCCACAGCCGGCATGAGTCGGGCGAGATCTCGTCCGCCACCACGATCCGCATCGTATCATTTTCCCACAGCCGCCCGCATTCCATCTTGAAATCCACGAGGCGAATTCCGACGCCGAGAAACAGGCCGGAGAGGAAGTCGTTGACCCGGATGGCGAGCGACATGATGTCATCGATCTCCTGGGGCGTCGCCCAGCCGAAAGCCGTGACGTGCTCCTCCGACACCATCGGATCGCCGAGCGCGTCATTCTTGTAATAGAACTCGATGATCGAGCGCGGCAGTTGCGTCCCCTCCTCGATGCCGAGCCGCTGCGACAACGAACCCGCGGCCACGTTGCGCACGACGACTTCAAGGGGAATGATCTCCACCTCGCGAATGAGCTGCTCGCGCATATTCAGCCGGCGGATGAAATGCGTGGGCACGCCGATGTCATTGAGGTGCTGGAACACGTATTCGGAGATGCGGTTGTTCAGAACGCCCTTGCCTTCGATCACCTGATGCTTCTTCGCATTGAAAGCAGTGGCGTCGTCCTTGAAGTGTTGAATCAGCGTTCCCGGCTCTGGTCCTTCATAAAGAACCTTCGCCTTGCCTTCATAGATACGGCGACGTCGGCTCATTGGAGTGTACCGTGGCTTGAGGAAATCCATGGCGTGCCGTGGCTCCGTTTCCTGTTCGAGGTTCCGCGGCGGCGGATGATCGGTGCAGCGCTACTCAATCAACCGTGCGCTCAACTCTCCGCACCTTAAAAGCTAGCGCACTCACGTGGACAGTACAATTGACATAGCCTTGCCATGGCATTCCCGCAACGGCGATCTTTTAATTTCCAGCAGGTTATCTTGACGGAGGCTTGTCGTTATGCAAGGCGACGAGCAGTGCGGATTTCAAAATTGCCAACACCATGGGGCAACATATGAGCACCTTCGACAAGCGCGAGGAAGGGTTCGAGAACAAATTTGCGCACGACGAGGAACTTCGGTTCAAAGCTCATGCGCGGCGCAACAAGCTGGTCGGCCTGTGGGCCGCAGAGAAGCTCGGGCTGGCCGGCGCGGCGGCCGAAACCTACGCTGCGAATATCGTCACCGCCGATCTCGACAACCCGAACAGCGATAGCGTGTTCAGCACGATACGCAGGGACTTCGATGAGAAAGGCGTGGCGCAATCCGACCATCAGATTCGCCGGACCATGGATGAGGCGATGGAGAAGGCGATCGCGGAAATCCAGACCGGACGATAGAAGCGAAACGGCAGGCGCGAGATCCGGACTTGAGACGCGATCTGCGCGGCGCGGCTGTAAGGTGCTCGCGCGCGACATTTGCCCGCGGGGCACCGTCACATCTGCGGCAACTCATGTCGCCGCAAAGCTTGTCGTCGCGCTGGCCCAACGGTCTGGCGCCTCTGGCTGCCCCGGATGGCAGGCTCCGCTGGACCAGCAGGGCGCGTTGCGGAGATCGCGCTGTTCGCTTCTCTGTCTTTGCTCTGTCTTTGAGCTGATCGCAGTGCGCAGCCGCTCACGTCGCAACCTGCGGCTCGCGCAAATGAAATCAACGCTTCCGCTTTCGCGCAACGATCAGGAACGATTTCCGCGGTCAGGAATTGTACCGGCAACCGGCCGCCATCCCCCTCCCCCGCGCGTGGCCGGCCCAGCCGAGGCGCAACTGGCTGCAACGCCAGCTGCGCCTCCTTTTTGTCGGACACAAGGTAAACATTGCCAGTCAGGCGATTTCGAGCAGCCGCTCACGGCATCACGCCGGCGAAGGCGCTCGAAGCCGTCTGCGACCGTCAGCCTAACGCGCGCTTTTTGCGCTGGACCGCGTTGCGTTCGAAAAACAGCGCCTGACTGACGAGTGCGGAGACGGTCGACTGCTGGTACGGCTTGGACACGAGAAACGCAGGCTCCGGCCGCTCGCCGGTGAGGAAGCGCTCCGGATAGGCGGTGATAAAGATCACCGGAACCTCGAATGTGGCAAGGAGGTCGTTGACGGCTTCCAATCCGGAGCTCCCGTCCGCGAGTTGAATATCTGCGAGGATAAGGCCGGGACGTTTCTTCTTGGAGAGAGCAACCGCTTCTGCGCGCGTTCGCGCAATGCCAATGGTGCGGTGGCCGAGACCTTCGACGATGTTTTCGAGATCGAGCGCAATCAGGGCCTCGTCCTCGATGATGAGTATGTCGGTGGCAATCTGGGCGGCGAGCTCGCGCCCCGATTCCTCCACCAGCTCCCTGAATTGCTGTCGATCGACATTGAGGATCGCCGCCGCTTGATCCTCAGAGAAGGATTCGAGCGAAACCAGCAAAAATGCCTGCCGCGGCATCGCAGCAATCTGACTGAGACGACGGTCCGCCGGCGTTAACTCGACGACCTGCTCCGTCGCGCCGCTTAATCTGGTTGAATTCCAAATTGCGGAGAATGCCCTGAACAGCTCAACCTTTGATTGAGAAGCCTCGGTAAGGCAATGCGGCTCCCGGACCAACGCCTCGAGGGCGGCCGTGACATAGGAATCCCCCAGCGCCTGGCTTCCGGTCAGGGCGCGAGCATACCGGCGCAAATATGGCACGTGCTGAGCGATGGCCTGAGATTTGGATACTGTTTCAGACACTGTTTGCTTCTCCCCGTTCAGTAGCGCAGCGCTATCCTCCTAAGCGTCGACTTCGAAAAAAGTTCCGGCCGGGGGAACCGATTTATGCGACGCACGTTGGTTAGTGTTTTCCACGAGCACGGATGGAGGGAAAAATATGACGTCGCGCCGGCGAGGAAGCCGATGAGCAAGGACAACCTATCTCCACGATTGAAAACAATGTACGCGCAGAAATCCGAAAAAAATCCTGTAGTTAAACTGGGCCCCGATATCAAAGCAAAGATCGGGATGCAGTTGCGACAGATATATGGCGAGATCGTCGATCAGGGAGTGCCCGAGCGTTTCGTTGAATTGCTTAAGCGGCTTGATGACGCGAATTGCGAGGGCAAGTGATGGGTCTGCGGAAGAATGTGCGGGAAGCGATGCTGGAGGCAGTCCCCAGCTTGCGTGCGTTTGCAATCTCGTTGTGCGGAAATGTCGATCGCGCCGACGACTTGGTGCAGGAAGCGCTGTTGCGGGCGTGGGCCAATATGGAGTCCTTTCAACCCGGCACAAACATGTCCGCGTGGTTGTTCACCATCCTGCGCAACCTGTTCCGCTCGGAATATCGCAAACGCCGGCGCGAGGTCGAGGACGTCGATGGCTCCTACGCGGAGACGCTCACATCGCTTCCGGAGCAGAACAGCCGGCTTGAGATCGTTGAATTTCGCAAGGCGCTCAAAATGCTTCCGTCGGAGCAGCGCGAATCGCTGATTTTGGTCGGCGCGTCCGGATTCTCCTACGAAGAGGCCGCTCAAATCTGCGGCTGCGCCGTCGGCACCATCAAGAGCCGGGTTAACCGCGCAAGAAGCAGGCTCGCCGAGATTCTCTCGATTGACAGCGCCAGCGACTTTGGTCCCGATCAGGAAACGCGCGCAGTGGCGAATTCCGATATCGTCCGCACCGATCGGTCTTGACCGCCAGGACCAATTTCGCACTGGCGGAATGAAATAAGCCGGCCAATCGCTCACCGCGAATCTGTCAAAAATCATAAAGTTCGCTCCGGGCCATACATAATCACAAGGTCGGCCGGGCGAGCAATCGGAGCTTATGCAGCTCCTCGCCTCCAATTGCGCCAGCAGTCGAACGCGCCCGCAGCCCACCAACGACAGGACGGCGGAAGCGCCGCTGCTGGGAAAATCGGCGCACTGACCGGGCAGATCTGCGGATTTGCCTTGCCGGCGAGGGGGTCACGACATGTCGAGATCAGCCCGCATAGGCGACGCGCTGCTGGGCTTGTGCTTCGGCGGGGGTCCTGGGACGCGCGGGGAGTTGAAGCACTGTCGCCTTCTGGCCAACCGCGATGGTTGTGAGAAGCATTACGCGGCCGTCTGGAAACTCGAGCGCATCGTGGTGAACATTCAGTATGTCCTTGTTGATTTGCCGGAAAATTGCGGCGTAGTAGCGAACCGGCTTTCGCCTCCAGCCCAGCAAGCCGCGACGCGCCACCGGAAGTCCCTCGGGAAAGGCGATTTCCGTCCCCGGCAACACGCAGACCGCGACGCTCGGACATTCGATGTCCGCAAAACCGCGAGTGCCGGTGCGGAAATCGCGGGTCACGAGTTGATCGCCCACCGTGGCGGGTCGCGAGCTTACGTTCTGCAGGCTGTAGTCACACATATTCGAGATCCCTTTCGGAAAGGTGAACCTCCTCGAAACGCGTTCAAGCGAGCGATTGTTCCGATGGGCTGAAGGGCGCCGACGTTGATCGCGTGTTGAAGCAACGGCGGGATTGAAGACGATCTGCGTTGGTCCGCCGAATGATCAAGATCCGGGACTGCACGTTGCTCCGCACGCGCCGGCGCGCAAAACGCCTATGGCTCCTCGAGGTCCGGGAACCGGACCTGAGGAGCCACCAGCAGCGTCCCCGATGTTGCTTTTCGGGGCTGGCGATTTAGGGCAGCGACACGAGTTCTTCGCTCTGCGACGGCTGCCGGACAGGCTCAGCATCCGGTTTCTGCTCCGACGCCGGCGCCGCCACAGGAAGTTGCAACACGGTGGCGCGCTGGCCCGCCACAAGTCTCGTCAGGAGAACGATGCGCCCCGAGGGAAACTCCAATGCATCGTGATGTTCGTGGGGGCGGTCCTGGTTGATGCGCCTGAAACGTGCCGTATTTTCTCCCATCTTCTTGGTCGGGAAGAATCCAAGGGCATGGTCGCATTCAACGTCGCGGTCGAATACTAGCTCCGTGCCGGGCGCTAGGCACACCGCCACCTGCGGGTTCCCAACCTCTGCAAATCCGCGTGTGATGGAATTGCTGAATACGGTCGACACGAGCTGGTCGCCAACCTTGGCAGGACGGCTCTCCACGTGCTCTAGGCTGTAGTCGCACATCATATGGCTCCTATTACGCACTCGCTGATCGGGAAATTCGCTTGGTAGAGTTTCGTTCCGTGAAAGCAGCCATGTTTTGTCACTAAGGCGGACCGGAATTTGCGCGGTCTCGCCGCATTGCGACAAAAAAGGCGGCGACGCGAGGTTCAGCCTGGGATCCGATGATGATCCGCGTCAACCATGCGGGCGTGGAAACGAAAAATGCTCGACGGGCCGCCGATAGCAAGGCTGGAACCTCCAAGTCTCGCTTGAGTTGATCGCATGTGGGGCTGGGCGGGTGCCGCGCCAGCATGCTGGCGATTTTGCAGCGCAAGCAGGCGATCTTCGCGCGCAAGAAAGGAGGATAACATGAAGCCCTCGCAATTCGGCACCGCCACAGAGGAGAACATACCGATGGATCCGGTCGAGCAGGCGGCGCGGGCCTCCGAAAAGGGCGCCAGCGAGTTCGCTGAAACCGCAACCCGCATGAAGGATGTAGCTGCAAGAGCAAGCGACCAGGCGATGCGCGCAGGTGTGGAGATAATGCAGCGCAACGCTGAAGCGGTCCAACACACCCTTGCGTGCAGCGCGAGACTGGCGGCGAGGATGACCCAACGCACGGCCGATCAGTTTGGCCGCGCGATCGGCTTTTCGGGAGAAGGCGCGCAGACGGCTGCGCAAAAGTCGTCGCGCAACCTGGAGGCGGTTGTCCAGTCCGGCACCGTATTGACAGAAATTACTCAGCGTCTGTGCGAGGAATGGGTAGAAATAGCGCGGGCCCGTATGGACCGCGGCTTTGATCGCATGGACGCATTCCTGCAGTGCCGCACGCCCCAGGATTTCGCCCTGCTGCAAAGCGAACTCCTGCGCGACAACATGGAAACCATTCTGGGCTACGCACGCAAGGCGGGAGAGCATTCGGCGCGCCTTTGCGACGAGGCGAGGCGGCGGTTTGGAAACCTGCCCGAGGGCCGCAAGGCCGCGTGACGGCGAGCCCGGATTTTGATCGAATGGGCGGGTGTGTGTTTTGTACTGCCCGCCCGCGAGCGTTCGATCCGGGGCAAATCGCGGACGGCCGCAAAACGCCAAAAGTTGAAAAGCTTCATTTCTCCGCGACCGTCCGTGCGGGAAACTGTTTGCCAAGACTGGCCGGGGGATCGCCAATCTGCCGGAACCTTACGGCCTTACAATCCCGGTCCGGGAAGGAAACAACGTATATTCTGAAGCGGATCGAGCCACACCATCGGACGGCCGACCTTGTTGGGCGCCTTGATCACCGCATCTTCCGGCACCTCTGTCCACACCCCATTGACCGGAACCCAATAGTGGGAGTCGCGGATGTCGTATTCGGTTTCCCTGCCGTCAGCCTCGGAACAACAGAAGCCTCTGCCGCTCTTGAGAGAATCAAACCACTGTTTGAGCGGGCTGTTGGCGTAGCGTCCGTCATCGCGCGCCGGCGCCGCAGTGGTCAACAGAAGCAAGACGAAAAGCGCGAAGCGCATGGGCGACTTCTCCTTGAACCGCCCCGCGCATCGCGACAACTCGCCTCCCAGCCTGCAGGTCCCGCCGCTATAATCTTATTTCGTCAATCGGATGGCAGGACCTGATCCACAAAAGCTCCGATGTTTGCAATTGCTTGCTTTGCTTCTGGCAATACAGGCGCGAAGAGATGCCAGACATGCGGCATGCGCCGCCACACCTCGATCTCGACGCGGCAGCCGGCCTCTCGCAGAGCTGCGGCCATGCGTACTGCGTCATCGCGCAGGATTTCGTCGCTGCCGACATGAATGAGCGTCGGCGGCAGCCCGGCCGGGTTGCCGTAGAGCGGGGAGGCATATGGATGGCGCGGGTCGGCGCCCGCCAGATAGCACTCGGCGAACAGGCGCGCGTCGGCGGCGTTCAGCATCGGATCCGATCTCGCGTTAAGCGAAAGCGAGGCGCCGGCAAGGGCGAGGTCGGTCCAGGGCGACAGCGCGATAGCAGCCGCAGGAAGGTCAAGCCCATCATCGCGTAACCTCGACAACAGCGCCAAGGCAAGGCCGCCCCCGGCGGAATCGCCCATCACGGCGGTGCGCCGCGGATCGCCCATGCCGCCAACAAGCCACAAATAGGCGGCCACTGAGTCATCAAGCGCGGCCGGGAAGGGGTGCTCCGGCGCGAGCCGGTAGTCGAGCGCCAGAACACGGGCGCGCGCCGCCGTTGCGATGCGCCACGTGAAATGGCGGTAGAGCGCGGGTGAGCCCGTCACATATCCGCCGCCGTGGAGAAAGAGGACATGACGATCAGGCCGCGACGCAGGTGTCGTGATGACCTCGCCCGGAACCCCGCCGGCATCGACCCGGCGCACCTCAGTGCCTGCGCGAGGACGCGGAATCCACCTTGCGGCCGCGAGCAGGCTTTGTCGCGCGGCAGCGACCGTCGCGTAACGGCGACGCTTGATGAACCAGCGCAAGCCGAGGCGCGCCAACTCCGAACGCAAGCTCACCTGAGGCGTTCTGTCGTGAAACGGATCTGTTGGTTTGGACCTCCCTTCCTGGCCTCCGCCTGCCCCCTTGCCAGCCTCCGCCCGCTGGCGGGCGAGGGAAGGGCGGCGGCAGGCGAGGGCAAAGAGGGGGACGGCGCCGACCGTCGGACCGGGCCCAAGACGCCGATCGCATTCAAACCCCGCCGCATCGCGGCGACCGAGCCCCAGCTCAGCGCGAGCGTTCCGGCAAAAACGATTGCCGCCTTGACGACGGCGACAACCGCGAATCCGAGGAGAATGAATTGCAGCCAGATAGAGAAGAGATAGTGGACAAGGTACATGCCATAGGCTTCGTCGCTCAAGGCGTCGAGCATTTTTATAGGCCGGTTTGCGAAGCGAATAAATGTCGCCAGCATGAACAGGCAGCCGGCGGCGCAGCAAAGCACGAAGCTTGATGCTTCCAGCACCTCTGCCGGCAATATTGGGAGCCCATCGCCGCTCATCGCCAGTCCCGTAGATCCAAGCCAAAGCACAAACGTCGCGATTGCAGCCCCTCCGGCATTCTTCCAACGCCGGGCCAGCCATCCGCCCGGGGCGAGCAGCCCGCGCTCGATCCCATGAGCCCCAACGCCAACGCCGGTCAGGAAGTAGACGGCATAGAGCAGCGGCCGGCAGAGCTGGAACGAAAACGGTCCCGCATGAAACCATGTCCATGGGGTGAACAGGAGCGCCAGCGGCACATAGGCGAGGGCGGAGCTGATCACCAAAATGGTCACGAAAGCCATCGGCCGCGCGCTCAGCTTGCCGATGACGTGGCCTAGCGCGGCGCCCGAACGGCGCGCGAAGGCATAGAGTGCAGCGACGCCGAGATCGAACAGCAGCAGCACCCAGAGAAACCACGGCGGCCCGCTTGGCCAAAACGGCAATGCAAGCCAGTGCTGCCAGTAGGCCGCCACGCCCGGATCAACGGCGGTGACGCGATAAACCGGATAATGCGCGACCGGCATCAGCACGCCGACTGCAAGCGCGAAGGGCAGCCCTAGGCGGACGACCCGGTCACGCAGAAAATTGCGCGCGCCTTTGCGAGTGAGGCTCGGCCACACGAACAGCCCGGAAAGAAAGAACAGAAGCGCGATGAGATATGTGTCCTGATGCGCGCAGAAAATATCGAAGCCGAACCAGCGGTCGCTGTCGATGATCGGGATGGTGCGCCATCGATAGGGCGGGTCGTCAAAGCGGAACGAGGAAGCAGGCGAGGAACCGAGATAGGCCAGGAATGCGTGGACCGCGAGCACGATGACGATCGTGAAGGTCCGCAGATTATTCAGCGCAAGGCTCGGCGTAGACATCGGTTGAGGTTCTCCACCTGCGATTAGCGCTTGCCTGCGCGTGGAGGGCCCATCAGAGCCGGTTGAAACAGCACGGCGGCCGCCATCGTGCAGGCGAGCGCCAGGGCCATCAGCTTGCCCATGCTGGAGGTGCCCGGATCGCTCGACAGCCACAGGCTGCCAAACGCCGTCGCGGTGGTCATGCCGCTGAACACCACCGCCCTCGTGAAGCTCGACTGAAGCAGCGACTTGAGGCCGGCCCGCCATGCCAGGACGTAATAGATCTTGAACGCCACCCCGATGCCGAGCAACAGCGGAAGCGCCATGACGTTAGCGAAATTGAGCGAAATGTCGAGAACGGCGCACAGCTCCAAGGTCACCACCCCTGCGATCACGAGCGGCGCCAGCGTCAGCAGAACGTCGCCGCTGCGCCGCAATGCGATCAGCAGCAGGATGGCAATTACGCCTAACGCGAAGACGGCTGCTTCAATGAAGGCCTGCACCACGGTATTGCCGGCTTCGAACAGTTCAACCGCGGGTCCGCTCGCGTCGGGTTCCACCGCCAATACGGCTTTCACGAAGTTGCGAACTGTTTCGCTGTCATCGGGATCGCCCTTCGGCAGCACCTCAACCCGCGCACGGCCGTCCGCGGCAATCCAATCTCGGACAATTCCGGCCGGAATGGTTTCGCGCGAAATGCGTTCTGGGTTGAGCGCGGCGCGCGCTTGACGCCGATAAAAGCCATAGACATGGCGGCGAGAATTCCTCGCAAGCTGGCGTCCTCTGCCAAGGCGGCGATAAGAGCATCAGCTTGGCGCGCTCCGTTCGTGAAGCGGGCGACTTCATCGGTTGGCAGAAACAGCAAGCCGTTCTGTTGGAAAAATTTGCCGCTGCCAGGCTGGCTGACGGCGCGAAATCGCTCCGGATGCGTCAGCAGAGCCCGGGTCAGATCGGTCGAGGCCTGCTCAGCAAGCTCAGACGTCGGGGCGTCAATAACAATGATAATGCCAAACTGGGGAAACTCTCTCATATACTCCAGCGCGCGCTTTGCCCACGGCAGGTCCGGCGATATGAGTGCGTTTATGTCGGTCTTGACGGCGAAGTGCTCGCCCGCGTAGATGCCGTATGCCGCTGCGAGGAGAATTGCCGATCCCAGGATCCGCAATGGGCGCCTGATGCAGAAATCAACCACGGTTGAAATCGGTGAGGTCAGGATGTGCGGCGTCGGAAGGCCACAGCGCAGGCTTATGACCGGCCGCAAACGCGCGCGCCATCGCTTCATCAGAGTTTTGATTCTCACGATCGAGCGTTTCACAAGTTTGGGAAGAGACCGGCCAACGGGAACGGCACCGTACACCTTAAGAGCGACGCAGAGTGCACTTACAACATCGGTACGGATTGAAAGGTTCCCAGCGGCATTGCACCTTCCGAGGCTGACGAGTTACATGCCCGAGCGCCGCGAAAATCGCGATGTGCATTCGCGCCTGACCCACATTTGGAATGTGCGTTTAATGTGCGTTTAAAGCGTATTTCTGGCGAACACGGAACCTTTTTCATTGCCAAATTTTTATCAACTTCTTGATGTTTCATGCTCTGCAAATGCGGGACCCAGAACTCCCCAGCATCGTCCGCAGAATCGCTTGAGGAGAGGAGGTCCTGGCCGCCTTTGATCCCGTCAGAACGGAAATGAGCTCCGGTCGTGCGAATGTGCTATCGCCGGTGCGAACGGCTTATCCAGAGTTCTCTTCTTGCCCAAGAGAAGAGTGTCCCAAGAAAAGCGCCCGAAGATAAAGTGTTCAAGAAAAATGGCCCCGCTTACGCGGCGGGGCCAAGTCGGGGAGGAAGTCGACGTTCGTCGATGATTGTTAACGGACGAAGCCTGGTAATGTTCCATCGCCGTTCGACTGAGTGGCGGAAATTGGACATTCGGCCGGCTCCGATGCGCAAACGGCTCTGAGCCGGTCCCCCGTGGCCCGTCGCTTCATCGGGCGAGGCAGGCGCGGGTTTAGCCGGATCGTACACATCTGAGTTGTAGGATACTCAGATGCGTACTTAAATTGCAGCGGCCGACGCTTTTCTGTCGCGGGATCAATCGCGTCCACCTCGAATTGTTGCACTGCCCGGGAGCTGACAAACAGTGGAGCTTGCGAAAATGCACATTGCCCAGATTGCGCCGTTGACGGAAGCCGTGCCGCCCAGGTTCTATGGCGGCACCGAACGCGTCATCCATTGGCTCACCGAAGAGCTGGTCGCGCTCGGACACGACGTCACACTCTACGCCAGCGGCGACTCGGTAACGTCTGGCAGACTGGAGGCGGTATGGCCACGGGCGCTTCGCATCGATGGTTCGGTCAGGGACCCGAACGCGCTACATATGGCGATGCTGGAGCGGGTCCGGCAGCAAGCGAACGATTACGACTTTCTTCATTTCCATTTGGACTACTATCCATTCTCTCTATTTTCTCGCCAATCGGTTCCCTTTGTCACGACACTGCATGGCCGGCTTGACCTGCCGGAGCACCAGCCGGTCTTCAAGACGTTTTCTTCGCTGCCGGTGATTTCCATCTCCGACTCGCAGCGCAGGCCTATCCCGCAGGCGAACTGGGTGCGGACGATCTATCATGGCTTGCCGCAGCAACTGTTGGTGCCGGTTGCGGTGAGGCCCAGCTACCTCGCCTTTCTCGGACGCATTGCGCCCGAGAAGGGCGTCGATCGAGCGATTTCGATCGCTCGCCGATGCGGTGTGCCGCTTCGTATCGCAGCAAAAGTCGACAAAGTGGACCGTGAGTATTTCAATGCGAAGGTCCGCCCGCTGCTGGATGGTTCGAGCGCTGAGTATATTGGCGAAATCGGCGATACTGAGAAATCGGAATTCCTCAGCGGCGCTCTCGCGTTGCTTGATCCGATCGACTGGCCGGAACCGTTCGGTCTCGTCATGATCGAAGCGATGGCCTGCGGGACGCCGGTTATTGCATTTAATCGCGGGTCGGTCCGCGAAATTGTCGACGACGGACTGACCGGCTTTATTGTCGAGGATGAGGAGGGAGCGATCGGAGCGTTCGATCGGCTTTCGCAGCTGTCGCGAGAGAAAATCCGCAAGCATTTCGAGCAGCGCTTCACGGCGCGCCGCATGGCGCTCGAATACCTCGCTGCCTATCGCAGCCTGATGGAGCGCGACGCGCATCGCCTCAAATTGGTCGTCGACGGAGTGGGAGCGCTCTGAGCCAACTTGCGGCTGGAATCGTCTGGCAGGCGGCAAAACCGCGTCTATCGAAACCGGCTGTTGTCGTTTTCGACAGATTTTGACGCCTTAAGAAAAAAAGAGGAGATAAGTGCCGCGGAGAGCTCAGGAAAGACAGGAAAGAAAAGTCGATAAGGCCGCAACGCAGTCCGTGGGTGACGGCGCCGCCGCATGACGACTGATATGAGGAGGGTCGGGAAGGTGAAATCGGGACAGAGCCGCGAACTCGAACGACGCCTTCGCACCGGAACATAAATCGCGAACGGGCATTAGCTTAAATATGCGGTAACCGGGTTCCGCCGCTCGCAAGTTGAGGAGCAGGCTCGTGACCGCCCGCCCTTTCGAACAGCAAATCGCCATGCAGTCGCGGGCGAAGCACGGCGTTTCGTCGCGAGCGCTCAGTATCCTGCTTGCTGTGCTCGCCGACGCGGGGCTGGCGTGGCTCCTCTTCCGGCAGCATATTATTTCGTCGCCGCAGGAGATCGAGCCTTTCTGGGTTAAGCAATTCATCGCATTTGCAGTATACAGCGCTCTTCAATTGTGGACCTTGGCCTACCAGACGGGCCGCGGAGATGAGTTCGCTGCGACAATCGACAAGGTGTTTGCAGCAAGTCCGGCAGTTGTGACCGCGCTTATTCAGATGTACTGGATTGGACATGACTCTGCTGCCACATTGTCGTGGAGGCAACATGTGGTTTCGGCGATTTGGGCGGCTTTCTCAATTGCGGATTTTTTTTCGACAGACATCACCAATCAGCGCCTGCGGATGAGACAATTGAACTTGTCGCCGCCAGCGGACTAAAAGCTGCCGGCTCAAAAGCGCTCTCATTCGTGTCGCCATTTGTGACGGCAGCCTGCGCCGACGAGCGTTGAAAATCGAAGAAGCGGCTGGAAAACCGAAAAGTTATAGGGCACGGTACGTGCTGCATCGATTGCGATGAACGCAAATCCACGGGAACGCGACGATCGGACAGTCATGTCAATGGAAAGACTGCGTGAGGAGGAGATCAAGGTTGAAGCCGAGGCCGGCTTCTCCTTCTATATTGCAGCGACCGGGCCAGAATATCGGCTCCGACGCACGCTCAAGCACGGCGAGACCTTTCTCGTGATCGATGCCCACGGCGACATCGGCGCCACCGCGGGCACGAGCGACGGTCTCTTTCACCGCGATACGCGGTTCCTGTCGCGCCTCGAGTTGCGGGTGAACGGGTTGCAGCCGCTGCTCCTTGGCAGCAATATGCGCGAAGACAACGCAATATTCAGCGCTGATCTTACCAATCCCGATATGTTCTCTCGCGAGCGCGTCGTCGTGCTTGAGAAGGACACGCTGCACATCAATCGGTCGGTCTTCGTATGGCGCGACACGCTCTTCCAGCGCCTCTCATTGCGCAACCACGGCGCCAAACGCGTTGAGCTGTTGATCTCAATCGCCTTCTCCGCCGACTTTGCCGACGTATTCGAGGTGCGCGGAGCGCGGCGCGCCCGCCGGGGGACGTTCAGCATCCGGTTGAATGGACCGCACGAAGCGTTGCTGAGCTATCTCGGGCTCGACGATTTCGTCCGCGTCACGTCGGTTCACTTCGACCCCGTGCCTACCCTTCTTTCGGAGCGAGAGGCGAGGTATCGGGTGACGCTGACCTCGCACGAAACGATGTCGTTCTGCATTGCCGTCCGGTGCAATCCAACCGCGCCGCAGCCCGCGCCATTTGTCAGAAGTCTGCTTTATGCGCATCGTGAGCTGCGGCAGGCCGCTCAGGGCGCTGCGGTGGTTCAGACATCCAATCCGTTGTTCGACAATATCCTGCGCCGTTCGATGGCGGATTTGGCGATGCTCAAGACCGAGACGCCGCAAGGCCCTTACCCCTACGCGGGCACGCCCTGGTACTCAACCACGTTCGGACGCGACGGGCTCATCACCGCCATGCAGATGCTGTGGGTCGACCCGCGGCTGGCGCGCGGGGTGCTGTTCCGCCTGGCGGCGCTGCGAGCAACGACCACGGATTCCTCGTCAGACGCCGAGCCAGGCAAGATTTTGCATGAAGTGCGCTTCGGCGAGATGGCCGCACTCGGAGAAGTGCCGTTCGGTCTCTACTACGGAAGTGTAGATTCCACCCCGCTGTTCGTGTTGTTGGCCGGCCTCTACTTCGAGCGCACCGGCGATGTCAAAGCCCTGACAGAACTGTGGCCGGCGATTGAGGCTGCGCTGGCGTGGATCGATGGAGCGGCGGACCGGGATGGCGACGGCTTCATCGAATACGCCGGGAGCGAGCGCGGCCTGGTTAATCAGGGATGGAAAGATTCGGCGGATGCTGTTTTCCACGCAGATGGGCGGCTTGCGACAGGTCCCATCGCGCTTGCGGAGGTCCAGGCCTATGTGTTCGCCGCGAAGCGGCTGATCGCACGCTGCGCGCGCCGCCTCGGCTATACCGAGCGGGCCAATGTCCTGGAAGAGGAAGCGCGCCGGCTCGCCGAGCGCTTCGAAGCCGCGTTTTGGCGTGACGACTTGCAGATGTATGCGCTTGCGCTCGATGGCGCCAAGGAGCCCTGCTGCGTGCGCACCTCCAATGCCGGCCAAGTGCTTTTTACCGGCATCGCGCGACCCGACCATGCCGCAACAGTGGCCTCCACGCTGCTCGCGCCCGATCTGTTCTCGGGTTGGGGCATCCGCACGGTCTCGCGTCGCGAAGTCCGTTACAATCCCATGTCCTACCATAACGGCTCGGTGTGGCCGCACGACAACGCGCTCGTTGCTGCGGGGCTTGCGCAAATCGGCGCCAAGAGCGCGGTCAACCGCATTTTCAAAGGTCTTTTCGATGCGGCCACCTACATGGATCTGCTTCGCTTGCCGGAATTGTTCTGTGGGTTCCAGCGGGCCCGGAACCGAGGGCCGACCCGTTACCCGGTGGCTTGCGCGCCGCAAGCCTGGGCGAGCGCGGCTCCGTTCTGCCTCCTCCAGGCGGCTCTCGGACTTGAGATCGATCCCACGGCCGAACAGTTGCGGCTGCGCAATCCGCAACTGCCGAAATTTCTCGACGAGGTGACGCTGCGGAATCTGCAGGTGGGGGACTCAAAGGTCGACATCGCGATCAAGCGCGACGGCGAAAGTGTCTCGGTGAGTGTCCTGCGGGCGATCGGCGCAATTGAAGTCTCAGTCCTTGCTTCGTGACGAAGCAGGGCGGGCAAAGGCGGGTGTGAGGGTCTTTGTTGGGCCGCTTCACGCGCCTTTGCCGCCCTGCGGTGCTGTTACCGCGCGGAATTCCACCGGGTTGCTGACGGCGCCGAATAGGCGATTTCCGGCTTCTCGCGCTGCGGGGCCGTCACGTCTCCCCGAACCGAAAAAGTGCCCATCACTTCGTCATCGCCCTTCAACGCAGCGAGGAATTCGCGTTGCCATCGGTCGACGTCGTGGTCGAGGACCGCGGCCAGCAGCGCCTGATGGCGCGCGCGCCGCTCCTCGATCGGCATCGCTAAAGCTTGCGCGATCGCGCCCGCAACCTGTTCTGGGTCATAGGGATTGACCAGAAGGGCGCGGCGAAATTCGATCGCGGCGCCGGCGAAGCGAGACAGGATGAGGACTCCCGGGTCCTCCGGATTCTGCGCCGCGACGTA
>JAJPKK010000320.1 GCA_021323775.1 Hyphomicrobiales bacterium
GCCACATAGCGGCCATTGCCGCGGATGAGCGCATCATCCTCCTTGCGGGTCAGGCCTTGCGAAACGCCGAATTTGCTCGGACGCATGGGTTCTCCGATCGCGTGCTGGCCCTCGCCGCCCTCACCTCTCCCCCGTCGGGGAGAGATCGGATCGCGCTTGCGCGGTCCGGGTGAGGGGTCCGGCCTGATGGTGGGCTCCGCATCCCCTCACCCGGGATGTGCGCGAAACGCGCACATTCCGACCTCTCCCTGTCGGGAGAGGCGAGGGCTCACAGGCCCGACACAAAGCGCGCCATGATGACGATGGTCAAGACCTGCATCGTACCTTGCAGAGCCACCACCAGGAAAAAGCTGCGCATCATGCGGCTGATCTTGTGAAAATCCGGATCGGGCCGCCGCAGTTGGATGCACACCCGCAAATTCGTCGGCAGCAGATAGCCGGTCCCCTGGACTGTCATCAAGACCACAAGGATCAACGCCGCCGCGACCCACGCGAATTGCGGCCACGGCACGTCGAGGAAGCCCAGGTCCTTAGCCAGAAACCAGCCCGTGGTGCCGGTCATGATCGAGAGCGTCGGCATCAGGAACAAGGTCTTCGGCACCAGCCGCACGATGATCTCGCGGCGCACCGTGAGGTCGACGCGCCGCAGAATCGGTCCCATCACGAAGCCCATGAACAGGTCGATGCCGGTCCACATCACGCCGGAAATGACGTGGACGAAATTGAGGAACCACCGCTCGTGGCTTGCGATCGCGGCCGCCATCACGGCAAGCGCAAGGGCGCTGTAGCCGAGATAGTGCCATCGCACGATCGGTCCGCGGGCAGCGTCAGGTGTGGTGTCAGCAATCGCGGTCATTGGAGATCTTCCGGCGTCAGCGGTTGCAAGTCAGGATCGCTAAGGGCGGCCGAATGCGGCTCCCGATTACCCGTTACGTCAGTACGGCTCCAGTGGTGTCTCATCGTTCCCGGCTCATTGCTCACGATACTCCCGCTTTTCGCAGGTCTCACTCCGCCGGCTGCGCCACCGCTTGCCGCGGCACGCCGCGGCGGCTCATCACGCCCGCCAGGCAGCGCGTGAGCACATAGAACACCGGCGTGAAGACGAGTCCGAATGCCGTGACGCCGATCATGCCGGCGAACACCGCTGTCCCCAGCGCCTGCCGCAGTTCGGCGCCGGCGCCGACGGCCCACACCAGCGGCGCCACGCCGAGGATGAAGGCGAGCGACGTCATCAGAATCGGCCGTAGCCGCAGCCGCGCCGCCTCGACGGCCGCCGCGAAACGGTCGCGGCCCTGCTCTTCGAGCTGCCTGGCGAATTCGACGATCAGGATCGCGTTCTTGGCCGCAAGCCCGATCAGTACCACGAATCCGACCTGAGTCAGAATGTTGTTGTCCATGCCGCGCAGGATCACGCCCGTGATCGACGCGACAAGGCACATGGGTACGATCAGGATCACCGCGAGCGGCAGCGTCAGGCTCTCGAATTGCGCGGCGAGCAAGAGAAACACGAAAGCCACTGCGAGCGAGAAAGCAAACGCGGCCGTGCTCCCCGCCCTGATCTGCTGGAATGCAAGCGTGGTCCACTCATAGCCGAAGCCATCGGGCAGCACTTCGGCCGCGAGCTTTTCCATCGTCGCAATCGCCTGGCCCTGGGAATAGCCGGGCGCCGCCGCGCCGTCGATCTCCGCGGCGGGAGAGAGATTGTAGCGCGGCACCCGGTAGGACGACGAAATCGAGTGCACCGTCGTGAACGAGCCGAGCGGCACGGCGTCGCCGTTGGCGTTGCGCACGCGCAGGCTCAGGACATCGCGCGCATCCTCGCGATAGCGCGCATCGGCTTGCGCCGTCACCCTGAAGGTGCGGCCGAACAGGTTGAAGTCATTGACATAGGCAGAGCCGAGAAAGACCTGCAGCGTGGAAAAGACGTCGGCGACATTGATGCCAAGGAGCTGCGCCTTGGCGCGGTCGATGTCGAGATAAAGCTGCGGCGTTGAGGTCTCGAACAGCGTGAACACCTGCGATAAGCCCGGCGTCTGGTTGGCGCGGCTTATCAATGCCGACGCCGCCGCCTGCAGCGCCTGCGGACCGCGGCCGCCGCGGTCCTCGACCATCATGCGAAAGCCCCCGGCGGTGCCA
This sequence comes from Hyphomicrobiales bacterium, assembly GCA_021323775.1. Classification (GTDB taxonomy): domain Bacteria; phylum Pseudomonadota; class Alphaproteobacteria; order Rhizobiales; family Xanthobacteraceae; genus JAJPKK01. The sequence goes on from JAJPKK010000320.1 coordinate 2,137, forward strand.
ATGCCGGAGACCGGCGGCGGCTGGATCACGAGCATCAGCGCGTCCTGAATCGAAGCGAATTTACCGAACAGCGCCCGCGTTATGCCGGCAGCCGATTGGTTCGGATCCTTGGCCCGCTGCTCCCACGGCGCGAGCGTCAGAAAAATCGCAGCCGAATTCGGCGCGTTGGTGAAGGTCGCCGCTGAGAAGCCGACGAAATCGACGCCGTGTTCGACGCCGGGCGTCGCGAGCGCGAGATCGATGGCGCGGCGGTAGACATCATCGGTGCGCGCCAGCGACGAGCCGGGCGGGAGCTGGATCACGACGATGAGGTAGCCGCGGTCGATCTGTGGGATGAATCCGGTCGGCGTCTTGCGGAATTCGTTCAATCCGTAGCCGAGAATGGCGACATAGGCGATGAGCATCAGGACGGCGACGCGCACGACCCGCCCGGCGAGGAAGCCGTAGCCGCGCCCCAGCAGATCGAAGCTCAAGTTGAACAGCTTGAAGAAGCCGCGGATCGGCAACTCCCACCAGCGGGCGCGGTGATGCGGATCGTGCGGCTTGAGCAGGAGCGCGCACATGGCCGGAGAGAGCGTCAGCGATACGATCAGCGAGATCACCGTGGCGCCGGCGATGGTAAGCGCGAACTGGCGGTAAAACTGCCCGGAGATGCCGGTGATGAATGCCGACGGCACAAAGACCGCGCACAGCACCAGCGCAATCGCGATCAGCGCCGCACCGACCTCATCCATGCTTTTGATCGCCGCATCGCGCGGCGAAAGTCCAGCCGCGATATTGCGCTCGACATTTTCCACCACGACGATCGCATCGTCGACGACGATGCCGATCGCAAGCACCAGTCCGAACAGCGACAGATTGTTCAGCGAGAAGCCGAACATCCCCATGAACAGGAATGTGCCGACCAGCGAAACGGGAATCGCCACGATCGGAATCACCGCCGCGCGCCAGGTCTGGAGGAACAGGATCACGACCAGCACAACGAGGAGGATGGCCTCGCCGATGGTCTCGATCACGGCATCGACGGACTGCTGGATAAACTCGGTCGGGTTGTAGACGATGTCATAGGCGACGCCCGCCGGAAAGCGGGCCGACGCCGTTTTCATGGTATCGATGATGCGCTTGGCGGTTGCGAGCGCGTTCGAGCCCGGCAGTTGATAGATGGCAAGCGCCACCGCCGGATCGCGATCGAGGTAGGAATTGGTCGTGTAGTCCTGCGCCGCGAGTTCGACGCGGGCGACGTCCCCGAGGCGCACGAGCGCGGAAGGCGTCTGCTTGACCACGATATCGGCAAACTCGGCGGGCTCCGCAACCCGTCCCTGCGTTTGCACGGCGATCTCGAAAGGGCCCGGATTCGCCATCGGCTGCTGGTTGAGGACGCCGGATGCGACCTGAATGTTCTGGCCCTGCAAGGACGCCACCACATCGCTTGCCGTCATGTTGAGGGATTGCAGGCGGTCGGGGTCGAGCCAAATGCGCATCGAGAAGTCGCGGCCGCCGAACACCGTGATCGAGCCGACGCCCTCGACGCGCGTCAGCGCGTCCTTGATCTCGAGGGTCGAGTAATTCGAGAGGAACAACGAATCGCGCGATTTGTCCGGCGAGTGGATGTTCACGACCATCAGGATATCGGGCGAAGCCTTGGTCACCGTAATGCCGATGTTGCGAACGTCGGCGGGGACGCGCGGCTGGGCGACGGCGACGGGGTTCTGCACCTGCACCTGCGCGATGTCGAGATTGGTCCCAAGCTCGAACGAAACCGCGATGGCGAAGCGCCCGTCGGAGGTTGCGTTCGAGGACATGTAGATCATGTTCTCAACGCCGTTGATCTGGTCCTCGATCGGCGACACCACGGTCGCGGCGACCACGTCAGCGCTTGCTCCCGGATATTGCCCGCTCACGTTGATGACCGGCGGCGCAATTTCGGGATACTGGGCGACCGGAAGGCGCGAGAACGAGACCGCGCCGACAATCACGAACACGATGGAGATGACGGCCGCGAAGATCGGCCGGTCAATGAAGAAGTGCGAGATGCGCATTGCCCTTCCTCAATCCGTCTTGGCCTGAGAAGCGCTCGAATCGGCCTTGGCTTGCGGGGAGCCTGGGATTGGCGCGGGCGGGGTCTGGTTCTGCGGGTTGACTTTCTGGTTCGGCCGCGCGCGCATCAAGCCGTTGACGATAACGCGGTCGTCCTCCTGCACGCCGGTTTTTATGACCCGCAGATTGTTGAATGACTGCCCCAGCGTCACGTATTTCATTCGAACGACATTGTCGGAATCGACCGCCAGCACGTATTTGCGCGTCTGCTCGGTGCCGATGGCGGCGTCCGGAACCAGCAATGCCGTATAGGCATGCGAGCCCGGCACCCGTATGCGCCCGAACATCCCGGGCGTGAACACGCCGTCCGGGTTCGAGAACACGGCCCGACCGCGGATCGTGCCTGAGGAGCGGTCGATCACGTTGTCGACGAAATCCATGCGGCCCTGGTGCCGGAAGTCCTGCTCATCGAGCAGCTTGAGCGCGACAACAACGCTGGAGTCGCGGCTCGTCATTTCGCGCCCCCCGCGGGCCAGCCGCTCGTAACGCAGATAGGAAGCCTCGTCGAACGTGAACTCGAATCTCATCGGGTCCGTCGAGACGATGGTGGCAAGCAACGTGGTATTGCCGGCCGTGCCTCCGGTGACGAGGTTGCCCGGAGACACCCGGCGATCGCCGATCCGGCCGGCGACGGGGGCCCGAAGTTCAGTGAACTCAAGGTCGAGGCTTGCCTGCCGCACCGCCGCTTCCTGCGCCTGAACCGAAGCCTCGGCTACGCGCTTGGTCTGGGTGCGCTGATCGAAGGTCTGTTCCGTGATGGTGCGCTCGCGCACGAGCTGGGCGCCGCGCGCAAGATCGGCCTCCGCAAAGGCGAGGTTGGCGCGGGCCTGGGCGAGGTTGGCTTTGGCTTGATCGAGCGTCGTCTGGAACGGACGCTTGTCGATGGTGAACAGGAGATCGCCCTGCTTGACCATCTGCCCGTCGGTGAAGTCGATGCGGTCGAGGTAGCCGGAGACGCGGGCGCGGATCTCAACGCTGTCGACCGCAACGAAGCGACCGACATACTCGTCCTCATCGACGACGACGCGCTTGACCGGCTTGGCGACGGTCACGGCCGGCGGCGGCGGTGCAGAAGCCTGCTTCTGCGGGCTCTCGGTGCAGGCCGAAAGCAGGAGAACTGCGAACAGCACAGCGGGGGCTGCAATCAAGTGCGATTTGCGTTCCCCAGCTGGTGCGACCGGCACAAGCAATTTGTGGTTTACCCGGAACATCAGCCCTCCGTACGTGAAATGTGCGCCCCGATCTTGACCGAACCGTTTAGTCAAGCCACCATTTGCATAGTTTGTGCGGCGCGTCAATATGACCGAACGGTTCGGTCATTAATCTCCTCGCTGGGATCATGCAGGCAGCGGCAAGCGGGCGCGACCGGGAGGTTGTTCACGAAGAGCGGCATGGGGTCCCCTGTTGTGCGTTGCAGCACAAGGAACCTCTACCTAACCCAACTTGCGCAATTTCGCTTCGATTTGGCGGGTCGATTTGTCGCATCGGCCTTGATTGATCAAGGGGTTGGCTGCTGAGAGGAGCCGATTTGAGCGTGTA
>JAJPKK010000010.1 GCA_021323775.1 Hyphomicrobiales bacterium
CAAGGCTGGAACGTCATCCAGGCCCTCACGCAGGACGCGCAAATCCAAATGAGCGCGTTGCGGATCAGTTGACGGCAAAGGCACAACCTGGGCAGTTACAAATTCCCGGTTATTTTCCCTGTTCTGAGGGAATTTGGGACCGCCAGTCTTCGAGGATTGGCGGTGAGAGTGCCAGTGCAGCCTTAAGGAGATAACGGGTCATGCCGATAAACTGCTTCACGTTCGCCGGTTTGGCGCTGTCGAGAAAAGATTCACTTAACGTTGCTGCTGTCCTAAGCTCGTCGAGCGAGCCCTGGCAGGCGAGCCTCGGCGCGTCAGCTGTCATAGCGGGGAAGCCGTTGTCATCGTCTCTGAGCACGAATGGCGCGCGCGGTGCCGTGCCGCCCCTACGCTTGGCGCCCTCCTCGCTCAACATGCCCGCGCTGGCAGCTTCAGCGAGCCTGCGACTGATCGCCCGTGGAAGGATCGTCCGCTGGGCCTCTCGGCCTGCGATCCCTTCGTCGATCTGCCGCCGGATGCTTAAGCTTCGCCACTGATATGAGACCTCTGCCAGGCCGCAAGCGCTGCGCAAAGCCGATCCCATGAGGTTTCGCTGCCGGGCAGCCCAAATCGCAGCCATTCCGGATGCTCCGGGAAACGGCGGACCACAATGCCGGTACTCCCTAAATGCTCGAACAGATTTTTTGCCGCCGACGTGCGCGCCAGCCGGAACAGCGATGTTCCTCCGACGACTTCGATTCGAGTCCTTGCAAGCGCAGCGTCGAGGCGCCGCGCTTCCTGCTCAAGACGTTCCCGCATCGTCTTGGCCCACTCGATATCCGCTAGCGCCTTTTCGCTTATGGCAATGGCCGGCCCCGAAACCGCCCATGGCCCGAGAGCGGCGGACAATCGCGCCGCGATCTCCGGCCGCGCCAGGGCGAAGCCGAGCCGCAATCCAGCCAGGCCGAAAAATTTGCCGAAGGATCGAAGCACCACGATGTTGTAGCGGGTGACCTCGCCGCCCAAGCTGGCGTCGGCCGGGCCTACGTCCATGAAAGCCTCGTCGATCACCATCAGGCCGCGATTCCCGCGCGCCTTCGCCAGACGAAGCAATTCATCCGTCATGAGAAGGCGGCCGTCGGGATTGTTCGGATTGGCCACAACAGCAACGTCGGCGTCCCGGAGTTGCTCGATGCTTGCAACTTCGGTTACGTCGTGGCCCGCCGACGCGGCGGCGCGGACGAATTCCCCGTAGGTGGGGCCGAGCACGGCAGCCTTTCCGGGCCGGACAAGCGCCGCTGTCAGGGCCAGCAAAATCTGCGTGCCGGGCGCAGGAACCACGCAATCCCGCGAAGGCGCCCCGTAGGTCTCTGCCGCAATCGCAGCCAAGCGGTCGAGCCCGGCCGGCTCCGGCAGCCGCGTCAACAGATCTGGCGGCAGCGGCGGCAGAGGATATGAATGGGGATTGATCCCGGTCGAAAGGTCGACGAACGGTTGCGGTGCATCCGGAAACAGCTGCCGCGCCGCGGCGAGATTGCCGCCATGCAGGAGCGCAGGTTTCATGTTCGTCACGCTGGCGTTCATTGCGTTGCTGATCGAAGCTTCGCTGGGCTATCCGGATTGGCTCGTGCGATCAATCGGACATCCGGTAACCTGGATGGGCCGCATGATCCGCCGCCTCGACGACACCCTGAACCGCGAGTCCATGAACGCCGCCAGCCGGTGGGCGGCCGGCATTGTCGCGCTTCTTATCGCGATCACCGTCACAGGGGCCATTGCTTATCTGGTCGAGCGAGGCCTGTTCGGGCTTCCGCTCGGCGTCATCTTCGCGGCGCTGGCGGCAAGCACACTGCTGGCTCAGCGGAGCCTTCATGTTCACGTCGAGCGCGTCGCCGCGGCGCTCGAACGGGAGGGCGTCACTGCCGGCCGCAGGGAGGTCGCCCACATTGTCGGCCGCGATACGCAGGCGCTCGATGAGGCGGGCGTCGCACGGGCCGCAATCGAGAGCCTGGCGGAGAATTTCTCAGACGGGGTGGTAGCGCCGGCGCTTTGGCTTGCCCTTGGCGGCCTTGCCGGCGCCGCCGCCTACAAGGCGATCAACACCGCGGACAGCATGATCGGTCACCGAACCAGCCGCCACGAAGCCTTCGGCTGGGCGGCCGCGCGTCTCGATGACCTTGTCAACCTGCCGGCATCGCGTCTGTCCGCACTGCTGCTGATCGCCGCCGCCGCAACGATGAGCGGCGAGGCGGCGGTGCAAGCGTGGCGCGCCATCGTTCGCGACGCGCCTCATCATCGATCGCCCAATGCCGGCTATCCGGAGGCTGCAATGGCGGGGGCGCTCCATCTCGCGCTTGCAGGACAGCGAATCTATGCGGGCGTCGAAATCGGTGACGCCGTCATGGGACGCGGCCGCCGCGCCGCGACCGCTGCCGATATCCGCAGAGCGCTGGCGCTGTTCCGGCGCGCCGACGCCATTCTGGTCGGGCTCTTCGCGATCGTCGCCGCGTTGTTCATCGCGCCAGGCTGAGGATGCGCTCGACATCGATATGAGCGGCGACGTGGGCGGCGAGGCGATCAAGCGTGGTCTCGACAAGGGCATCGTGAGCGATAGCCGATGGTCCGGCGCCAAGCCGCGCAAGCCAGGCGGCGCGTTGGGAGTCATCATGAAACAGCCCGTGGATATAGGTCCCGACCACACGCCCGTCGGGCGATACGGCGCCCTCGGGCGCGCCGCAGGAAAGGCGGGCGAACGGGCGAGCGCAGTCAGGGCCCGCGGTCACGCCCATATGCATCTCGTAGCCGGAAAACGGAATGCCGCCGGCGTCGCCGCGCACAGGTTCGAGCCGCTTTTCGCCGGACAGCACGGTCTCGACGTCCAGCAGGCCCAGGCCCTCCGCCACACCGGGCGGTCCCTCGATGCCGGCCGGATCGCGGATGGCGCGGCCCAGCATCTGATAGCCGCCGCAGAGACCGATCACGGCCCCGCCACGGCGCCGATGCGCCGCGATATCGATGTCAAATCCTGCTTTGCGCAAGGCCGCGAGGTCCGCAATCGTCGCCTTCGATCCCGGCAGGATGACGAGGTCGGCGTTGCCCGGCAGCGCCGCGCCGGGGCGAAGCTTGACGAGTTCGGCCGCAGGTTCTGCCTCTAGCGGATCGAGGTCGTCAAAATTGGCGATGTGCGGCAGGATCGGCACGGCGATGCGGATGCGCGCGTGCGGCTTTGCGGGCGAGGCTCTGTCGAGCGCCAATGCGTCCTCGGCCGGGAGCAGGCGCGCGTCGGGAAAGAACGGCACGAGACCGAGCGGCAGCCATCCGGTTGCGCCTGCGATTGCCGCCATGCCCGAAGCAAACAATGCCGGGTCGCCGCGAAACTTGTTGATCAGGAAGCCGCGCACCAGCGCGGCGTCGCCCGGTTCGATTACGGCCTTGGTGCCGACAAGGCTCGCGATTACGCCCCCTCGATCGATGTCGCCGATGAGCACCACTGGCACGTCCGCGGCCCGCGCGAACCCCATGTTGGCGATGTCGCCCACGCGCAGATTGATCTCCGCAGCGCTGCCGGCGCCTTCGACCAGCACGATGTCGGCCTCCTGCTTGAGACAGGTGAAGCTGTCGAGAACGAAGCTCATCAGCTCCGCCTTCATCTGCTGATAGGCCGCCGCCTTGGCGACGCCATAGATGCGGCCCTGCACCACGATCTGCGCGCCGATCTCGCTCTGCGGCTTCAGCAGGACCGGATTCATGTGCACGGTCGACGGCGCGCGCGCGGCCCGCGCCTGCAACGCTTGGGCGCGTCCGATCTCGCCGCCGTCGGTGGTCACCGCCGCGTTGTTCGACATGTTCTGCGGCTTGAACGGCCGCACCGTCAGACCGCGATCAGCGAATAGCCGCGCTAAGGCGGTCACGATCAGCGATTTGCCGACATCGGACCCGGTCCCCTGAAACATCAGCGCGCGCGCGGCCACGTTTAGAACTCGATGCCGGGCTGCGCCTTCGCGCCGGCCGCGAAATGATGCTTCACCAGGCACATTTCCGTCACCAGGTCGGCCGCCGCAATGAGATCGGGCTTTGCATTGCGCCCGGTGACCACCACATGCAGGCCCGCCCGGCGGTCTCGCAACGCTGCAACGACCTTTGCCAGGTCGAGATAATCGTAGCGCAGCGCAATGTTGAGTTCGTCGAGAATGACGAGGCCGAAATCCGGATCGGCCATCAGCTCCAGCGACTTAGCCCAGGCGCGCTCGGCGGCGGCGATGTCGCGCTTCAAATCCTGAGTTTCCCAGGTAAATCCCTCCCCCATCGCATGCCACGATACCTGGTCCCCGAATTTCGCAAGCGCATCGCGTTCCGCCGTGCGCCAGGCGCCCTTGATGAACTGCACGACGCCGACCCGGTGACCACGCCCCAGCATGCGCAGCGCCAGGCCGAATGCCGCCGTGGATTTCCCCTTGCCAGCGCCGGTATGCACGATGAGCAGGCCCTTTTCGATCGTCTTGCCGGCCACTTCGGCGTCCTGCACCGCCTTGCGCTTTGCCATCTTGGCGCGATGGCGCTCGGTTTCGGCATCGTCTACGGTCTTGGTCATCTTGCCTCCTTCACCACGAGGGGCAGCCCGGCAACCATGAGGACGACGCGATCGGCGCGCGCCGCCATCCGCTGGTTCAGTCTGCCTTGCATGTCGCGAAAGCGCCGCGCCAACTCATTGTCGGGGACGATGCCCGAGCCGACCTCATTGGAGACGAGAACGACCGGCGCCCGCAGGCTGTCCAGCGCCGCTTCGAGACGGGCGATTTCAGCCTCCAAGTCCGCTCCCGCCAGCATGCGATTTGACAGCCAAAGGGTCAGGCAATCGACCATGGTCGGGGCGGCGCAAGCCGCCAATGCAGCCGGCAGGTCGTGGGGCGCTTCCACGGTCTGCCAGTTCTTGCCGCGCCGCAAGCGGTGAGCCGCAATGCGCTCCGCCATCTCGGCGTCCCCGGCCTCCGCGGTCGCCACAAAGATCCACGGCGGCGGCAAGGCCGCCACAAGGTTTTCGGCATAGCGGCTCTTACCGGACCGGGCGCCGCCGAGCACGAAGGTAAGTTGAGGCATCGTCTTGTCGGTCACGTGGGGGTACGTGGGCCACATTGCTCCTTGCGGTCAATCGAAAAAGCTATGAGAGCCGCAGGACAACTGCGCAACGATTATTGACAAACGGCGCGCATCGGCCGTTATGTAACGCCGATCGGCGGTCTCTCGATACGAGGGACAACAGGGAATGCGGTGCGAACCCCTCCCTGCCGTTCCCGCAAGCCGGGGAGGGCGGGGAGGGTTCAATGCCGCAGCTGCCCCCGCAACTGTAAGCGGCGAGCCCGTACCACAGAGCCACTGGGTAAAATCCGGGAAGGCGGTGCCGGGCGGCGACCCGCGAGCCAGGAGACCTACCGTCGATTCGCACTTGCGCCGGGCGGGGTGCCTCGGCGGCGGTCGCGTTCATGCGGTCTGCCCTGTCCCGCCAGTGCTGGCAGCCGGAAGGGGAGGGCAGCGCCGGCAAGCACCCGAACCTGGGGCGCACGCCCTCAAGACGCGGACGGGTGACCTTGGCAGAGACCGCCACGCCGGACATTGCGGCCCCAGAACTGACCGCGGGCGACGCCGCAGCCGCTCTCGCTTGCGGGACCGCGGCCTCGCCGCCCGGCTGCCAGAAAGAGCGGGCCGGAGGCCTGCGGTCCCAGGATGAGCCAGCGCCCCACCCGGGGACGGCGAGCGCGGTCACGATCTTTGTCTGCGTCACCTGCCGGGGTGGCCGGCCCCTCGATCTTGTGCCGGTGCCCGGCGAAGTGCTGGCGGCCGCCACGGCGCGCGCCGCGGAAGACGCCGGCATCGCCGTGCGCCCGGTCCGCTGTCTTGCCAACTGCAATCGCGGGCTGAGCGCCGCGATGCGGCGCGACGGTGCGTGGACCTACGTTTTCGGCCATCTCGATCCCGTGGGCGGCGCCGAGGCCCTCGTCGAAGGCGCGAAGTTGTTTGCCGGCGCGCCTGATGGGCTGATGCCCTGGCGCGGCCGGCCTGATGCGCTGAAGCGCGGCCTTGTCGCCCGCACGCCGCCATTCGACTTCCCGGGGGATTGCTGATGATCGATTCGCTCGCCCGCGTGCCCTGCACCATCATCACGGGCTTTCTCGGCGCCGGCAAGACGACGCTCATCCGCCACGTCCTCGGCCATGCGCAGGGCCGGCGGCTCGCCGTGATCGTCAACGAATTTGGCGATGTCGGTATCGACGGCGAAATCCTGAAAGGCTGCGGCGACGCTGCTTGTGCTGAGGAGAACGTCGTCGAACTCGCCAATGGCTGCCTCTGCTGCACCGTCGCCGACGAATTCGTGCCGGCGCTCGACACGATCCTGTCCCGCCAGCCATCCGTCGAGCACATCGTCATTGAAACGTCCGGCCTGGCGTTGCCCAAGCCCCTTGTTCAGGCCTTCCATTGGCCGGCAATCCGCAGCCGGGTCACGGTCGATGGAGTCGTGGCCGTGGTCGATGGCGCCGCCATCGCGGAGGGGCGGGTTGCGGCGGACGAGCAAGCGCTTGCACGCCAGCGCGCAGCCGATCCGTCGCTCGCGCATGACGATCCGGTGGAGGAGGTTTTTGCGGATCAGATCGCCTGCGCCGATCTCGTGGTGCTGAACAAGCGCGATCTCCTGGACAGCGCCTCGCTCGACCGTGCGCTCTCGACCGTCGCCGCCAGATTGCCTCGCACGGTCAAGATCGTTTCCGTGTCGGACGGCAAGGTCGATCCGGCGGCCCTGCTCGGCCTGGGAATTGGGGTCGAGGATGACATTGACAACCGCCCGACGCTCCACGACCACGAACCGGAGCACGACCACGATGACTTTGACAGCTTCGTGGTGCTGCTGCCTGAGGTCGTCGATCCGGCCGTGCTTACGGCGCGCGTGGCGGGACTCGCCGATGCCCACAACGTCTTTCGCGTGAAAGGATTCGCGGCGGTGGCCGGCAAGCCGATGCGGCTTCTCATTCAAGCGGTCGGCGCGCGCGTGTCCCATCAGTACGATCGCGCCTGGACCGCATCCGACGAGCGCCGGGGCCGGCTCGTGGTGATCGGCCTCAAGGGGCTCGATCGCGCCGGCGTCGCCCGCGCTTTGCTGGGGTGAGCCATGCACCTCCTGAACACGACCAGTACGAGCCTCGACGAAATCGTCGAGCCCGTCGATCTCCGGCAGCCGCCCGGCGATGTGGTGGTGCTGTCATTCGCCGACAGCGATCTCGCCGGGCTCGCGGCTGCGTGGGCGCTTGAGCAACATGCGCTGCCGAGCGTGCGGCTCGTGCATCTCCGGGATTTGCGTCACCCGATGTCGGTCGATTTGTGGATCGACCGGGCAGCAGTTTTTGCGAAGGTCATCCTGGTGCGCCTGATCGGCGGCCTCGATTGGTGGCGCTACGGGATCGAGCAGCTTTCAACGCTCGCCCGCACCCGCGGCATCAAGCTGGCGTTGCTGCCCGGCGAGGATCGCGACGACCCCCGCCTCGCGGAGGCTTCGACCTTGCCGCCCGGAGAGCTGGATACGCTATTGCGTTTTTTTCGCGAGGGCGGGCGAGACAATCTGCGCGCATTGCTGCGCCGCCTCGCCTGCCACGCCGGGCGGAGACTCAATTCCGCCGAGCCGACGCCGCTGCCGCGCTTCGCCGGCTATTTGCCTGATGCGGGGCCGATGGACATCGGGCGGCTTGTGCTGAGCCTCGCGCCGGGGCGTCCGGTCGCGCCTGTCATTTTCTATCGGGCGTTGTTGCTGGCGGCCGATACGGCCGCCATTGATGCCTTGTGCGAGGCGCTGTCGGCGCGCGGTCTCGCACCGGTGCCGCTTGCGATCACGAGTCTCAAGGAGGCCGCAGCGGCAGCGTTCATTCGCGACGCCATGGGGCGTCTCAAACCTGCCGTCATCATCACGACCACCGCCTTCGCGGCCGGCGCGGATAGAGGCGATCCGAGCCCGTTCGATGACCTGGACGCGCCTGTGCTCCAGGCTGTGATCGCCACCACCAGGCGCGCCGCATGGCGCGAAAGTTCGCGCGGACTCTCCGCCGCCGATCTTGCCATGCACGTGGTGCTGCCGGAGCTGGACGGGCGGGTGCTGGCAGGGGCGATCGCTTTCAAAGATTCATCGCCGCCGCATCCCCAACTCGCGTTTACCTCGTTTGCGAGCAGGCCGGAGCCGGACCGCGTTGCTGCTGTCGCCGACCGCGCCGCCGCGCTTGTGCGCGTGCAGGAGAAGCCCCGCGCCGAGCGCCGCATCGCTGTGCTGATGCCTGATTATCCGGCGGCGCCGGGCCGCACCGGATATGCCGTCGGTCTTGATGTTCCGGCGAGCGTGGCGGCCTTGCTCAGCGACCTTGCGGCGGCGGGCTACGGCGTGCGCGACGCGCCGCAGACCTCGCGCGCGCTGCTCGATCGGCTCGATCGAGGCTGCGCCCGACAGCGCGCCCCTCGCCTTGATGGGGGTTCAGCCACGGAATTAAGTGATCGCAATCGGCAGCAGCCGATTTCGATTGGGAAGGGGGCGGCAGGCGGGGCCTTCCTGTCGCTCACCGATTATGCGCAGCTCCTGGGCGATCTACCCACAGAGCTGATAACTTGCCTTCACGCAGCGTGGGGCGATCCCGCCGACGATCCAGATGTGCGCGACGGCGCCTTTCGGTTTCGCGTCACTTTCTGCGGAAACATCATTGCGGCGGTGGCGCCCGACCGCGGCCGTGCGGCCGAGCGGCGCGCCGACTATCATGATCCGACGCTGCCGCCGCGTCATGCGCTGATGGCATTCGGGCTATGGCTGCGGCGCGTCTTCCGGGCGGACGCGCTCGTTCATATGGGCGCCCACGGCACGCTCGAATGGCTGCCGGGCAAAGCCGTGGCGCTGACGGCGACCTGCTTTCCGGAGGCCGTCGTCGGCGAATTGCCGGTCTTCTATCCGTTCATCGTGAGCAATCCGGGCGAGGCCGCGCAGGCCAAGCGCCGGATCGCCGCCGTCACCATCTCTCATCTGCCGCCGCCATTGGTCGCGGCCGGTCTTTCAGGCGATGCGCAGCGGCTGGAACGCCTCGTCGACGAATATGTCCAGGCCGATGGCCTGGATCGCAGGCGTCGCGAGCGGCTCGCGGCTCTGATCGTCGAGGCGGCAAGGGAGACGGGCATCGGGCGCGAAGCCGGGGTCGATGCGACTGCCGATGCGGACGAGGCGCTCCGCCGCATCGATGCATGGCTGTGCGATCTTAAGGATCTTGCCGTCAAAGATGGTCTTCACGTCTACGGACGCGGGCCCCTGGCGCACGGTGCCGATCCATGTTGGCAGGCCAGCGCTGCCGCGGAATCTGCCGCCCTGCTGGCCGCACTTGACGGGAAGAGAATCCCGCCCGGCCCGGCGGGCGCGCCGGTGCGCGGACGGCGCGACGTATTGCCGACCGGCCGCAATCTGTTCGTTGCCGATCCTCGCATGCTGCCGACCCCGACAGCCATGGATCTCGGACAGCGCGCCGCCGACGAGGTGATCCGCTGCTACCTCCAGGCCCATGGCGAGATGCCGCGTGCGCTCGTCATAGACCTCTGGGCCAGCGCGACGTTGCGCACCGGCGGCGAAGAGATCGCCCAAGGTTTCAGCCTGATGGGGTGCCGGCCGACCTGGGACGCGGCCACTGGCCGCCTTACCGGCATCGAGGTGCTGCCGACTGCGGCGGTCGGCCGGCCGCGTGTTGATGTGACGTGGCGAATTTCCGGCCTGTTCCGGGACCTCTTTCCGGCGCAGATTGCGCTCATTGATGCCGCCGTGCGGGCGATTGCGGTACGCGAGGAGACCCCGGATGAAAATCCGCTGGCTGCTGCGTGCGAGGCCAACGGAGGGGCGCCCGCCCGCATTTTCGGCGCCGCGCCCGGCGCTTATGGCGCCGGCGTCGAGGATTTGGTCGATAGCGATGCCGATCGGACCGCCATTGGGGCAGCCTATCTGGCTTCGGCATCTCACGCTTACGGAGGTCCGGAAGGCGGGGCGACGCCATTGCCCGGTGCGTTCGCCGAACGGATCGCATGCGCCGATCTGCTGGTGCACCCCAGTGACGATCCCGGCCGCGACCTGCTTGAAGGCGCCGAAGACGTCGCCTTCGTCGGCGGCTTTGCGGCAGCCGCAATCACGTTCGGCCGTGCCCCCGATCTGATCATGCTCGATGTGACCGACCCCAAGCGCCCTCGCGCGCGTCCGCTCGATGCCGCGCTCGCCCGCATCGTGCGCGCCCGCGCCATCAACCCGCGCTTCATTGCGGGCCAGATGCGCCATGGTCCGCGCGGCGCTGCGGAGCTTGCCGAAACGGTCGATCGGCTGATCGGATTCGCGCAAATGACGGACGCTGTTGCGAGTGAGCTCATCGACCTCGTTCACGAAGCCTATCTGGCCGATCGAGAGGTGCGTGCATTCCTGCTGCGGGAAAATCCAGCCGCGGCGCGCGCTATTGCGAGGCGCCTTGATGCTGCGCGTCGTCACGGTTGGTGGCATCCGCGGCGCAACGACATCGACGCCGATCTTCACGCGATGATGGCGGAGGCGGCGTCATGAATGTGCCCCGCGTCCGCGGCGTCTGCCCCGGCTTATCGACCCCGATGCAAACCGGCGATGGTCTGCTGGTGCGCCTGATGCCGGCCGCGCCGATACCTCTCGACGCAATGCTCGGATTCTGCGAGGCGGCGGGCCGGCACGGCAACGGCGCCATCGAAGTCTCGGCTCGCGGCAGCCTTCAGGTGCGCGGGCTGACGGCCGACTCAGCGCCATTGTTTGCGTCGGCCGTCGCGGAACTGGGGATCGCCGCTCTCGAGGGTGTCCCGGTCATCGCGGGGTTTGACCTCATGGGCGCGGATCTTCTCCCCTCCCGTACAAGGGAGGAGGGAGTTGACACCGCCCAAGTGGCTGCCGAGCTGCGTTCCGCGATTGCAAACGCAGGGCTGGCGCTGTCCCCGAAAGTCTCCGTCGTGGTGGATGGCGCCGGTCCGTTGCATCTCGATGCGCTCACGGCTGATGTCAGGTTGCGCGCGGCCGAGCCGGACCCAGGGTCGCGATTTGGCGTGCCGCGATTTCATCTGGGGCTAGGCGGCGACGGCGCGTCGGCGAGCTGGCTTGGAACGGTGGCGGCAGCGGATGTTGTGGCTGCGGTCATCGGTGTCTTGAGGACCATCGCTGCACGCGGCGCGACCGCCCGCGCGGCGGAGATTCTCCGCACTGAGGGGGGTGAGGCGTTTCGTTCGGCGGTGGCCATAATCGAGCCGGCAGCTCCGCCGCCGCAGCGGATGCCGGCCGAGATGATCGGACTGCATTCGGCGCTCGACGGCACGGCTGCGGTCGGTATCGGGCTTGCATTCGGCCAGACGCAGGCCGCCGCACTGGGGGAAATCATCTGCTTTGCCGCTGCTCATGGCGCAACAGCGGTGCGGCCGGCGCCCGATCGCGCATTGTTGCTGATCGGGGTTTCAGCGCCAGACGCACTCAACCTCTCCGCCGCGGCGGAGCGGCTCGGCTTCGTGGTGCGCGCTGATGATCCCCGACGTCGTATCGTCGCCTGCCCAGGCGCTCCGGCTTGTGCCGCGGGGCTGATTCCGGCCCGCGAGCTTGCGTCAGGACTGGCGTCCGCCCTTGCCTTCATAGGCACGAACTCACGCCGCGACTTGGGCCTCGGGACTCCCTCCCCACAAGGAGGAGAGGAGAAGCGCGTGGCGCTGTTATCATGTAGACCTCGAGGCGTTGCGATCCACATTTCGGGCTGCCCTAAGGGCTGCGCCCATCCAATGCCAACAGCGCTCACCGTAGTTGGTACTCCGCGCGGCTGCGGCATCGTCCGCCATGGCTCCGCGCGTGTGACGCCCAGTCACTACCTCGATCCTGCGAACCTTAGTCGAGAGATTTTGCGCCTCGCCGCAAAGAGCAAGGGGGCTGCTCATGGCTGAGCCCTATCTGCGCGACGGCGCCGCAATCTACGAACGGTCGTTCGCAATCATCCGCGCGGAAGCCGATCTCGCCCGCTTTTCGGCCGAGGAGGCTGAGGTCGCAATCCGTATGATCCATGCCTGTGGGCTCGTCGAGGCCGCGAAACATTTCCTGTTTGGCCACGGCCTCATCGCCGCCGCCCGGGCCGCTCTGGCGCGCGGCGCGCCGGTCCTTTGCGACGCCGAGATGGTGGCGCACGGCATCACCCGGACACGACTGCCGGCGCACAATAAAGTCTTCTGCGCGCTGCACGACCCCAGCGTACCGGCGCGCGCGGAAAAGCTTCGCACGACACGGTCGGCAGCGGCCCTGGATTTGTGGGGCGACAAGCTCGCGGGCGCTGTGGTGGCGATCGGCAACGCCCCGACGGCATTGTTCCGGCTTCTTGAACTGCTGAACGCAGGCGCGCCGAGGCCGGCTGCGATCCTCGGAATGCCGGTCGGCTTTGTGGGCGCCGCGGAAGCCAAGGAGGCTTTGGCGGCCAACGAACAGCACGTCCCGTTTCTGATCGTGCGCGGCCGGATAGGCGGCAGCGCCATGGCGGCCGCGGCCGTCAATGCGCTCGCGAGGCCCGGGATATGAGCGAAACCGCAAGGCTGATCGGCGTCGGAGTGGGCCCCGGCGATCCGGAACTCCTCACTCTCAAGGCGATCCGGGCGCTGCGGGACGCCGACGTGGTGGCGCATTTCGCCAAGGCCGGCAATGTCAGCCGCGCCCGCGCCATTGCGGCCGACCATATCCGGCCGCATGCCATCGAATTGCCGCTGCTCTATCCCGTCACGACGGAAATCCCGCGAGGGGCTGGGGCCTATTGCGAAAAGATCGAGGCGTTCTACGACGACAGCGCAGCCGCGGTCGCAGCCCATCTGAATGCGCGTCGCTCGGTTGCGGTGATCTGCGAGGGCGATCCGCTTTTTTACGGCTCCTACATGCATCTCCATGTGCGGCTCGCGTTCCGCTATCCAACCGAGGTGATCGCCGGAGTGAGCGGGATGTCCGGCTGCTGGTCGACGATCGGCGCCCCCATCGCGCAGGGCAATGACGTGTTCACGGTGCTGCCGGGCACGCTTGCCGAGGACGAGCTTACGCGCCGCCTTGCCGATGCCGATGCAGCGGCGGTCATGAAACTTGGCCGCAACTTGGCGAAGGTGCGCCGGGCCCTGGAGCGCGCCGGCCGGCTTGGCCGCGCCATGTATGTGGAGCGCGGCACGATGGCGGACGCGGTGGCGATGCGCCTCGTCGACAAGCCGGATGACTGTGCACCCTATTTCGCGACCGTGCTGGTGGCGGGCTGGGAGCGCCGCCCGTGAGCGGGCGCCTGACCGTGATCGGCCTCGGGCCAGGAGATGCACGCTGGCTGACGCCCGAGGCCCACGCTGCACTGGCAGCCGCCGAAGCCCTCTACGGTTACAGCGCCTATCTGGACCGGGCGCCGGTTCGCCCAGGCCAGTCGCGGCATCCGTCCGATAACCGTGAAGAGCAGGCGCGGGCCGCCGCCGCTCTCGCACACGCCGCCAATGGGGCACATGTCGCCCTGGTGTCTGGCGGCGATCCCGGCATATTCGCCATGGCGGCGGCTGTGTGCGCCGCGATCGAAGCTGGTCCGCCGGCGTGGCGCGAGCTGGACCTCGCGATTGTTCCGGGCGTCACCGCAATGCTTGCTGTGGCGGCGCGGGCGGGCGCGCCGCTGGGGCACGATTTCTGCGCGCTTTCGCTCTCAGACAACCTCAAGCCGTGGGAGCTGATCGAGCGACGCCTCGAAGCCGCGGCAGGAGCTGGATTTGTCATCGCCATCTACAATCCGGTGTCGCGGGCGCGGCCGTGGCAACTCGGCGCCGCATTCGATTGCGTCGGCCGGCTTTTGCCGGGATCGACGCCGGTCATATTCGGGCGGGCGATCGGACGCGACGGCGAACAGGTCGAGGTGACGACGCTCAGCGTCGCGAAATCAATCGCCGCCGACATGGCAACGCTCGTCATTGTCGGCTCGGCTGAAACCCGCATTGTCGCTCGCAGGGGCCAGACCCCGCTCGTCTACACACCGCGCGAAGCCGCAAGGGCGCACGCA
This sequence comes from Hyphomicrobiales bacterium, assembly GCA_021323775.1. GTDB lineage: Bacteria > Pseudomonadota > Alphaproteobacteria > Rhizobiales > Xanthobacteraceae > JAJPKK01. The sequence goes on from JAJPKK010000010.1 coordinate 14,067, forward strand.
TGATCGAGCCAGGCCACGGCCCCATCCACGGTTTCGACCGCAGCCCCCTCCCTGCCCTCCCCCGCTTGCGGGTAGGGAGGGGGCTGCGGCGGCCGGCGCAGCATGATCACCGGCAGCCCGAGCGCACGGGCTGCCGCGATCTTGCCGTAGCTCGCAGGGCCGCCGCTGTTTTTGGCGACGATGACGTCGATGCGGTGCGCGATGAGCAGCGCGCGTTCGTCGGCCTCGGCGAAAGGACCGCGGCCGGTAATGTAAACAGCTTGCGGCACCATGAGCGGCGGCATGATCGGCTCGACGCTGCGGACCAGATAACGATGTTGCGGCGCCTCCTCAAAGGGCTCGATTTCTTTGCGGCCGAGAGCAAGAAAGACGCCGCGCGGGACGTCGCCGAGCGCTCGCACGGCGCCCGCCACATCGTCAACCTCGACCCAGCGATCTCCCGCCATCGGCGTCCAGGCAGGACGACGCAGAGCAAGCAACACAACGCGTGCCTGCGGTGCGGCGATGGCTGCGTTGCGGGAAATAGCGGCGGCATAAGGATGCGTCGCATCGATGAGAACATCGATTTTCTCCCTGCAAAGATAATCCGCCAACCCTTGCGCGCCGCCGAAACCGCCGAGGCGCACTGGAACCGGCTGCCGCGCCGGCGCCGCGGTGCGGCCGGCGAGCGACAGGGTCACCGCCAGATCGGCCCGCCTGGCGAGGCGTTCGGCGAGCTGCCGCGCCTCCATTGTGCCGCCGAGGATAAGCACTCGCATGTCGCGCGTTGATCCAATTTTGCCGGAGAGTGCCGCATTGCTGCGCTGGCTGTCCATCGTCGGCATCGGCGAGGACGGCATTGATGCGCTCAGTCCGGTGGCGCGCGGCCTGATCGGCGACGCCGAAATCGTGTTCGGCGGCAGGCGGCATCTGGCGCTGGCAGCCGCGCTCATTCGCGGCGCGGCTCGCCCATGGCCTTCGCCATTCGAGCGCGCCGTGGACGAGGTGCTGGCGCAGCGCGGTCGGCCGGTCTGCGTGCTCGCGTCGGGCGATCCCTTTGTCTATGGCGTCGGCGCTGTTCTGGTGCGCCATATCGATCCGGCGGAGATGCTGGTGGCGCCGGCGCCATCGGCGTTCAGCCTCGCGGCTGCCCGGCTCGGCTGGGCGCTGCCGGACACCACACAGGTGTCGTTGCACGGGCGCGCGCTCGACCTCGTCCGCCCGCATTTGCAGCCTGGCAGGCGCGTGCTGGTCCTGACATCCGGCGCGGACGGCCCTGCGGATCTCGCGCGCCTGATGTCGGATACCGGCTTCGGCGCGTCGTCTCTTATCGTCATGGAGGCGCTGGGCGGGAAACGGGAACGAATCCGGGCCACGACGGCAGCGAAATTCGATTTGCGTGAGATCGATGATCTCAACGTCGTCGCGATCGAAGTCAAGGCAGAGCCCGGCGCTCGCGTCATTGCGCGGGCGGCGGGTCTCGCCGACGCCCTGTTCGAGCACGACGGCCAGATCACCAAGCGGGAGATCCGCGCCATAACGCTATCATCGCTCGCGCCCCGCCGGGGCGAGCTGCTGTGGGATGTCGGCGCTGGCTCCGGCTCGGTCGCAATTGAATGGATGCTGGCGGACCCCTCGCTCGCCGCCATTGCGATCGAACGGCGCACCGACCGTGCAGCGCGCATCCGCCGCAATGCCGCGGCATTCGGTGTTCCGGGGCTTGAAGTTATCGAAAGCGAAGCCTCGGCGATCTTGGGCGGCCTGCCCAAGCCCGACGCCATCTTCATTGGCGGCGGCGCCGGGGGCGTCCTTGAATCCGCCGTATCGATGCTGCCGCATGGCGGCCGCCTGGTTGCGAACGCCGTGACGTTGGAAACGGAGGCGCTGCTGCTTGCACGTTACGCCGCGCTTGGCGGCGAGCTGATGCGCATAGCGGTCACACGGGCCGATGTGGTTGGCGGCAAAACCGGCTGGCGTCCGGCCATCCCGGTCACTCAATGGACATGGATCAAACCATGATCGTGGCAGGCGTCGGATGCCGAAAAGGCGTGCAGGCGGCCGAAATCGAGGCCGCGATCATGGCGGCGTTCGCCCAGGCGGGCGTTGCCGTGTCGAGGCTTGGCCTCATAGCGACCTCGGCCGCCAAAGGAGAGGAGCCCGGAATCGCCGCGGCCGCATCGGCAATTGGCGTACCCCTGGTCACGATACCGCCGCCTGATCTTGCGGCGGCTGGACTGCGGGCGACGACGCGGTCCGAGCGCGTGATCGCACTCGCCGGCGTGCCATCCGTTGCAGAAGCAGCGGCCCTCGCCGCCGGGGGGCCGACGGCGCGGCTGATCGCGCCGCGCATTGCGGCCGGCCCCGCGACCTGCGCGCTCGTTGAAACTGAGGTTCCGCCATGACGGTGCATTTCATCGGCGCGGGGCCGGGGGCGGCAGACCTCATCACGGTGCGCGGACGCGACCTGATCGCGCGTTGCCCGGTCTGCCTTTATGCCGGCTCGATCGTGCCGCAGGAATTGCTCGCGCATTGCCCGGGCAATGCCCGCATCGTCGACACGGCGCCGCTGACGCTCGATGAAATCGAGGCGGAGTTCGTGAAGGCATACGCCGCGGGCCTCGATGTGGCGCGGCTGCATTCGGGCGACCTCTCCATTTACAGCGCGCTTGCCGAGCAGTTGCGGCGACTCCATCGCCACGGCATCCCGTACACCATCACTCCCGGCGTGCCGGCATTCGCAGCGGCAGCCGCGACGCTCGGCTGCGAACTGACAGTGCCGGAGGTGGCACAAAGCGTCGTGCTGACCCGCATGCCCGGCCGCGCTTCGGCCATGCCCAAGGCGGAGCAACTCGCGGGCTTCGCGGCTACGGGGGCCACACTCGTGATCCATCTCGCAATCACTTCGATCAGCCGCATCGTAAATGAGCTTACGCCTTTTTACGGCTGCGACTGCCCGGTCGCCGTGGTTGCGCGAGCGAGTTGGGCGGATGAGCGCGTGATCCGCGGCACGCTCGCCGACATTGCGCAACTGCTAGCGGCCGAGCCGATCGAACGCACGGCTCTCGTTCTCGTCGGCCGGGCGCTTGCCGCCAAGGATTTCCGCGACAGCGCGCTCTATGACCCCGATTATCGCCGCCGGTTTCGCGGTGAGGCGCCGTCGTGATGCGATCCGAACGGCGCATGACCAGCCAACCGGCCATCGCGGTCGAACAGCGCAATCTCGATGTCAATGCCGCTGCCCGCTACCACATCCATTGCGGTCTCTCGCGCCGCGCGTGCGACCTCATCGCCCAGGTTCACGTTTTCCGCCACTGCGCGCCCGAATGCTTCCGCGGCCGTGTTGGAAGCCATGATGCATTGCATCAGAGACTCCGGCGCGCCGGCGGCTCTGGCGAAATCCGCCAAAGCCGCAAGATCCACCGAACCGCGCTTCGCGTGAAGATCGAGCATGCCCTGAGCAAGCTTGGTCATCTTGCCGACACCGCCCGCGATCGTCACCCGGGCGATCGGATGCCGGCGCAGATATTTGAGCATGCCGCCGACGAAATCCCCCATGTCGATAAGCGCGATCTCGGGAAGATGGTGCAACTTCTGCACGGCGATTTCCGAGTTTCGCCCGGTCGAACCCGCGATGTGAGCCACGCCCGCCGCACGCGCCACATCGATGCCCCGGTGGATCGAATGAATCCAGGCGGCGCACGAAAACGGGATCACAATGCCGGTCGTCCCCAGGATCGACAGGCCGCCCACAATGCCGAGCCGCGGATTGAGCGTCCTGGCAGCAAGCTGTTCCCCGCCCGCGACGGAGATCTCGACTTCGACATCGCATCCCCATTTTTCCTTGCCCAGCACGAGAGGCGGGGTGATCGCATTTGGAGCGGCCGCTTCCTCTCCCTCCCCCCTTGTGGGGGAGGGTGGGGGGGCGGGCCTATCGTCTCCGGAAGCGCCCTTCGGCGCGCCCCCCTCCCCACAAGGGGGAGGGCAGCCCGAGGGGCTCGCCACAAGAGACTGCCTTCGTCGCCCAGGGGGAAGGGAACGGTGGGAAGCCGCCGCAACTTCTGCGATGGCGTCGCGAATCATCTGGCGTGGCACCGGGTTGATCGCAGGCTCGCCGGGGGGAATCGGCAGGCCCGGGCGCGTGACGATGCCGACGCCGGGGCCGGCGCGAAAGGTGACGCCGGCGCCGCGGGGAGCGGCGCGAACCGTCGCAAGCACGAGCGCCCCGTGCGTGACATCCGGATCGTCGCCGGCGTCCTTGACGACGCCGGCGGTGGCGGAGTCCGCGTCTTTTCGGGTAACCGCGAGCGCGAAAGACACCCGCTCGCCGCGCGGCAGCGTCACCTCGACCGGATCGGGGAATTCGCCGGTCAGCAGCGCCGTATAGGCTGCCTTTGCGGCAGCAGTGGCGCAGGCGCCGGTCGTCCAGCCGCGGCGCAGTGGCCGATCTTGCGGGCTCATTGCATTGCCTATAGAGCGCCCGGGCGCCGCGGTCACCACCGAACCGGCCAGTCATGACGGCGCGCGGGCTCATCGTGGCGGCGGCGCGGTCCGGTTCCGGCAAGACCGCCGTGACCCTCGGTTTGCTTGCAGCCTTTAAACGGCGCGGCATCGCGGTTTGCGCCGGCAAGGCCGGGCCGGATTATATCGATCCGGCATTCCACGCCGCCGCAACCGGAGCCGCAAGCAGCAATCTCGATAGCTGGGCGATGCCTCCGGACCTCTTGAATGCGCTTGCTGCAGACGCCGCCAAAATTGCGGAGCTTGTCGTCATTGAGGGCGTCATGGGGCTGTTCGACGGGGCGACGGGACCGCCAGGCCGGGCCGGATCGACCGCGGACCTCGCGACACTCTTCTGCCTGCCGGTGCTCTTGGTCCTTGATATTTCGGGGCAGTCGCAGACGGCCGCTGCGGTTGTCCGCGGTCTTGCAGCGCACGATCCACGCGTGCGCATCGCCGGCGTCGTCCTCAATCGCGCCGGCAGCGCGCGGCACCGCACGCTGGTTGAAGATGCGATCGAGAGGCTGGGCATCCCGGTGCTCGGTGCGATGCCGCGCGATCAAGCGCTGACCTTGCCGGAACGCCATCTCGGGCTCGTGCAGGCGCAAGAACACAGCGACCTCGCAGCGGTTCTCGACGGCCTCGCCGATATCGCGCAGCGCCATCTTGATCTCGACCGGATCCACGCAATAGCCGCGCCGCTCAACGTTGCGGCAGCGAGCCGCCGCCCCGCATTGCCTCCGCCCGGGCAACGCATCGCGGTCGCGTCAGATAAGGCTTTCACATTTTTCTATCCGCACCTGGGCGATGGCTGGCGGCGCGCCGGCGCCGAGATCGTTGCGTTTTCGCCGCTTGCTGACGAGCCTCCTCCGAACGACTGCGATGCCTGCTGGCTCCCCGGCGGCTATCCGGAGCTGCATGCCGGCGTGCTCGCAAACGCTCATCGTTTCCGGGAAGGGCTGCGGCGGTTCGCGGCGGCCCGCCCGGTGCACGGCGAGTGCGGCGGCTACATGGTTCTGGGCGAAGGCCTTGAGGACGCACACGGTACGCGCCACGCAATGGCCGGCCTGCTCGGACATGCGACGAGCTTCGCTGCGCGCAAGCTCAATCTCGGCTACCGGGAAGCGCGGCTTCTCGCTGACGGCGCGCTGGGGCGGGCGGGCAGCATCATTCGCGGACATGAGTTCCACTATGCGACGCTGATCTCGCCGGGCGCCGACGAAGTTTTTCTCGAGCTTACCGATATGCAGGGCGGGGCAGTCAAAGATGCCGGCGGCCGGAGAGGCCATGTCACCGGGACGTTCTTTCATGCCATCGCGCAGGTATGATCTACAGCTTGCCGGAGACGCCGGCTTCGGCGAACGTCGCCATTCCGGCATGACACGCAAGCGCGGCGCGAAGAATGAGCGAACCGACGGCGGCCCCGGAGGCTTCCCCAAGCCGCATGCCGAGGTCGAGCAGCGGCTTGAGGCCAAGCTCGTCAAGGAGGGCCCGATGGGCTGCTTCCGCCGAGACGTGGGCCGCCATCACATGCGCCAGCCCATCGGCGCGCAGCATCATGAGCGGAGCGACAGCGGCGGTGCACACGAAGCCGTCGATAAGGACCGGAACACGGCGTCTGCGCGCTGCGAGCGCAGCTCCCAGGATCGCTGCAAGCTCACGCCCCCCCAACGCGGCGGCGATGCGGAGCGGATCGCCGAGGAGCCCAGCATGGCGTTTCACCGCCCTGTCAATCACAGCGCGCTTGCGGGCGAGGCCATTGTCATCGACGCCCGTGCCACGGCCCGCCCAGCGCATCCCGCCGCCGCCGAACAGCGCCGCCGCTATGGCGGCGGCCGCCGTGGTGTTGCCGATACCCATCGCCAAGGCAGACGAGATCCGCATCAGGCGGCACCGTGTCGTAGCCGGTGGCGACCGCACGCAGAAATGCGTCTTCCTCCATCGCAGGTTCCTTGGTGAAGTCTGCGGTTGCTTGATCGAGGTTAAGCGGCACGACCTGCAGCCGCGCGCCCGCCGCGGCGGCAAGCTGGTTGATGGCGGCGCCGCCGGCGGCGAAATTGGCCACCATCTGCGCCGTCACCTCGGCCGGATAGGCCGATACGCCCTGCGCCACGACGCCATGATTGCCGGCGAATACCAGCACCTCGATGCGGTCGAGCCGCGGCGGATCTCTCCCTTGCCATTGGGCAAGCCAGATGGCGAGGTCCTCCAGGCGCCCGAGACTGCCCGGCGGCTTGGTGAGCTTGGCGTTGCGATCCGCGGCCGATGCTGCCGCGGCGTCATTGGCGGGCGGAAGATCAAGGCAGGCGGTGCGCAGTGCGGCGAAGGATGGAAAGCGCGTCATGGCGGCTGGCAGATGTTGCGGCCTCGGAAAATCTGCTTTTCATCGCCACCTGTCCACTGGTTTTGCTCAGGTGGAGCCCGTTCCGGCGGGCGAATCGCGTTTCCGTCGTCATGGCCGTCCTGCGGATCAAGCCGGGGACGGCCATGACTCCGGACAAGCCGCGACTCTGGAGAAATGATCGACCGGGAGCCCGCGATGAGGACGCGCGAAAGCTGGGCGAATGATCTGGCCCGGGATTTCAACATCAGCATTTCGATCTGTACGCGCCTGCCGCTTGGTTTCTCCGCTCCGATCGAGACCTGCGATATTGCGCGCGCGAGCTGGGCATTCCCGCTGGCCGGCTTCATCGTGGGCGGCGCCGGCGCGCTGGCATACGCGGCGGCGTTGGGACTCAAACTTCCTTCGACGCTTGCGGCTGCGCTTGCGCTGTCCGCCACTCTCCTTGTCACCGGTTGCCTGCATGAAGACGGCCTTGCCGATACGGCGGACGGCCTCGGCGGCGGGCGGGACCGCGCGCGCAAACTGGAGATCATGCGCGACAGCCGTCTCGGCACCTACGGGGCTTGCGCCCTCGCGATCTCGCTCCTGTTGCGCTGGGCGGCGCTCGCTGCGTTAGCGAGCCCGGTCCCGGTCGCGCCGGCGCTGATTGCGGCGCACGTGTCGGCCCGCGCGGCGCTGCCGGTGTTCATGCATTTCGTTCCCCCAGCCCGTCTCGATGGCTTGTCCGCGCAGGCGGGGCAGCCTGGTCCGCGAGCGGCGGCTGTAGCGGCTGCGTTGGGCGTTGTGACGCTTCTGACTGCGCTCGGACTCATCGCGGCAATGATCGGCCTGATCGTCGCCGCCTGCGCCGGCCTTTTAATGGCGCGGCTCACCATGCGGCAGATCGGCGGACAAACCGGAGACGTGCTGGGGGCGGTGGAACAGATCATCGAAATCGCCATTTTGTTCACTGCGGTCGCAATGTCGGGAAGGTGGTCATGAACGAGCTTCCGCCATTCGACGAGGCCTTCCGCATGCGCCTGCGCGATCTGTTGCTCTGGCGGCGCGATGTGAGGCGTTTTCGCGCCGATCCGCTGCCGGCCGGGACGCTGGAGCGGCTGTTTCAAGTCGCCTGTCTGGCGCCGTCCGTCGGGCTGTGTCAGCCGTGGCGGTTCGTCGTGGTCGATGATCCTCGACGGCGCCAGGTCGTCCGCGATGTGTTCAAGGCCTGTAACGCGGACGCCTTGGCATCTTATACGGGCGAACAGGCCGCGAGATATGCGAAACTCAAGCTGGCCGGTCTTGAGGAAGCGCCTTGCCAGTTTGCCGCGTTTACAGATCGGGCCACGTCGGTCGGGCACGGCCTGGGGCGCCGGACGATGCCGGAGACAGCGGAGTATTCGGCCGTGACGGCGATCTCGATGATGTGGCTTGCGGCGCGCGCCGAAGATATCGGCATGGGGTGGATTTCGATCCTGGATCCGGCGCGCATGAATGATGTTCTCGATGTTCCCAAATCGTGGCGCTTCATCGGGTATTTTTGCCTGGGCTATCCGCAATTCGAGAGCGATCGGCCGGAACTCGAGCGCGCCGGATGGGAGAGGCGCCAAAGCTGGGAGGCCTGCGTATTGTGGCGCTGACAGCCAAAAAATCGGCCCCATTCCTGGGCCCGCGCGTTATACTTCAAGACCGATGAGAGCTTAGGGATCTCTTCATGGATCAAGATCATCGTAAAGCCCATGCGCATCCGGCTCAACACCGCGATCCTCGCTCGGATATCTCGCATGCCCGCGCTGATCCTCACGCGGTCGTTGACTGGAAGGCTCACGGCGTCAAGGTCATTCCGGGTCACGCGCTTGATCCCAACACGGCGCAAACGCCCGGCATGTTACGCGCGACGGCGATTAACCGCGCGCGGGCAGGAGCTGAGAAGCTCTGGGCCGGCACCGTGACGATCCATGCCAACGCGAAAACCGGCGCCCATCACCATGGCGACCTCGAAAGCATCATCTTCGTTGTCAGGGGTCGGGCGCGGATGCGATGGGGGGAGAAGCTGGAATTCACCGCCGAAGCGGGGCCGGGCGATTTTATCTATGTGCCGCCTTATGTGCCGCACCAGGAAATCAATGCCAGCCGAGACGAAGCGCTTGAATGCGTCCTGGTGCGATCCGGTCAGGAGCCCATTGTCGTTAATCTCGATATCGAGCCGGTCGAGCCGCCAGAGCAGGTGCTGTGGAAGGACCCGATCCATCGCTAAAGCATATTGCGCTCGGGCTAGAGCGCTGGCAGTTCCACCGGCTCGTGGCGGGGCTTGTCCCGGCCACGTCGGTTATTTGTGCTCGGCGCCAAAACAACTTGGGGGCGGCGGAACAAGCCCGCGACGACGTTATCGTGGTTCGGCGCGATCGAGATCCGGTCTAAATGGCAGCACTCGACACTGTCAGCCTCACCATCATGTTCGCGGCGCTCCTCCTGCTGGCGGGCATCTTGTCGAGTCTGGTTGCGCTGCGGTTCGGCGCTCCCCTGCTGCTCGTCTTTCTCCTGGTCGGCATCCTGGCAGGCGAATCCGGCCCAGGCGGGATCAAGTTCGATGACGTCCGCACGACCTATCTGGTCGGCGCGGTGGCGCTCGCTCTGATCCTGTTCGACGGAGGGCTGCGCACGCGGCTGGCGACCTTTCGCAGCGCATTCGCGCCTGCGGCGGTGCTGGCAACCATCGGGGTTCTGCTCACGGCGGCGCTGACGGCGCTGGTTGTGCGGTTCCTGCTGGGATTCGATTGGATCGAGTCGCTTTTGGTGGGCGCAATGGTGGCGTCGACCGATGCCGCAGCGGTGTTCCTGCTCATTCATGCGCGCGGCCTGCGGCTGCGTCCGCGCGTCGGCGCCACCCTCGAAATCGAATCCGCCACCAACGATCCGTTCGCGATCTTTCTCACCGTCGCGCTGGTCGAAATGGCGATGGCGGTCAACGAGCCCTGGTACACGGCTCTAGAGGAACTCGCCGTGCAGGCAGTCGGCGGCGCTGTGATCGGCTTCGTCGGAGGACGGGTGATCGTGGCGGCGCTTAATCGGCTGGAGCTGCCGCAGGGGCTTCACGCGCCGCTGGTCACGACCGCCGCACTTGTGGTGTTCGGCGCCGCCCAGGTTCTGCATGCGTCCGGGTTTTTGGCTGTCTATCTTGCCGGGCTGATCGTCGGGAACCGGCCGACGCGCGCGCACAGTGGCGTGATCGCCTTTCTCGACGCCACCACATGGCTCGCCCAGATCGTCATGTTCGTGCTGCTTGGACTTCTCGCATGGCCGACGCGGCTCGCTGAACATAGCCTGCCGGCGCTTGAAGTAGCCGCGGCGCTGATGTTCTTCGCCCGCCCGCTTGTGGTGTTTCTGTGCCTTGCGCCGTTTCGGTTTTCCTGGCGCGAGAAGGTCTTTGTGTCCTGGGTGGGTCTGCGCGGTGCGGTTGGCATTTTCCTCGCATCGATCCCATTGCTGGTCGGCATGCGCGACGCCCTCGTCTTCTTCGATATCGGTTTCGTCGTGGTGCTCGTTTCGCTTCTCGTTCAGGGCTGGACCGTTGCGCTTGCGGCACGCCGTCTCCATATCGCCCTGCCGCGCAGTCTCCCGGCGCCGCGGCGCATTGAACTCGATCTGCCTGGGCAGCTCGAGCATGAACTGGTCGGTTATGCGATCGGTCCGAAAAATCCCTATCTTCGGCGCCGGCTGATCCCAACATGGGCGAAGCTGACTTTGGTGGTCCGCGACGGGCGCGTGCTCGCCGCGGCCGAGGCGGACGAAATCCGCGAAGGCGACTACGCGTATTTCCTGGCCCCGCCGGAGAAGGCTCGGGCGCTCGACCGATTTTTCGTGGACATGCCGCCGCCCGCGGCCCCGGATGTCCGTCTGCTGGGCGACTTCTTCGTATCGGCCGACGTCACGCTGGGCACGCTTGGCGAAATCTACGGCCTCGCCATCGCGCCCGAGGAAAGGGCCGTAACGCTTGCGGACTTCTTCGCCGCCCATCTCGATCATAAGGCGAAGGTCGGCGATCGTCTCCCGCTTGGGACCATCGAGCTTGTGGTCGACGGCGTCGCCAAGGGGCGGGTCACAACCGTGGGGCTCTACCTTGCGGAGGCTGCCGAGCCGACTGCGCCCGAATCGCTGCTGGCGCAGGTCAGGCTGTTCGCCGCCCGGGCGTTCGCCCGATTGCGCGGCGGCGGGCCGGAGCGGCGCGCGAAGTGAGCCTTGCGGTCGGCTTTTCGATTGCCAGGACCGAGGATAGTGCGGCCTGGAGCGGATTTCGATATGGTTGAATCGAAAACGTTGCCGTGCCGCTCTTTGCCTCTCCCCGACGGTGAGAGGTGAAGAGCCTCTCGCTCAGCCCTATCGTAAAATGCCTGGTTTGCGCTCAAGCAGAGATTATGAACCATTCCGAATCCATTGACGGCGAATACGACTACATCATCGTTGGCGCCGGATCGGCTGGCTGCGTCCTGGCCAACCGTCTTTCGGCGGATCCGCGCAACCGGGTGCTGCTGCTGGAAGCCGGCGGGCGTGACGATTGGATCTGGTATCACATCCCGGCAGGCTACCTGTTTGCCATCGGCAATCCGCGCTCGGACTGGATGTTCAAGACCGAGCCGGAGGAGGGCCTCAATGGCCGCAGCCTCCATTATCCGCGCGGCAAAGTGATCGGCGGCTCCTCCTCCATCAACGCCATGATCTACATGCGGGGCCAGGCAGCGGACTATGATCATTGGCGCCAGCTCGGGCTGACGGGCTGGGGCTGGGATGACGTGCTGCCTTATTTCAAACGGCACGAAGACCATTTCCTTGGGCCCTCGGCCAGTCACGCGGTCGGCGGCGAATTGCGCATCGAACGGCAGCGGGTGCGCTGGGAACTGCTTGAGGCGTTTCGCGATGCCGCAGCCCAGGAAGGCATCAGGCCGATTGCGGATTTCAACGCGGGCGACAACGAAGGCTCATGCTATTTCCACGTCAACCAAAGGCGTGGGCGGCGGTGGTCGGCGGCGCGCGGTTTTCTCAAACCCGCGCTGAGGTCGCCCAATCTGCGACTCGAAACCGGCTGCCATGCACAGTGCATCGAGTTCGACGGCCGCCGCGCCGTCGGGGTGAGATGGCGGCAGCAGGGAGCGCTGCGGCGCGCCCGCGCAGGCAACGTCATTCTCGCCGCAGGCAGCATCGGGTCGCCTCACCTGCTTATGCTGTCCGGCGTCGGCCCGGCGGCGCAGTTGCGCCAGCATGGCGTTCCGATCGTGCTTGATCGGCCGGGCGTCGGCAAAAACCTGCACGATCACCTGCAGCTCCGCGCCATTTTCAAGGTGTCTGGCGTGAAAACGCTGAACACGATCTATCACTCGTTGCTTGGACGCGTCGCCATAGGACTGGAATATGCATTTCTGCGCCGCGGGCCGTTGACCATGGCGCCGTCGCAGCTCGGGCTGTTCACCCGCTCCGATCCGTCGCGCGAGCGCGCCAATATCCAGTTCCATGTCCAGCCATTGTCGCTTGATCGCTTCGGCGAGCCGCTGCACGCCTTTCCGGCTTTCACCGCAAGCGTCTGCAACGTGCAGCCGACGAGCCGCGGCGAATTGCGGCTGCGTTCGCCCGATCCAGACGCAGCGCCGGTCATCGCCCCGAATTATCTGGCGACCGATGAGGATCGCCGCGTCGCCGCGGATTCATTGCGAATGGTGCGGCGCATCGTATCGCGACCGGCGCTGCGGCGCTTTGAGCCCCAGGAATATCTGCCGGGCCCGTCCGTCGGCGACGACGATGCGAGCCTCGTTAAAGCCGCCGGCGATATCGGCACCACCATCTTTCATCCGGTGGGCACGGCCAAGATGGGACGCGACAGCGATCCCTTCGCGGTGGTCGATGAGAGGCTGCGGGTGTTGGGCCTGGAGGGGCTGCGCGTTGTCGACGCCTCGGTGATGCCGACGATCACCTCGGGCAACACCAACGCGCCCACCATGATGATCGCCGAGAAAGGCGCGGCGCTGATTCTCGACGACGCGCGCGGACGATGAGAGCCGTCTCGTTGGCGCGCCCACCGCATTGAGGTCCCCATGAACGACGCTGCCGATGGATTGACGCTGGATTTGCGGGGTCTCAAGTGTCCTTTGCCGGCGCTGCGGACCCGCAAGGCGCTGTCGCGCCTGCAGCCGGGCGCCACCCTGGTGGTGGAATGCACCGATCCGCTGGCGGAAATCGACATCCCCAATCTTATCCGCGAGACGGGAGACGTTCTTGAAGACAAAGCGCGCCGCGACGACGTCTTGGTTTTCCGGGTCCGTAAGCGGAACGCCTGAAGTTCAGCCGTGAGCGAGCGCCTTGCGGGCAATCGGGCTTGAGCGCAGTCCCTCCTCCAGCTTGACCTTTTCAAGCAGGAGATCCGTCACCAGACGCCGCAGGCGGGAGTTCTCAAGCTGAAGCTCCCGGATTTGATTCATCTGCTCGCGCTCGGGCGGGATGTTTATCGCCTCAGTCGCCTGCCGTGCAGCGGTACGCGCCGGCGCTCCTCGGGCTTTTCGCCAGCGATGGTATGTCATCACGCTTATGCCCAAGGACTTAGCAATATCGCCCTGAAGCCGGCCCTGGGCCGTCATCTCGTCAGCCATCGCGAGCTTTTTCGCGATTTCTGATGCTGTGTGTCTATGTTTTGTCACTATCCTTGCCCCGTCCGTGTTCGCTCTGATGGTTGACCGTTGGGTCGCATCACTTTTTGTTAAATAGTGTATCACATGCGTTAATACAGCGCATGCGACATCAAAGCCGGCGAAAGATGAGCACGGGGCGGAAGGCTGCTCCTCAGCTCTCGGGGTGATCTGACATAACAACTCTTTAAAAAAGTAATGATAAGAGCGATCGGAGACGGGAGGGTAGGCGCATTCCCCAGCAGCTCACGGGCGCGTGAACGCGGCGCTTCACTCGGAGTACGGACCACAACCGAAAATTGGAGCGGGCGAAGGGAATCGAACCCTCGTATGCAGCTTGGGAAGCTGCCGTTCTACCATTGAACTACGCCCGCAAGCGCCCGCCAGCCTACACCAATTTGGCGTGCGGTCCAGATGCCCGATGACGGCCATCGGAGCGACATGGCATCACGGCGACGACCACGCCGATGAAAGCAATTTGAGTTTTCCGCATTGCCCCCTCCTTGCGTCTTTTCACTTTAAGTTGTTTTAAGATGGAAATACACCAGCGCTTTTCGCTCTGTGGAAAAAGCGGTCCCCGCCGGTGCGGAAAGCAATGCGCAAGGAAGGGGGATTTGTCTACCCGCGAAAGTGCTTCGACAGCTTCAGGCTCTGCGCCTGGTAATTCGAACCGATGCTGCGGCCGTAGAGAGCATCGGGCCGCGCCAGCATGCGTTCGTAGACCAGACGACCGACGATCTGGCCATGTTCGATGATGAATGGCACCTCGTGGGAACGCACTTCCAGCACTGCACGGGAGCCCCGCCCGCCGGCGCCCGCATAGCCAAAGCCCGGATCGAAAAAACCCGCATAATGGACGCGGAATTCTCCCACCAGTGGATCGAACGGCACCATCTCGGCGGCGTAGTCGGGCGGCACCTGCACGGCTTCCTTGGAGGCCAGGATGTAGAACTCGTCAGGATCGAGGATAAGACTGCGGTCGCCTCGCGCGCGGATCGGCTCCCAGAATTCCGCGACGTCGTAGCTCGCACGGCGATCCATATCGATGACGCCGGTATGCCGTTTGGCGCGGTAGCCGATAAATTTATCCGGGCCGAAGCCGACGAGATCGACGCCGACCGGAACGCCGTCGGAAAAGTCGGGCGCATCGCTATCGACAAGGCGCTCCCGTTGATGCAGCGCCGCAAGCGCCTCGTCCGTCAGCGCCGCATGGCCGCGGCGAAACCGCAGTTGCGACAGACGCGACCCTTCGCGCACCAGCACCGGGAAAGTCCGCGGGCTGATCTCGGCGTAAAGCGGACCGTGGTATCCGGCATGAATGCGATCGAACCCTCGGGTCTGATCGGCGATCACTCGTGTGAAGACGTCGAGCCGGCCGGTCGAGCTTTTCGGATTGGCGGAAGCTGCGATGTCCCGCGGCAAGGACAGGCTTTCCATCAGGGGCACGATGTAGACGCAGCCGGTCTCCAGCACGGCGCCGTCGCCGAGCGGAATCTCGTGCAGCTTCAATTCATCAATCCGCTCCGCCACCGTGGAATCTGGCCCCGGCAGGAAACTGGCGCGGACCCGATAGGCAATCTCGCCGAGGCGCAGGTCGACGCTCGCCGGCTGAATCTGATCGTCATCGAGCGCATTGGCCGGGATGAGGACGCCGGTCTTGACCAGCACCGCAATCAGGCGATCGGGCAAGATGCCTTTTTCGTCAGCACGCAAATTCAGCGACACGGCGCTGTCCTGCTTTGAAGGCTGCGGCGACCGTAGCCCGGATAGGAGCTGCAGCGAAATCCGGGAACAGGGGTCCTCGCATTGCGTTGCGCTCCACGCGGCTGCGGAAGGCTGCGAACGCCTCCGCTCTATCCGATGGCCGCCTTGACGGGAAGCCTCGGGAAGCCTATGAGCGTTGTTATCCCGTGGTCATTTGAGCCGGCCGGCTTGCAGCCACGTTAAACAAATCGCTAAAAGGCCGGGGATGCGCACCCGGTCTTTGGGAATGTTCCCTCGGCCGGGTTTTTTGTTGGACATAAGGAGGCTCCGATGTCCGTGTCCCGCGACCTCAAGCCCGAAACGCGGCTCGTTCACGCCGGCACCCTGCGCTCGCAGTTCGGCGAAACCTCGGAAGCGCTGTTTCTCACCCAGGGTTTTGTCTACGGCAGCGCCGAGCAGTGCGAGGCCCGTTTCACGGGCGCCGACCCCGGCTACCAGTATTCGCGGTTTTCGAACCCGACGGTGCACATGCTGGAGACGCGGATGGCTGCCTTCGAGGGGGCTGAGGCGGCCCGCGCTACCGCAACCGGCATGGCGGCGGTTCACAATGCCATCATCGGCCAGGTAAAGGCCGGCGATCACGTGATCGCCGCCAAGGCATTGTTTGGGTCGTGTCGCTGGGTGGTAGAGGATTTCCTGCCGCGGTTCGGCGTCGCCTCGACCCTCGTGAATGGGCTCGATCTCGATGAGTGGCGCAGCGCGGTGAGGCCGAATACGAAAGTATTCTTCCTCGAGAGTCCCACCAATCCGACGCTCGACGTCCTCGATATTTCTGCCATTGCGGCGATCGCCCATGAGGCCGGGGCCCGTCTCGTGGTGGACAATGTTTTCGCGACGGCAATTTACCAGTCGCCGCTGGCGCTGGGCGCCGACTGCGTCGTCTATTCGGCGACCAAGCATATCGACGGCCAGGGCCGTTGCCTTGGCGGCGTTATCCTGGGGTCGGAAAAATTCATCCAGGACAATATCCATAACCTGCTACGCCAGACCGGACCGGCAATGTCGCCGTTCAATGCGTGGGTGCTGCTCAAAGGCCTGGAAACCCTGCCGCTGCGGGTAGCCCGCCAGACGCAGAATGCCGCCGCCATTGCGGACCTGCTCGCCAGCCATCCCAGGATCACCCGGCTCATCTATCCAGGCCGGCCCGACCACCCGCAGGCGGCGACAATCAAAAAACAGATGCGGGGCGGGTCCAACCTGATCGCTTTCGAAGTGGCGGGCGGCAAGCCGGCGGCGTTCCGCTTTCTCAACGCACTCAAGCTCGTGCACATCACCAACAATCTGGGCGATGCGAAGAGCCTGATCACCCATCCGGCGACCACGACCCACCAGCGGCTGACCCCGGCGGCACGCGCCGAACTCGGCATCACCGACGGCCTGGTCAGGCTTTCGGTCGGGCTCGAGCATCCCGACGATATTGCGGCGGATCTGACCGTTGCGCTGGAGAAGGCGTGACTATTTCGATGTAATCGCTCCGGCGGACACAACCGGCCGCGTCACCGCCTCCGCGATGGCAGCGCCCAGAAGCTTCGCAAAACACGCGTAGCCCCAGTCGTTCATGTGCAGCAGGTCCGGCGAAAGGAACGCTTCGAATGGAATCGCCGCGTCGTGCCATTCCCTCATGACGGCAAAGCGCGGAAAAAGGTCGACGCCGCGTCTGGCGGATGTCGCCGCAATGTCGCTCACCATGCTTTCCGCGTCGGGCTTGGCAAGAACCCTCGGGGCGAATTGCGGATCGATCAGCACCACGTCGGCGCCAAGGGCCTTCATGCGCGTCAGCCCTTCAACGATGAGCCGGTCGACCGGGCCGATCGGATCGTCGCGCAGCACCGCGTTGGTGCCGACCTGCCACAACACGACGTCAGGCTTGTCCTCTGCGGCGGCCTGGTCAAACCTCGCCAGCATGTCGGCGGCCTCTTCGCCGTTGACCCCGCGGTTTAGCACCGTGATGGCGACCCCCGGGAAGCGGCTGCGCAATTCGGCCTCAAGGCGCGCCGGATACGACGCCGTCGGGCCGCTGGCGCCCGCTCCCGCGGTCGACGACGAGCCAAGGGCCATTATGGCGACCGGTCGCCCGGCGGCGATAAGCCGCCGCATCCGCGCCAATGGCGCGGAAAGCCGCGCCAAATGAGCATTATCGCTGCACGCATATGCGGGCTCAGCCGCCGCCCCCTCCCTGCTCTCCCCGGCTTGCGTCGGAGCGTAGGGAGGGGGCAGGCAGAGCACCGTCGCCGCCAGACTCGCGGCGACGAAATGCGCGAAAGAGCCAAGTGGGCGGATCACGGCTTAGTCCGTGCCTTTGCCGGCGGCGGGCGCCAATCTGGCGCCGGCGACCACGACATCAGCCAGGAGCCGCCCCAGGCAGTCATGGACCCGCTCGGCCACATTGGTTGTTCGCGTCGCTCCGTAGAGGTCAAATACGCCGCTTTCGTTCCAGCGCCTCATAATGGTAAAGCGGTCGAACAGCACCGCCTCCCGCTTCAAGGCAACAAACCGCATCGCATCCGCATACGCAGTGACGGCCAGCATCGCTTCTGTGCGCGGGCTGTACTGCATATTCATGAAGACCACATCGGCATCGGCAGCGCGCAGTTGGTCGACGCCGTCGTCGAGAGCGACGCGAAATTCTTCAGGGTCGACCCCCCGGATGGCGTCCGCCGTGCCGGTCTGCCAGATCACCAGAGCCGGGGCCGCTTCGGAGATGATGCGGGGAAGCTTGGCTTCCATTTCGGACGCCGTCTCCCTCGCCCGCGCGTAGGTGGTGACCTTAACCGCGACGCCTGGCAGGAGGCTGCGCAACGCCTCCTGCATCGAGGTCGGATAAGCGATGTTCGTTCCGGCCGGGCCCGTGAGTTCCGAGGATGCGCTGCCAATGACCGCAACGTCGAGCTTTTTCTTCTCAATCGCGCGGGCTACGTGAGGCAGACCGAAGTCTGGCGCAACCGTGCCGGCGGCGACGATGCATTCATTCCCTTCCCTGGCGCCGGCCCCGCCGGCGCCCAACGCTAAGGCGCAAAGCAGGGCAACGATGATCGGTCTCATACCCCTCCTCCCACGAGGGTAGCGCCTGGTGGACCAGGTCGTGATCGAGGACTTCGTCCTTCTATGGCTTTGTACCACGAAATGAGGGCGGCTGTCGCAACCATTATGACAATGCCCAGCAGGCTCATGGCAATCTGCATCAGGATACCTTGGTGGATCTCCACCATGGCAAAATGCGCCGCAAAGGACAGGAACACCCCCAGACAGAAAATCTCGAGGGAATGCTGGCCGCACACAATGGCCGGGCGCAGCCACCAGGACCGCAGGAAACGCCAATCACCTGGCACCAACCGGACCGTGAGCACCGCCAAGCTGAGGAAATGGAGAAAGCGCAGCACGTCAAGGTTGGTCTTGTCGATCGGATACATCCAATCTGCCAGCCACTGCGGCACCAGTTCTTCGAGGCTTGGTATGTACCAGGTCAGCACGATGCAGAATGAGAAGGCGAGATACGCGATTGCAGCCGCGGCCGTGATCGGAGAACGAATCACGGCTGAAAATTGCTTGGCGCCGCCGACAGCGCACCAAGCGCCAAAGACGAAAAGCAGTTGCCATGCGAACGGATTGAAAAACCAGGTTCCATTCGGATAGGCCGGAATGTTCCAATCGAAATGCAGCGTCAGCGCGTAGAGCAATACCGAGGCGCCCAGCGCAACCGCGGGCGAGCGCAGCAGAAGCCACAACAAAGGAGGGAATCCGGCGAGAAGCGCTATGTAAAGGGGGAGGACATCCATGTTCGCCGGCCTGAATTTCAGGAGCATCGCCTGGGCCAGCGTGATGTCAGGTTGCTGAAGAAAATCGAAAATGCCCATTTCCTCCTGGTAGAGAGGATTTTCGAAACTGTGAGCGACGTAGGCAATCTCGGCGGTGTAGATCGCGAACAGGAAGATATGAGCGACGTAAACCTGCCAGGCCCGTTTGAGAATGCGGGCGCTGGCCACCAAGGCGCCTTGCTCGCGCATCGCGCGGCCATACACGAACGCCGCCGTGTAACCGGAAATGAAAACGAAAATTTCAGCGGCGTCGGAAAAGCCGTAATTGCGGATGGTCACCCAGTTGACGACGTTGTCCGGGATGTGGTCAAGGAAAATAAGCCACAACGCCAGTCCGCGGAACAAATCCAGCCGCAGGTCGCGGTCGCCGGGTTTGGGTAACGACATGACGCTTCCTTGAACTGGCGGCACTGAGAAGGTTTGTGGTTGAGCGAGGTGCTTCACAAATGAGACCGTCGCCTCAATAGCGCAAGGGAGTCAGCCGGCTCGTCACAACGCGACCATAGCATGAAGCCGCTCCGGCCGCTTTAGGCCAAGGAACTTTGTTGACTGTCGGCAACCGATGCCGGACCATTTCGACGTTTTGTGGACAAGGGTTCCCATGTATCGGGCCGTAACACGCAACATTGCCGTAACCGTGTCGCCGCGCTTCATGCCCGAGCGCTCGTCAAGCGAAGAGGGCCGCTACTTCTGGGCCTATACGATCGAGATTAGAAACCATGGGGATATAACGGTCCAGCTCAAGACGCGCCACTGGATCATCACGGACGCCATCGGACACCGGCAAGAAGTCCGCGGTGCAGGCGTTGTTGGCGAGGAACCCGTGCTCAGGCCTGGAGCCGCATTCAAGTATACCAGCGGCGTTCCTCTGCCCACCCCATCGGGGTTCATGGTCGGCACCTACGGAATGGTCACTCTTGATGGCGAGCGCTTTGAAATCGATATACCAGCGTTTTCGCTCGACAGCCCGGACGCGGAGCGCACGATTAATTAATTAGCGTGCTCCGGTCAAATCGAAAGGTTGCAGGGTGGGCACTCTTCGACAAGCTCGCAGCGAAGCGCGCCCACCCAAACCGGCAGTTTGGTGAGAGAGCCGGCGCGGCCGGCCCCAACTGCTGATCGATCGGCGCTCACCCTTCCTCTGCGAGGTCGACCTCGGCGGGTGCAAAGACGTATCGGGTGCTGCAGAACTCGCAGGTGACGGCGATGACGCCGTCCTGGATCATGTGACTGCGATCGTCCTTGGAGAAGCTTTTCAGCATGCAGGCGACGCCCTCGCGCGAGCACGAACATTTCGCCTCTACTCCCGAGGCCTTGAAGACGCGGACCCCATGCTCATGGAAAAGCCGATACAGCAAGCGCTCGCTCGATAGGTCCGGATCGATCAACTCGATGTCTTCGACGGTGGCGATCAGGCTCTGGCCTTCGATCCAGGCGTCATCCGCCGGTGCGGCGTGCGCCGCGGCGCCTTCGGGTGCGTCTCCGGGCTCGAGATCAGGCCCGCGCATCCGCTCGGCCTTTTTCGGCAAGAACTGCAGCAGCATCCCGCCGGCGCGCCAGCGGTGATCTGGGCCGTCTGCGCTCGCCCGCAGTTCTTCGGCTACGGCAAGCCGCACCCTGGTGGGGATCTGCTCGGACCGCCGGAAGTATTCATGAGCAGCCTCCTCCAGGCTACCCCCCGTGAGGGCGACGAGGCCTTGGTAGCGGCTCATCTCCGCCCCCTGATCGATCGTCATGGCAAGATGGCCGCGCCCTAAGAGATCGCCCGCGGATACGGCTGTTGCTCGTTCGTGCACGCCGCCAAAATTTGCGTCATTGAACTGTGCGCAGGCCCGCACCACGCCGGGGCGATAGTCGACGACAATCATGCGCACCGGGCCATCGGTCTTGGTCTGCAAGATGAAACGACCATCGAACTTAAGGGAAGAACCCAGCAGCACGGTTAAAACGATCGCTTCGCCGAGCAGCTTGGATATCGGCACCGGGTAGCCGTGGCGGCTGAGGATGTCGTCGAGGGCGGGCCCGAGCCGAACCACCCGGCCACGCAGATCAAGAGCGGCGACTTCAAACGGCAAAACTGCGTCCTCGACGACGCGGCAGGCGGGAGCGCGTGAAGTGACCTCTGAGGGCGTCATCGCCGACCCGAGTTGAGGCACCAAACCAGGATGCCCTTCTGGGCATGAAGGCGATTTTCGGCCTCGTCAAAAACCACCGATTGCGGCCCGTCGATGACATCCTCGGTGACTTCTTCGCCCCGATGGGCCGGCAGGCAATGCATGAATATTGCCTCCGGCTTTGCCTTCCTCATCAGCCGCGCGTTCACCTGGTAAGGCTTAAGCAGATTGTGCCGGCGCTCGCCGTCGCGGTCTCCCATTGATACCCAGGTGTCGGTCACCACGCAATCAGCACCTTCGACGGCGCGTTCAGCGTCCTCAGAGATGCGGATGTCGGCGCCGGAGGATTTGATCCAATCCAGCAGCGGCTTTTTGGGAGCGAGTTCTGCGGGAGTGGCAATCGCAAGCTCGAACTCAAATTGACGCGCCGCATGCATCCAGGACAGGAGTACGTTGTTTGCGTCTCCGGTCCACGCCACCTTGCGGCCCCTGATCGCGCCTCGGTGTTCCTCGAAGGTCATCACGTCCGCCATGATCTGGCACGGGTGGGAGCGCCGTGTCAGCCCGTTGATCACCGGGACAGTTGCGTGGCGCGCAAGCTCCATCAGCATCTCGTGATCAAGCGTGCGGATCACGATGGCATCGACATAACGTGACAGCACGCGCGCGGTATCGGCGACGGTCTCTCCGCGGCCGAGCTGCATTTCCTGGCCGGTCAGCACCGTGGTCTGACCGCCGAGCTGGCGCATCGCCACGTCGAAAGAGACCCGCGTACGGGTTGACGGCTTGTCAAAGATCATGGCCAGCATTTTGCCGGCGGTCGCCTGGTCGGCCTCCCCGCGCCCGCGCCGTTTCATGGCCCGGCTGTCCTCGATGATGGCGCGAAGATCGCTGGGCGCAATATCGATCAAGTCGAGAAAATGGCGAGGCTTGGCGCTCACGAATCCACCTTGGCGGCCTTCCCCCACCCTACCCTCCTCCGACCCGCTCTTTGCACTCCCCCGCTTGCGGGAGAGGCAGGGAGGAAGCAAGGGCAGGGTTGGGTGGGCGCTTTTGAAGCTGCGCGCGCTCGATTCGGCCGGCGGCGCGGTCGATCCGGTCTATTGCATCGGCAATATCCGGCTCTTCAATGATAAGCGGAGGCAGCAACCGCACGACATTATCGCCAGCCGCGACCGCGAGCAGCTTTTCGGCGCGCATGGCTTCGACCAGTTCGCCGTTCGGGCACGAGGCCACGAGTCCCAGCAATAAGCCTTCACCGCGCACCTCCGCGACGACGCCGGGGTGACGATCCTTGATCTCGGCGAGCCGTTGCCGGAACAGGATCGCGCTTCGCCGAACCTTGTCGAGAAACCCAGGCGCTAGAACGATGTCGAGCACCGCATTGCCGGCCGCCATTGCCAGCGGGTTGCCCCCGAAGGTGGAGCCATGGGCGCCGGCCGTCATCCCTTTGCCCGCTTCCCCGGTGGCAACGCACGCCCCGAGCGGGAACCCGCCGCCGATCGCTTTCGCGATGGCCATCACGTCCGGCGCCACGCCGCAGCGCTGATAAGCAAAGAAGCTGCCGGTTCGGCCAACACCTGTCTGGACTTCGTCGAAGACCAGTAACAGGCCGTGCTCGTCGCACAACTCGCGCAGCCCGCGCAAAAATGGCGTCGGCGCCACGCGTACGCCGCCTTCGCCCTGGATGGGTTCGATGAGGATCGCCGCAGTCTGCGGTCCGATCGCCTTCTTGACAGCGCCGAGATCGGCGAATGGTACCTGATCGAAGCCTTCGACGACCGGACCGAAGCCTTCCAGATATTTCTTCTGACCGCCGGCCGCGAGTGTCGCCAGCGTGCGCCCGTGGAAGGCGCCCTCGAATGTGATGATGCGATACCGTTCCGGCCGCCCGCACGCGTGCTGGTATCGGCGCGCCAGCTTGATACAGCACTCCGTGGCCTCAGCGCCGGAATTGCAGAAGAAAACGAGGTCACCGAAGGTCGCGGCGCAGAGCCGGGCGGCCAGGCGTTCGGCTTCGGGAATCCGAAACAGATTCGACACATGCCAGACCTTTTGCGCCTGGGCGTTAAGCGCAGCAACGAGGTGCGGATGGGCATGGCCCAGCCCATTGACCGCCACACCCGCAGTAAAATCAAGGTAACGCTCGCCGTCGGTCCCGAACAGCCACGGCCCCTCGCCGCCCTCGAAGGCCAGGTCGACCCGCGCATAAGTTGGTAACAGGTGGGAATTCACGACAGGGGCTCGTTCGTCGGCGGTGGTCGGCTATGGAGCAGGAATGGTGCTAGAGCACCTTCCGATGGGATCGAGTTACCGCTTCACCGTCACGCCCAGGCAGAGCCGACGCGGCCGCGTCAGCGGCGCGAAGTCGTCTCGGTTGGCACCCGCATCTTTCCACTTCCCGTCCCGCAGCGCGGGATGGTCGGGAAGGGCAGCCCACCAAGGCGCGGATGGCCACGGGCCATGACTCCGGAGAAATGGTTCGACACGACCGGAGCGCACTCTAAACGAAATGCGCCGCCTCTCGGGGCGGCGCAAGTACCTTCTATCGGGATTGGGCTGTCTGTCAACGACCTCCTGCCTGCCTCACAAATCGCCGTGGAGGCGACATGAAAGCCGCCTGCGGAACGCGGGAGATGGCCATGACAGGAGCGCACGGCGCCGCGCAACACCGGCCCTCCGCGGCGACGTCGATATCTGTTGTGGATGACTGGCCGGTTTGGGGCCCGATAAGGGTTGAACATGTGGGCAAAGCCAAGTGGCGACTCTTGCCCGCGAGTCACCCGATATAGTAGCGTGACCGCACGCTGACACGACATCTCGCGGCGGGCGAATTTTCTGTTTTTGCGTCGACGCGTCGCCGACGGCGGCTTTGGGCCGTCCGGCGGACGGGTTGGGATTCTGCCAAGCCAGCCGGTCACAAGGACGGTCAAGCCATGAACTGGACAGACGATCGCGTAGAACTCCTCAAGAAGCTATGGGGCGATGGATTGTCGGCGAGTCAGATCGCGGCGGAACTCGGCGGCATTTCCCGCAATTCGGTCATCGGAAAGGTGCATCGGCTCGGTCTGTCCGGGCGCACCAAGAGCCCCTCAGCCGCCGCGCCGCGCCAGCGCAAGCCACGGTCGCACGGAGCGCTGATGCGCATTGGACGTATGAGTATTCGCGGCAACACCGCTCTTGCTCCGTTGCATTCTTATGAGCCGGAACTGGAGCCGGAGCCGGAGCCTGAAGCCACGGAGAACATCATCCCGATCGTGCAGCGTTGCACGATCCTTGAGTTGACCGAAAGCAAGTGCCATTGGCCCATCGGCGATCCAAGCTCGTCGGACTTCTTTTTCTGCGGCGGCAAGGCCATCGAAGGTTTGCCCTATTGCGGATACCATTCGCGGATCGCTTACCAGCCT
The DNA here is from genome assembly GCA_021323775.1 of Hyphomicrobiales bacterium. GTDB lineage: Bacteria > Pseudomonadota > Alphaproteobacteria > Rhizobiales > Xanthobacteraceae > JAJPKK01. Next base: position 38,637 of record JAJPKK010000010.1, read on the forward strand.
GCCGCGGACCGTCGCCGGGACCGGCGACTGGTGCGCGGATGAGCGGCGCAGCGGGTTAGAGCGTTGGTTTCGATGGAGTTAATGGGCTCGGGGCGAAAGGGGAGCACATCTTCCGAAATCAATCATCGACATAGAAAAGTGCAATCTCCGATCCGCCCTGAGGCAGCATGTTGGGCCAGGACATAAACAAGCTGTCCTGCGTGCGCGTCTTGAGATAGAAGCTCGTGCTTCCGGCCCCGGGCCCGACCCGTACGCGCGCAACGACTGTGTAATGGTCCGGGTCAACCTGCTGGAACACGTCGACGGCGCCGGCGCCCGGCGCATAAATCCGCTTTCGCGCCGGATCGAACCAGATATCGTCAACGCCGACAATGCTCGGAAGAATGGCAACGACTCGGCCGAATTCCGTATCGACCACGGTGAATCGCCCAGGCTGGAGCGACGCCGCAAACAAGCGATGGGTTGCTTCATCCAATGCGAGTGCGTGGGCGTTGGTGTGGCCCGGAATCTTCCATTTCGACACAGCTCCGGTCTTCTGGTCGATCACACCGATGGATTCCTGGTCCGGCAAGTTCACAAAAATCCTCGGGCCGCCCCGCTCCAACTGAAACGATTCCGGGTGGCTTCCGAGCTTGAACTCTTCCAGCCGTTCCATGGCGACTGGATCCACGATCGCCAGCGCCCCCCGTGCGCCGTCGCCGTAGCCTACATAAATGCGCCGCGATGCCGGATCGTAGCGGATGTTGTCGGTATTGGCGTTGGCGCCAAAATCCAATGTTTTGACGAGCGCGTAGGATTCCGCATCAAAGAAGCGCAGCTTGCCCGACTGGCTCGATGCCACAATCCGGTCTATGCCCGGCACGTAAACGGCGGCCTGCGGGTGTTCGAGGCCCGTGATCGTGCGCACGCGCTTCCACGAGTTCACGATTTCGACAGTGTCATTGCCGAGCGCCGACACGATCAGGTTGGCGCGCTTGCCGTCCCATCCATAATGGTCCATGCGTCCATAAACGCCTGGCAAAGGAATGCGGGTCCGCAGCACTAACGGCGGAGCTTTGTCGAAGTCTCTCGCTTGAGGCACAGTCTCCTGGGCGTCGGCCTGTCCGTGGACGACCGCCGCAAGCGCGGCAGCGATGATCATGCGTCTCATTCCGAGGCCCCCGGTTCTGCCGAAGGCTTGATTACCGCACTCAGGCTCGCAAGTCAGCGGGACTCATGGGCGAGCTTCCTAAGGATTCGGTGAGGAATAACTGCGCCACCTGTGGTTCCCTCCCCCTCCGGCGGGGAGGGAAGTTCGCTCGGCGCTCCGCTTGCGTACAATGTTGAAGCGCTTATTCCGCGGCAGAGCCTAAGCGCCGTCAGCGAATGTCGGAGTCCTCGATGTCGATGGCTTCCCCGTCGCAAGCGCGCACCGCCTGGGTGATAAGATGCAGCGGTTCGAGGGTTTCGGCCGACGCTTCGTCGACCAGCCGCAACGGTTCGGTGTTGCGCAGGGCCGCTCTTTTCAAAGTACGCAGGTTGTCGCAAATCGCCGCGATTTGCGCTGCCGGCGATTTGATCCACACAGCATACTCACCGTAGATGACGAATGCGGCAATCGCCGCGATTGCGACGTTGCGCAAACTAACATGCCGCGGCATCGTCTCGCTCCCCTGAAAGCCGCGAAACGGAACCGCCCCGCCAGCTAG
>JAJPKK010000162.1 GCA_021323775.1 Hyphomicrobiales bacterium
CTGGGCGGCATCGAACTGGAACCGTTTCCGCGCCAGCCTCTGCATGAACCCCCCACGTTCGATTAGGCGGTAATGATCGTCCTCGACACCAATGTGCTGTCGGAGGCAATGAAGCCGTCGCCGGACCCAGCCTTGGCTCGCTGGATGGTGCGTGAGCACAGCCGTGGACTATTCACGACCGCGGTGTCCGAAGCTGAAATCATTTACGGCATCGCGATGCTACCCGAGGGCCGACGCAAGCGCGCTCTTGAGGCTGCCGCGCTGGGCGTTCTTGCGCTATTTGCCGGGCGCATCCTCCCGTTCGACAGCCTTGCCGCTCGCGAGTTCGCCGCTATTGTCGTCGACAGGCGCCGCCTCGGTCGCCCGATTAATGACTTTGATGCGCAGATCGCGGCGATCACGCGTGCACGCAGCATGTCGCTGGCTACGCGCGATACTCGGGATTTCACGGAGACCGGTGTGCAAATCATCGATCCATGGCAGCCCTGAACCGAAGGTCCCTGAAGAGAACCGCTATGCGCTGCACGGTCGTTTTGGAACAGGAGGAAGATGGGGCTACGTCGCCAGCGTCCCCGCGTTGCCGGGATGTATCAGCCAGGGAGACAACCGCGCTGAAGCGCTGAAGAACATAAGTGAAGCCGTCAAGCTTTATATCGAAGACTGCCATGATGCTGGTGATCCGGTTCCCGCCGGGACCGGCAAGGAATTCGTAGAAATCGAAGCCGCGTAACAGAAGGCTGCGCCTCCGCGCATGAATCAGCCGCGTGGCCAAGCTCCCGACCGATCTGTCGGGCCTTGAAGTCCGCCCTTGAGCGCGCCGGGTTCGTCTTCCGCCGCCAGGCCGGCAGCCACATGGTCCTCCGCCGCGACCGGCCTTACCCCAGAGTCGTCGTTCCCGACCACAAGCAGATCCGCTTGGGCACGCTCCGCCGGATCGTCGCCGACGCCGGACTCACCGTCGAACAATTTATGAAACTTCGCGGACGGTGAGAACGCCGTCGGGCTTTCGACCGCATACGTCGACGTCGGCATCACGTGATGCGGCGCCCGACGAACCTGGAGACCATGAACACTTACGAGGGGACGCACGATATTCACGCCCTGATCCCGGGGCGGGCGCAGAGGGGCCTGCAGGCGTTTGGGTGATTGCTTATCTTTAACTTGGCCAGCTCTGCCGACTTTCGCAGACGCACAAAGTTGCTGGCTACCCCGGGGCGCCGCGGACGCGTTGCTTGAGCGAATCCGAGACCCCGGCGCAGTGGCCGGGCGGATCGTTTTGCTCGGGCGCCCCGGCCGTGTCAGCCTTCCCCGAAAGGGTCAGCCGCTTCGCCTGCGCCCACGCGAGTGAGTCCTCGCGTGGGGCAAAGCTGAGAGTTGATAGCGTTACTTCGCGATCGTCGGATTCACCCAGCCACCCTGCAGCACGTTCTGCGATGGCCGGAAGCTCAAATAGTCCACGTGATCGGGGATGTCGGCCCACCCGTGCACCACGCCCGGCGGGATGATCACCACGTCGCCGACCTTCACGGTAACTTTCTTCACGTCATACGCCATCCCGCCGCAAGTCGGCCCGTTTGGTCCTCCCTGAGGGTTCTGGTCGTTGTGCCGTCCGTTGACGATGTAGCCGTCAGTGAACATCGTTCCGCCGCCGGAGATAATGAGATAGCCTTCGGTCTGGAAGTCGTGAGTGATGCCTCCCGGCGTTCCGCCGGGAGGCAGAGTGGCCATCGTGCGCCCGCACGGCTGGGCCTGCGCCGCCGCGCCAGCGCCACCGCCGGCCGGCGCTGGGGTTCTCGTCGAGCTTCGATGAATAATCCCGACCGCGAAGTTCTCGTAGCCGAGATCAATAACCTTCGCGTTCTCATCCCGGGTTCTCTGGGATTGTTCGGTTGCGCTGATTTTATCGATGTCTTCTTTCATGATGTACGTAGCGGTCGTCGGTACCGTTTTCCCGGCTTGGGCGAATGCCGGCGCCGGAGTCAGAACCGACGCAACAATCAGCACTTTCACCGCAGTGTTTTTCATAGCGTCCTCCCCGAACATACTGCCGTTGCTGGCGCGTTGTTGGCCGTCTCCACGTCGCCTGTGTCGTGACCGACATTTTGCACCAGCGGAACAAAGAGGCTATTGCATCGCCGCCGCCTGATCCAGAGGTGGCGGGACTGGCCCAACTCTGCGCGGCCATATCAAAGCGCCAGGACGATGCGCCAGCATCGCCGGGCACGCTCGCCTTGCCCCTTTCAGGGCGCTAAGATCGCCCGATCCACGGGAGGGAAACATGCCGAAGCCCACGCACTTCATCCGCACCGCTCTGCTCGCCGCCACCATGCTGGCATCGCCCGCGCTCGCCGCCGACGTCACGCCGGAGCGGCTTCTCAATCCCGACAGGGAGCCGCAGAACTGGCTGATGAATCACCGCACCTATGACGGCCAGCGCTTCTCGCCGCTCGCCCGCATCAACCGGGACAACGTCAAGAACCTCAAATTCGCCTACGCGGTGCCGCTCGCCGGCGCGACCGGCCGCGAATTCATCGAGGCGACCCCGCTTGCGGAAGACGGCTTCCTCTACATCACGGATTCCTGGGGCGTGCTCTACAAGATCGACGCGACGGCCGGCGATGTCGGCCGCATCGTGTGGCGCATGGACCCCAAGCAGGACCGGCAGGTCGCCAATCGCGGCGCGGCGCTGTGGGGCAGCTTCGTCATTTCGCCCGCAAGCGGGCCGGCCCGCATCATCGCTACCGACAAGAGCACCGGCAAAGTCGTGTGGGAAACAAATGTGTCCGATGCGGAGCGGATCACCATCACGGGCGCGCCGCTTGCCATTCGGGACAAGATCATCATCGGGGCGTCGGGGGGCGATGCCGGGGCCCGCGACTGGGTGGCGGCGCTGGACGCTGCCACCGGCACGCTCCTCTGGCGCAAATACACCATCCCGGCGCCCGGCGAGCCGGGCAGCGAAACCTGGAAGGACAAGAACAACGCCTGGCGTACCGGCGGCGGCGCCGTGTGGGTGACCGGCACCTACGATCCGGACACCAACCAGACCTTGTGGGGCGTCGGCAACCCGGTGCCGATGATGGATGCGAGACTGCGGCCTGGCGACAACCTGTTCACCAACAGCGTGGTGTCGTGGGATCCCGATACCGGAAAGATGAACTGGTACTTCCAATACACCCCGGGCGACATGTGGGATTACGATGAGGTCGGCACCCACATCTTGATCGACCGCGTCGTGGACGGGCAGCCGCGCAAGCTCGTGACCCATTCGGCGCGCAACGGTTTCGTCTACACGATGGAGCGCATCAACGGCGCCATGGTCGGCGCCAGGCCCTACATGGAGGTCAACTGGACCAAGGGCATCGACCAGAAAACCGGCAAGCCGCTTGACTATGACCCCAACAAGGACGTCCAGACCTATTCGGGCATTGCAGATCCGACTTCGGAGCAGCCGGTCAAGAAGGTCTGCCCCAACCGCACCGGCGGCAACAATTACTTCCCGTCGTCTTACAGTCCGAAGACGCAGCTCCTTTACATACCGGCCACCACCGCCTGCGAGTTCGTGACCAACGATACCGCCCTGGTAAAGCGGGAGCCGGGCTGGTTCGGACGCACCGGCGGCGGCTACAAGGTCGACGGGCGCTATGAGAGCAACCTGACCGCGGTCGACCCGGTCACTCTCGAGATCAAGAAGAACGTGCACCTGCCTTACCCGAATTACTCCGGCGCCCTCGCGACCGCCGGCGGGCTCGTGTTCCTGGCCCTGATGGACGGCACCGTCGCGGCTTTCGACGACACCACCCTCGACCAGTTGTGGAAGATCAATGTCGGCGCCGGATTCGGAGCGCCGCCAATGACCTTTGAGGTTAACGGTAAACAATACGTTGCAATCGCATCAGGGCCGAGCGCGACTTCGCGGACGAAGCTCCTGCTCACGCCGGAGCTTAATGACCAGCGCAGCGCCACCGTTCTGTATGTGTTCGGCCTGTGAGAGCCGCAGGTCGGTCAGGCAGCCCGCACCGCGACGTCTCGGCGGCCCGCCGGGTCCGGCCTTTCGCGGGCCCGGCGGCAAGCTTTGCCCACGCGGCCTGCCGGCGCGGCCGCTGACCAAGGCAAGCCCGGTCGGCGTGGGCGCTCTTCGGCAAGCTCACAAACGTGCGACGCCGGTGCCCCATCCACCGGCCGTACCCGGCGCCTTTGCCCGCGCCCTTCGGCGCCGGGGGATGCGCGCCGCTGGCGAGGGCTCGGACAGCGTAAGCATTCACACGCTTTTCCCCACAATCCCGTGTACAACGGCAGCAAGCCAAGGTCTTTGACGCCATAGTTATGCCGTATTGCGCTCTCTACCGTAGTAATTGTAGTAGATTCGATTCGTTTAATATGCGCTGGGTACGCTGATCGGCTGGGATTATTGAATCACGATAGCGGATGCGCTTGTGTAGGACTGCCCTCGATCGGGATGCTGTCCGATGCATGTCGGCAGTCAAAACGACGGAGTGACAGAAATGAGTAATGTCGATTGGCAGAATGGAGCGTCTGACCGCGGCCGGGCCTTACTGCCGGATTCCTATAAGCCCAAGGCTTTGCGCCTCGCGCCTGCCGACGACGCGGCCCCCCCGGAAGTGGATCGGCCGATCGTCGATTTGCGCAAGCTTGAGGAAGAGCTCGGCCGCCGGCGCCTCGACGAAATCGCGGACGTCGTGCGCGCCCTCACCTACGGGGAAATGATGGAGTTGGCCGCTTCCATGTGGAGCGTCAGGCCGGATGGCGCCAACCTTACGGAACACAACTTGCCGGCCGTGCTGTATCGCTGGTCGACTTCACGTCAATCCTAAAAAAAAAATAATGCGCGGCGTTTGCAGTGTCGGTGCGGCGGTGCGACTGGAGGGCGGCCGGAGAACGAGTCGTCGGACGGAGGGTGGATGCGCCTGCGGTCGCATCAACCTAAATCCATGAGTTGGAAAGCATTCACCCCCGTAGAAAGCGCTGATAAATCGACGAATCTTTGAAAATCAGTCAGCTGCGGAGCAGTTACAATTCGGCGCCTCCAAGCGTTCTCTTTCTTGCTTATGGGCCAAGGACATCGCGAAATCAGCGACGCCAACTCACGGAGTTAAAATCAATTCAGCCCCGCGGGATGCCGTCGCAGCGAGCGCATGAGAACATTATCCATCGCGCCGGGAAAATGGCGGATAATCCGATCGACAAATCCATGCTCCAGGCCGCCGGCGCGCCGATCGTTTTCGCGCAATTTGATTGCGATGAACATCAGGACGCACTCAACAAAGACATGCTGCCCGGTGCTCCAGACATGCCAGATGGCCTCGTCGGCATAGCGCTGTCCCCGCCGGTAGTCGGCTTCGCGCCGGCCGCACGGCTCGACGGCCCAGAAATCGATCCAGGTCACAACGGAGGGATCGTCCGCCTGGCGAGTAAGGGCGCAAAACGTTGGAAGGTCGTCAAGACAATCGATGATGAGCGTGCCGGCAGTTTCATTGGTCATTGGTGACGAGCTCTCTGCGCAATGCTCTCGCGTACCGCGCATCGTGACAAAGAATAAGAGGACGCAGGCAACGGCCCCCAACATGACGGAGATGATCGCGTGGGCCAGTGCAGTGCGTCCGAGGGCATATGCTACGATCTGATCGTTACGAATTCGTTGTGGGCGCCTGCAATCGGTGCTGCGAATGCGCTCCTTTCCCCTCTCATATCAGGAGTGGTGACTGGGCTTGAGCGGAGCGCCTTTTGCTTATCGAGCTTTTGCTTATCAAGCCGCTATCTCGATCGCGCCTTTGATCGCCTCTTCGCGGACGATGCCGGTGACATGGTCGCGCAGCGCGATAAACCGTTCCTCGCTGCGCATCTCGTAGCGGCGAGGCCGCGGCAGGTGGACCGCGATGATCTCCCGCACGCGACCCGGATGGGCGGTCATGACGACGGTGCGATCGGCGAGGTAGATCGCTACATCGATGTCGTGAGTGACGAGCAGGACGGTCTTGCGCTCCTCCTCCCAAACCTCCAGCAGGAAATCCTGCATGATCGACCGGGTCAGCGCATCGAGCGCGCCGAACGGCTCGTCCATCAGCAAGGTCGACGGGTTGATGGCGAGCACGCTGGCGATCGCCGCGCGCTGGCGCATGCCGCCGGACAGCTCGGCAGGCCGGCGCGACCTGAAAGCCGCAAGGCCGGTGCGCGCAAGCAAGCGCTCCACGATCTTCTCGGACGATCCCTTGCGCCGGTTGGCGCGCAGCTTGAGGCCGAAGGCGATATTTTCCTCGACGGACAGCCAGGGGAACAGCGCCGTTTGCTGGAAGACGACGCCGCGGTCCGGCCCCGGGCCATTGACCGGTGCGCCGTCGACGGTGAGTTGGCCGCTGGTCGGTGTGTCGAAACCCGCCAAAAGATTGAGCAGGGTTGACTTGCCGCATCCGCTGGCGCCGACAATGGTGATGAATTCCTGGTCGGCGATTTCCAGATTGATGTCGGCGAGCGCAGTCACGTTGCCGTGACGGCTCGCAAACGTCTTTCCGAGGTGGCTCAGGCTAATTCTGGCCACTGAACGTTTCCAAGCGGTTCCACTCGAGCAGATAATCGCGGACGAGAACGACGATGCGGTCTGAGATGAAGCCCAGAATTCCAATGCTGAGCATTGCCGCAATCACCACGTCGTTGCGATAGAACAGGTATGCGTCGTTAAGCAGATAACCGAGCCCGCTGCGGACCGCAAGGATCTCGGCAACCACCACCAGCACCCAGGCGATGCCCATCGACAGCCGCACGCCTGTCATGACCGACGGCAGCGCGCCCGGCAGGATCACGCGAAAGAGCAGCTCGCGTTCGTCGGCGCCCATCATGCGGGCGGCCTTGGTGAGCGTCACATTGATCTGCCGCACGCCGTGCGTCGTGTTGACCGCCGCAGGAAAAAATGCGCCTAGTCCGATGAGAAACACGGCCGGCGCATTGCCTATCCCGAAGAACACCAGGGACAGCGGCACCCAGGCGGTGACCGGAATGTTGCGCAGCACCTGGATGGTCGGATCGAGCACGCGCTCCATGATGCGCGAGAGGCCAATCAGGAGCCCGGCGAAGATGCCCAGCGCGACCCCCCAGCCGAATCCCGCGAATACCCGCCAGATGCTGGCCGCCGCATGATCAAGCCAGGTCCCGGAATAGCGGGCGGCCGCATCGGTCGCGCCGGTGATGAGGTCGAACCAGACGAGGGCCACATCGGTCGGCGCAGGCAGCACGCTGCGCCGGACCAAGCCGATTTGCGCGCAGGCCTGCCACCCGGCGATGAGCGCGACCGGAAACACCGCGTATTGTGCCAATAAAAGCGGCAAGCGGGGAGAGGTAAGGACGGCGCCCGCGGACGATTGCTCTGCCCGTTCGTCGGCAAGGGCAGGACCGGCCTTGCTGGAGGCCTGCACTCCCTGATCCGCCGCCATGCTATCTGTCATTACACGCGCACTACCATGTCGCCAGCTCCGCCGGCGACTGGCCGGTCGCTTTGGCGAGAAACGCAAAGTCGATGTAGCGGTCGACGCGGTCGGAGTAGTCCTGCTTCATCCAGCCGAGATCGCGCAACTCCTTCGCCATCGCCTTGAGGTCGGCAACATTGGTCCGGTAATTGTACGTGAGGAATTGCCGCTCCTGCATGGCAATCACCGCGTCCGGCAGGCGGGAATACTTTCGCTCCAGCTCGATCCGCAAGTCCGGATTGCCCATGAACCTATCCATCGCCTCCACATGCGAGGAGACGATGCGCTGCACCAGCTCCGGCTTGTCGCGCGTGAGCTTGCGGTTGACGATGAAGCCGATTTCCTGCTTGCCTGACTCTTTGCCAAACAGGTGGCGCACAAGCCTGGCGTCGCCCTTGTCAATCGCGATTGCGCCGAACGTGCAGAGCGTCATCGCCATGTCGACCTCGGCGGCCTCCAGCGCGCGGGGATGGTTCGGGAAGGGGATATTGACGATTTCTGTGTCGCGTTCGCCGTTGATGCCGAGCGATTTGAGGTAGAACAGAAGCTTGGCGTGCTGCATCGAACCGGTCGGTACGCCGATCTTGATCGGTTTGCGCTCCCGTTTGCGCCTGAGGACTACGGCTTGCAGCGCCTTGTCGGCTGTCGGCAAGTCGAGACCTTTGCGGGCGACCAGGAGGTTGTATCCGCCGCCCCATCCGCAAATCCACACCACGTCCATGCCTTCGCTGATCGCACGCACCAGGTGCTGGCTTGTCGTGTTAGCCACGTCGAGCTCGCCCTGGTCGAGCGCAAGCAGCGCCGACGTGCTGTCGCGAAAGTCTTTGACGTCGTATTTCAGGCCATATTTCGTCTCGATGCTCGGCAACAGGGTCCGCAGCGCGCCCAGCGCACCGATCTGGATGCCGTGACGGACAGCGTCGTCCGCGCGCGCATATGTCGATGCCAATGAGCCGGCGCCGATTGTCGCGAGCGCAAGCGACGAAAGCGAGAAGGTGCGACGGGTGATCCGAGGTAACGTCATCCAGCCTCCCTCATGCTGATCTACGTTCATCGTCATGCGTGCCGAGTGACGGCTCCGTCGTCAAAGACCGCGGGACGGCGCAAAAACCCGCATTCCAGGCGAGAAACACATGGGTTTTTTTCGGCTGTATCTGTGGCGCGACGAACAGTAGTGCATCATGGTCGCATTCGCAAGGCGGTCAGCGATTTAAGTTCATCCTTTCGGATAGTTGTCGTAAAAACTGATTCAGGCTGGGCCGCACTTCGGCTTTATCTTTGGCTGGTAATAGAATTTCGAAGCAGTGCTTCGACTTTCCAGGCAGATAACTAAACTGATTTCACTAATTGCTTGCAGACGACCTTCGCCCCAGAGATTGTTTCCCAATCGCGAAATACTGTGCTAGCTCCAGAGCGGGCTCGATCGTCTCGAAGATATCCTAAACCGGATTGGCTTATGAGGGGCGAACCATGCGTGGTTTCATCGTAACAGGAGCGTTGGGACTAGCTTTTGGCTTGTGGGTCAGCATTGCGCAGGTGGACGGCCAGACCATTCCGAAGACTCTCCAGGAGGGCGGCCCGGAGGACGTCATCAAGCTGCGCCAGAACAACTGGACGGTCGGCGTCGCCGGCGGCAACATGGACGGTACCTATTTGCGCTTCGCCGACGAGCTCGGAAAAGTCCTTGACGACGGCGACGAGTTGCGGGTGCTTCCCATCATCTCGCGCGGCGCCGCGGCGAACCTGCAGGATTTGCTCTATCTCCGCGGCATCGATATCGCATTCACCCAATCGGATGTCTTTGAATACTTCCGGACGCAGCGCAAGACGCCTCATCTGGAGGACCGCATCCGCTACATCATCCGCCTTCCGATCGCCGAGTTGCACCTTACCGTCGCTCGACCGGAGTTCAAAACCATTGAGGACCTGCGCGGCCAGAAGGTCGTGCTCGGACCGCCCGGAAGCTCGCCGACGCTGACTGGCCCGATCGTCTTCCCTCGTCTCGGAATTCCGATCGAGCCGGTATTTGTCGACTTCTCGACCGGCCTGAAGATGCTCAGGTCGGGCGAGGTGGCCGGTCTGCTCGGGGTGGTGTCGAAGCCGGTCGATTACTGGTCGAAAATGCCTGCGAATGCCGGCCTCCGCCTCTTGCCGGTGCCGTATACCAAGGCTCTCGCCGACCTCTATGTCATAGGCGAGTTGACCAGCGCCGATTATCCAAACCTGATACCGCCGGGTCAGCGGATCGATACCGTCGCGGTGCCGTCCGTGCTCGCCGTTTATAACTGGCCAAAGAACAGCGACAGATATCGTCGGGTCGAACGGTTCACTCAATATCTGTTTAACCGCTGGGACAAGCTCACCCAGCCGCCCTTCCATCCAAGATGGCGCGACGTCAACCTGGCCGCCACCGTTCCCGGCTGGACGCGGTTCAGCGTCGCCGAAGAAATGCTCCAGCGCTACGGGGAGGATGCCAGCGATCAGGCGATGGCGCGCGATTTTCAGACGTATGTGACGCGGGAGGTTCGCTCCGCTCCGCGCACCGATGCCGAGCGGGATGCTCTGTTTCGCCAATTCATGCTATGGCGCGAGCACCAGCGTCGGCAGTGACCGCTCCCTGCCCTCCTGAAACCGCGGGCGTGGGCAAGCGCGCCTTTGCCCGGCCTACAAGTGATTACGCGGCCGAGCAAGAACTGCCCCGCCGGCGTCAGTCGGAGGTGCAGTTCTCGGGCCGCACGCGCGCTTACCACGTCGCCAGCTCCGCCCGCGGCCGCCCCGTCGCCTTGGCGAGAAATGCGAAATCGATGTATTTCTCGATGCGGTCTGAGTAATCTTCTTTCATCCAGCCGAGATCGCGCAACTCCTTCGCCATCGCCTTGAGGTCGGCGACGTTGGTCCGATAATCGTACCTGAGGAATTGCCGCTCCTGCATGGCAATCACCGGGGCCGGCAGGCGGGAATATTTCCGCTCCAGCTCGATCCGTAAATCCGTATTGCCAATGAAGCTGTCCATCGCCTCAACAACCGAGGAAACGATGCGCTGCACCAGTTCTGGCTTGTCGCGCGCGAGTTTGCGGTTGACGATGAGCCCGATCTCCTGCTTGCCTGTCTCATCGCCGAACAGATGACGCACGAGCGTGGCGTCGCCCTTGTCGATCGCGATCGCGCCGAACGTGCAGAGCGTCATCGCCATATCGACTTCGCCGGCCTCGAGCGCGCGCGGGTGGTTCGGGAACGGGATGTTGACGATCTCCGTATCGCGCTCGCCGTCGATGCCGTGCGATTTCAGATAGAACAACAGCTTCGCGTGCTGCATTGAGCCGGTCGGCACGCCGATCTTGGCTGGCCTGCCCTGCTGCTTGCGCGCCAGGATAGCTGCCGTCAAAGCGGCGTCGTCGGCTGTCGGCACGCCGAAGCCCTTGCGTGCAACGAGGACGTTGTATCCCCCGCCCCAACCCGCAATCCAGACCACGTCCATACCCTCGCTGATCGCGCGGACCAGATGCTGGGTCGTCGTATACGCCGCGTCGAGCTCGCCCTGATCGAGCGCCAGCAACGTGGCCGTGGCGTCGCGAAAGTCTTTAATGTCGTATTTCAGCCCGTATTTCTTTTCGATACTTGGCAAGACGATCCGCAGTGCGCCGATCGTGCCGATGACCGTGCCATACCGGACCGTATCGTCCCTGCGCGCGGTCGTCGCCGCAAATCCGCCTGCGCCGGTCGCGACCAGCGCAAGCGACGAAAGCCAGACAGTGCGCCGTGTAATCCGAGGTGGCGTCATCCGGTTTCCCCAGGTTAATTCCCAAGCGTTGTTACTTGTCCATGATTTGACTCATGATTAATTGCGGGAACGAAAGCCCCTGTCCCGAACAAAGGCTCCTGCAATAGCGCCGCGGGGCGCCGCAAACATACACGTCCATGAAAGCAACACGCGCTTCCATGAAAGCAAAAATGTGCAAGATTTCTTGCTGCGTCCGCATCCAAATGCTAAGCGATCACGATCATGTCTGCAAGGCAGTTTCGCTCTTGAGCTGATTCTTTTGAAACTTGAGTGGGTGCAGAAGCCTTAAGGGCGCGCGGCCTTGGAGAGGGCCTTGATCGCTGGGATGCAGTCTTGCGGGCGGCGGCAGCCGGTCAAGGGCGAGTTGCGCGCGTTTAATCGCGCGCCAATCGCCGCTTAA
>JAJPKK010000086.1 GCA_021323775.1 Hyphomicrobiales bacterium
CAGATTGAATGGGCGGAGTGAAAACACGCGCGTCATTCCGGGGCGCCGCGCAAGCGGCGAGCCCGGAATCCACAGGCACGGACAGCGAGTATGGATTCCGGGCCCGGCCCTTCGGGCCGTCCCGGAATGACCAACGATTCCCTCTCAATCATTCTAAGCAATCTATCCCAACAGGAGAAAACGCCAATGCCATCACGCCAGCCCGAGGAAGCCAAAGGCTTCAAACTGCTTGGCCACGACCGCAGCGCCGCCTGGGGCGGCGGCAGCATCGTCGAAGTGCACAAGGGCTACGCCTATGTGGGGGCGGTCGGCGGCGCGAGCTACGACGGACCGGAGGGCTTTACGGCGCATGACGTGCGCGACCCGCGCAATCCGAAGAAGGTGTACGAGTTCCGTGCGCCGCCCGGCGTCCATTGCCACAAGGTGCGCGTGGTCGGCGATCATCATCTCTACGTCAATTCTGAGCGGCTGGTTGGCGACAAGGGCAAGAACGCCCGCGCCGGGCTCTTCATCTTCGACATCAGCAAGCCGGACGAGCCGCGCGAAGTCGGTTTCTACGACACGCCCGGGAGCGGTCCTCACCGCTTCGGCGTCGACAACAAGCGCGGCCTCGCGTTCCTGCCGAACGATGCGCCGGGCTGGAACAAACGGGTGATCTGGACCCTCGATATCCGCGATCCGCTCAAGCCCGAAGTCATCAGCATCTGGGGGCTGCCGTGGCAGAAGAGCGAGGGCAACGGCGAGGGCAATGATCCGATGCCGGCCGAAAGCGCCATTACGCTGCACGGCCCGCCGATGATCCGCGGGAACCGCATGTATTGCGCCTGGTGGGGCGGCGGCATCTCGATCATCGACTGCACCGACCTGCGCAACATGGAGCTTGTCGGTCATGTGCAATGGTCGCCGCCGTTTCCGGGCTCGACCCACACCTGCTGGCCGATCGGCGACAGGCCCTATCTGGTCGTCACCGACGAGGCGCGCGCGCGGCAGAAATACTGGGACAGCCAGTTCATGTGGATCGTCGACGCGCGCCACGAGTCCAACCCGATCCCGATCGCCACGTTTTTCCCCGAGCGGGAGAAGTATTTCAATCGGCCGGGCCGCTTCGGGGCGCACAACATCCTGGAAAACATCACGACCGAGGGTCCGTGGGCCAATATCGTGTTCCTGACCTATTTCAATGCCGGCCTGCGCGCGGTTGACGTGAGCGATGTGCTGCGGCCCAAGGAGCTTGGCTGCTATGTGCCGGAACTGCCCGACGGCCAGGACGCCATCCAGTCAAACGACATCGGCGCCGATGAGCACGGCCGCCTCTACCTCATCGACCGCGCCGGCGCCGGCATGCACATTCTGGAATACACCGGGTGAGGGCCGAGCCCCGGTGCTGTAGGATGGGTTGAGCGCAGCAAACTTATCAGGGCCTTCCAGGGCGAGGCTGTTGGCGGGTTTCGCTGGCGCTCATCCCACCCTACCGGATCAACTTCATGCCCACAGGCGTTCGCCCTTCAGGTCCTTGTAGAGGTCGGCGACAAACTCGCCGTAGCCGTTGAACAGCAGGGTCGGGCGGCGCTGACCGGTGCCGATCACCTCCTCGGTGGCCTGGCTCCAGCGTGGATGAGGGACCTGCGGATTGACGTTCGCCCAGAAACCATATTCGGATGACTGCAAGGTTTCCCAGAAGGTCTTAGGCCGCTGGTCGGTAAAGATGACCCGCGTGATCGATTTGATCGACTTGAAGCCGTATTTCCACGGCAATGCCAGCCGCAGCGGCGCGCCTTGGGACTTCGACACCGGCTTGCCATAGGCGCCAGTGACGACGAAGGCGAGATCGTTCATGGCCTCCGCCATGGTGACGCCTTCGACATAGGGCCACGGATAATAGGGGGCGCGCTGGCCGAACGCCATATTCTTGTCAAGGAAGGTTTCCATCCGCACGTATTTGGCGGACGAGGTGGGCTTGGCGAGGTCGACCAGTTTGGCAAGCGGGAAGCCGGTCCAGGGGATCGCCATGCCCCACGCCTCGACGCAGCGGTGGCGGTAGAGCCGTTCTTCCAGCGGCATCTTGCGAATGAGATCGTCGATACCGACTTCCTGCGGCTTCTCCACCATGCCCTCGATCTTGATGGTCCACGGCCGCAATCGCAGCGCCTGGGCGGCGCGGGCAATCGATTTCGAGGAGCCGAATTCGTAAAAATTGTTGTAGTTGGTGTTGATCGCCTCGTCTGTGATCGGACGATCAAGTTTGAACTTCTCGTTGCGCTTCGCCGGATAGAGGTCGCTCGTGGGATCCGGCAAATCAGCTATCCGCTGCGCCATGGCGGCGGCGGGCGAAAGCGTTGCGGCCATGAGGCCGGCCGCCTGCAGGAAGGCGCGTCGATCAAAGAACAGATGTTCTGGGGTCGCCATGTGCTCCGGCAGTTCCCAGCCGCGACGGCGCATGATGTGCATGGGTGCTCCCTCGAAATATACCCTCCTTTACCCCCCCGGCATGCGGGAGGAGTACGGAGGAGGTCGGACAGGCGCGCATTACCATCACCAGCAGGACCATCACCGGCAAGTCACAGTTGTGAGAACCGGCCCGAGGCAGGCGCGCCATTTCGGCGCATTTTGCTCCCTCGTCGCTGACGCGGCAATCCGGATCTTGGCCGCCGGACGGCACATGCGCCTTGATTTCAATAGGGTCGTGCTTTTCGGGAGTAGCAAAGCAAGCTTGCAACTGTTCATTAATCCGGCGCCGCCGTGCCAAACAATTCGGCGAATTTGTTGAGTTCGTCGGCCGGGCCATCGGACACCGCCCAATAGGCGACCCCGCCTTCGCACTGTCCGGGCATAGAGGCTGCGTGCTCATGGCTCTGCGCAGAGGCTCCGACCGGCGCAACGAAGGCAATAGGGAGCGCAGCGTCAAACATCGGCTGGAATGCCAAGTCACGTGTCCGACACGGCAAACGCGTCGCCCGAGACGATCCGGCAATTTTATGCGCGCGGCCTCGCCCTCGAGAGCGTCTGCCGGGACGTTCGCGAGGCGATGCGTGCCGAGGCAAGATTTTGTTCTGTCGACGTGCGCAGCGAACTCTGTAGAAAGGCGCATGCGCCGCGCATGCAACGTGCCTAGCGGGCAGTTCAGCGAAAGCAAACTGGCCGAATGGCCAGCGACACGCTGTTTGTCGTTTGCTGCGCCGGGCTGCATTGCAACGGCGCGGACAAGGCCGCGCTCCAACTTTCTCAGCTCGGCAAGCGCGTGAAGGCGATGATCGGAGGCATGACCGTGTGGGCGGACGAAGGACTCTCGTACGCGCCCGGCCCCGAACCGAGGTCCGCAATCGCGGCGCGAATGCCGCTGACGCCGCCGGTGATGGTCAAGTGCGGAAAGAGGCATCCCAATTAACGGGCATGTTTGGAACGATCCGGGGAATAGCGCTTGGTCACCTCACGCGTCTGCGGCTGGGTCATCCGCCAGGATCGACGGCGATGCGTTCCGATCGGCCGGGTCGCGTGCTGCCATGAGGAGCAGATCGTCGCCGTCTTCGACCCAACGCACCGTGCCCGGTCCGCCGTCATAGATCACCCGACCGATGCCGTGGACGCGCAATGCGTTGCGGCCGCCCTTGTATCGAATCAGGCACTCGCCCGGCCTCATCGGCGATACCGGCGCAATCCTGAGCGCCGCATAGGAAACCGCGTAGCCTGGCTCCCTTGCAGCAGGTGTCCTCAAGAGCTCAACACCGGCTTCCGCTATTTCGACGTCGACGCCGAAAAAGGCAGGATGGCTTGAGCGTTGCAGCCAAGGCGGAACAGGTCTCCCCTTCGCGATCCGGACAGGAAGGGCCGACGCAGGGTTAGGCGCAAGCAAGGGCATCTCGGCATCGTTTGCGGCAGCAGGCCCATCCACGTGGCTTTGGCGTCGATCAGGGTGCGTCGTCACTGCGAGACCTCTGCGTTTGAGAATTTCAGCAGACCACTGCGGCCCGTTCGAACAATCGGGCCCTTTTGCGCCGGCGAAAGCACCTCTGTTGTTATCGACTGCTGTTGTTATCGACTGCGCCCGTGCCCGGCTGTCAGCTCCTTCGCGTGAGCCAACGGGAACCCGACCGGCTGCCCCGTTTTATCGTCCAAATAGATTGCAATGTCAATTACACTCAATCAATTATTGCACAATCAATGATTGTGTAATAGCCTGCCTCCACCTCGGCCACTCGGCCGGCGGCCCGGCAAGGCGCGACGAACACCTTGCCGAGCCTTTGACCCGCAACATGGAGATACCCATGTCACAGATCGATTCCGAGCCTACCAATGGCGGCACGCGAAAGCTAACCGTCACCGAGCTGCAAAGCCTTGCGGATCGCCTCCTGTCCCGTGGCGTGTCGAGGCTGTTCTCAGATCAACCGGAGCTGCAGCGCGATTTGAAAGCCGCCGCGACGGCGTTGCGTGAACTCGCCTGCGCCCGCCGACACTTGCAGAGCCTCTTTGAAATCGAGCGCGCAGCCGCCAGGCTGCAAGCGCCGGCCACCGTCGATTTGGGCGTGCTCGCAGCACGGCTTACGGACCATGCGCGCGCGATCATGAACCAGTCACGCCAAGAAATGGCCGACGATCTCGCCGCGGCATCCCACGTCGCGATGGAGCTCGCGAGCCTGCGCAGCGAGCTCACCCGCGTCGCTGCGCGCACCGAGTCCGCCGGGCGCTGACCCGATGGCGCAGTTCTATCAGGCTGGCGGCAGTCGGATGAGCGGAGCGCCAACGAGACCGTTCACCCCCCTTGCAAAGGCGAAGCCGGCGGCGGGTTTGCTGCGACTCAAGCGCGCCTGCGGCCTCGGTTTAGGGTAAAGTTGACGCCAACTCGCAATCGCGCGCTCAGCAATCTTGAGCCAGGAGACGCCCATCATGGACCTCGTTGCCACGCCGCTTCATCCGCTCTTCGCCGCCAGGATCACCGGCGTCGACTTGAGCAAGCCCATCGACGAAGGCACGCAGCGGGCGATCGAGCGCGCGATGGACGAGTACGCGGTTTGCGTGCTGCCCGATCAACATCTGGAAGACGAGCAGCAGATCGCCTTTTCGCGGTGCTACGGGCCGCTTGAGATGTCGCCCGGCATTGGGCGAAAACCCGGAGAGGTCCCAGCGAATGCGCGCATAAAGCACAGGGAAATATTCGACATCTCCAATCTTGACCAAAGCGGCGCTATCCTCGGTGAGAACAACCCGCGCGCGGCGTTCATGCGGGGGAACGAACTCTGGCATACCGACAGCTCCTTCCGGCGCGAGGCGGCCACCTGGTCGATGCTGCATGCCAAAGCGGTGCCGCCCGCCGGCGGCGATACGGAATTTGCCGACACGCGCGCCGCTTACGATGCCTTGCCTGAGGCAATGAAGAGGAGGCTCGAAGGCTTGGTCGCCGAGCATTCCCTATGGCACTCGCGCGCCAGGCTCGGCGGCTACGTGCCGACCGAGGAAGAGCGCAAGTCGCACCCGTCCGCGCGGCACCAGGTCGTCCGCCGGCATCCCGGCTCGGGGCGCAAGGCGCTCTATATCGCGGCGCACGCATCGCACATCATCGGCATGCCGATCGAGGAGGGGCGGGCGCTGCTTGCCGAGCTGATGGAATTCGCCACGCAGCCGCAGTTCGTGTACCGCCACAAGTGGCGGGTCGGCGACCTGGGGATCTGGGACAACCGCTGCACCATGCACCGCGCCACCCCTTTCGACGTGACGGATCACGTACGCGATCTGCGCCGCACAACGATCATCGACACAACGCCGGAAGTGTTTGCCGGGTAGGGAATCGGAAGACCGATGACGGACGACAGATGACAGAGGGCCTTCCGCGCCGCGCGTTCCTGCAGCTCGGCGGCGCCGGCGTGCTGGCGTGCACGCCGGTCTGCGGAGCAGCAGCGCAAACCTACCCGTCGCGCCCGATCACGATGATCGTCCCGTTTCCTCCCGGCGGCAATGTGGATGTGGTGGGGCGGGTCCTGGCGGACCGGATGAGGGGGCCGCTCGGGCAACCCATCATCATCGAGAACATCGCAGGAGCGAACGGCAGCATCGGTGTCGGCCGTACCGCACGCGCGCAGCCCGACGGCTACACGATTGACCTCGGCTTCCTCGGCGGGCACGTGCAAAACGGCGCGCTTTATTCGCTTCCCTACCACGTAGTGAATGATTTCCAGCCGATCACGCCGCTGGTCGCCACGCCCTACGTGATATTTGCAAGGAAAACCATGCCGGCGAACGATCTTAAGGAATTGATCGCCTGGCTGAAGGCGAATTCCGACAAGGCGTCGGCGGCCATCGTTACGGTTGGCGTCCATCTGGTAACGGCGCTCTTTCAGAAAGAGACCGGGACCCATTTTACCCTGGTGCCCTATCGCGGCACTGCCCCCGCCATGCAGGATTTGGTCGCCGGCCAGATCGACCTGTCGTTCGACCTGCCGGTGCAGTTGCCGCTGATGCGCGCCGGCAGCATCAAAGCTTATGCGGTGACAAGCGAAACGCGCCTCATGGCGGCGCCCGATATGCCGACCGTAGGCGAGATGGGATTGCCGGCGCTCTACTCCTCCACATGGTTCGGGTTTTTTGCGCCCAAGGGCACCCCAAGAGACATTGTGGATAAGCTCAACGCAGCCGCCGTAGAAGCGCTGGCCGATCCTGCCGTACGATCTCGCTTCAGCGCTCTGGGATTGGAGATTTTTCCCCGCGAGCGACAGACGCCCGAGGCGCTCGGCGCGCTGGTAAAGGCCGACGCCGAGAAGTGGTGGCCGATCATCCGGGAATCCGGCATCAAGCTGGAATGAGGCAGCGCACGCGCGCCAGCCGCGTGGTATCGCGGGCGTCCCGCCCGCCTCTTTCACCGCTTGTTCTTCCCCCGCCCTGCCCTCCCGGCAAGCGGCGAGGGGAGGGTTGGGGGCGGGGCGAGACGCCCGCGATCCCCAGGTGGACGGATGCGATTGACCAAAACATCAAGGCGATGATCCGTTGCGGCCCTGCCGAACGTCTCCCCCAAGCACAAGTTCGATATTCTTGCCTCCGGCGATCTGCGGGTTCGAAGAAGGAAAGCCATCGCGCATTTCGCGCTGGCTCACCAACGTGCGCGCCTCCGCAAACGCGCTTCTCAGATCGGCCGCATGGCGCAGCGCCTTGTTGAAGAAAGCGTCGCCGAAATAGGTCCACTTGACCTTGTCCCGGCAACCGAATGATGAATGATCGGCGTCGGCCGCGGTGATCACCAGGGTGTCGTCATCGGCAAGGGGCCTGAGGAAAACCCCTGAATAGCATGCCGAAATAATCACCACACGGTGCCGCACGCCCGAACGGTTCAACATTCCTGCGAGATCGGCGGGCGAGAGGATCTCCAACCGCCGGCCGGCCTGCACCGCAACTCCGGCCTGCGAACCATGCGACGTCAAGATCACGACCATGACGTCGTTCTCCCGGTCCATGCTTTGGCCTGCGGCTGCCAATGCATCGCCGATCGATGCAACGGTCACGTCGTCGCGAATTTTTGTATTGGCGCGTACGATGACAGGGTTGGCTCCCAATCGTTGGGCGATGATGCTGGCGGCGCCCGTCGCTTCGCTCTTAAATACGCTTTGGGCCCCGAACAATCCGAAGGCGAGGACGGCGACATTCGGGTTGGCCTCCGCCGGCAGCGCCGCCGGGGCAGAGAACGCCATCAGCGCAAGGAGCACTGCAGTCAGCCGTTTGATGAGCTCGCTGAAGATCATGTGCATTCTCCCTCGATTGGCGGGAAGGAAATTACCACATCCGCAAACCGCTGTTGAAAGCCGGCGCGGCGTTGCATGTCGATCCGCAGTGGCGGCGCGAAGGAGCGCTCAGAAGCACCAAGCTGGCGCGATTACGGCAGCCTCAAAGCCTCGTTTTAGAGTGGAGAGCACAGCTTGGTGTCAAGGGCGGCCGCTCCCCCGCTCGCGGCCGAGGTTGGCAGGCGACGCGATGCGCCGCTGCACCGGGAACACACGATGCCGAAGCGCTGCGAAACGTGCCCCCAGATTCCTTTTGGCGCAAACAGCATGGTCGCGATCGCAAGCCCTCCAAGCAGAATCAGGTACCAGCTCCCGAAGCCCGCGAGATAGGTCTGCAACAGATAAAAGACGATGACGCCGATGATTGGCCCCCGCTTGCGGGAGAGGGGAAAGCAAATGGGCCGGTTATCCGTCATTGGCGCCTACCCGATCGCCTCCATCTTGCCGCCAACCGGAATGACAGGCGCGGTCTTGTTATCGGTGATGACGATCTCGTACTTGTTGCCGTCCTTGATGCGCCACTGACCGCCGACAAGGGGCGTCTTGGCGACGTTCTTTGCCGCGAAGGGCGGCAGATTGGCGCCATTCCACGCCACCTTGCCGACCACGGTATCGAGGTTGGTCGCCGCAATCGCTGCCAGCGTCGCCTTTCCGTCGCCAGGCTGCGCGGTGCGCTTGAGCACATCGGTCGCGACCTCGAACAGCGCGTGAATAAAACCGATCGGCTGCGTCCATTGCTTGCGCGTCGCGCCCTCATAGGCGCTGGCAAGCGCCTGCGCCGTCAGGCCGGTGAGCGATGATTTGAACGGATGGCTCGGCGACCACCACACTTCCGATGAGAAATTGTTGCCGTCGCGGCCCAGCGCCTCTACGGCGACGGGAAACAGTATCGCCTTGCCGATGGAGGCGATCTTCGGCTTGAAGCCCTGCTGCAAGGCCTGCTTCCAGAACGTGGTGAAGTCCGGCGGCAGCACCACGCCGGCGATGATCTCGCAATTGGCCGCCTTGAATGCGCCGATCTGAGCCGAAAAGCTGTCGATGAGATTCTGATAGCGTCCTGGGTCGGTGAGCCGATAGCCCAGCTTCTCAAGGACCGGGGGAAAGCCGACCTGCTTGTCGCCCCAGGCATTGCCGTCGCCATCATTGGGAAACAGTCCGCCAACCGATCTGTTGGTTTGCAACTGGCCCCACATGTTGGTGTAGAC
>JAJPKK010000174.1 GCA_021323775.1 Hyphomicrobiales bacterium
CTATTTTGCCTTTCGCGACAGAAACTAGCCTAATTCGGGAAATGCCTTGAGGCGGCCACCCAGGCAACTTCCGGGCAGCACGACCTGGGCCGGAGATTACGAACGCGCTCGGCATTAACCGGGCGAGCTTCTATCGGGTATTGGAACCAGTGTGACCGAGAATTGCGTGGACCGGGAACGAGCGGCGCATTAGAGCGTCCCGCGGATCAATTCTCTTCAACCCGTTCGCTCGCGAGCTTCTTCATCACGTCGGCGCAGCCAGCCACATCACGATATAGGTTCATGCAGGTGATATATATTTCGAATTCGTGCTTGGACTCGTAGCCCGGCTCGGGACCTGACACAGTTAAGCGGCCAAGAAAGACACCGACGCCAAGGCAGACGATCCCAACCACAATAGCGATCCGCCATTCGCTCAGTAATCGCATTGGCTTCCCCATCAGCGCCCGTACGCCTTCACAGACAGGTCGAAGTCTACCTACGGATACGCTTCGTGGAAATGCCTTTGACGCCCACGGCAGAGGCGTGAGCCCGCTCTTGGTGCGGACGGCGGGACTCGAACCCGCACGGGGTTACCCCCAACGGATTTTAAGTCCGTTGCGTCTACCTGTTCCGCCACGTCCGCGGTCGGCGGCGTTTTAGCACCGCTCACCGCAGGTGCGAAAGGGCGCGAGCAGATTTCCGGGCCCTCTCCACCACAGTGCGGGAGGGGAAGAGCGCGGCCAGTCGACGCCCGCCGGCTCCACCGCCCTGCTATCCGCCCCGGTCGACCGCGCCCCAAATCTCCGCCCAGTCGCGGCCCGTGATGTCGGTGACGCGGCCGTCGCGCTCGAAGAACTTGTTGGGAACCTGGAAGATTGCGAGCATCAGGCCGCCCTCTGGGCACCAGGCCGAGTGGCGGCTGCCGGCAGGCCGCCAGACGAAATCCCCCTGCGGCACCGTGAGGCCCGCATCTGGACCCTCCCGGTCCACCAGCTTGCCTTCAAGCACATAGGTTTGCTCGATCTTGACGTGTTCGTGGTCGGGCAGCACCGCGCCAGGCGCAAAGCGCATCAGGGCCGTCACGAGGCCACTGTCGCGATCGAACAGCAGCGTCTTCACTTCGCAGCCGGAAAACCGCGTCTTCTGCCACTCCATTTCGCCCACGCGAATGTGGTGGGATCTGAGATCCGTTGGGTTGACGGCCTTCGGGGTCACGGCATCCATCGCATCCTCCTGAGCGGCAACGTTGTGCCGGCAGCTTAGGGCGGGTTCCGGCTTAATGGAACAAGGGCTGCCTCGGCAGCCCTGGAAGCGGCAGGCGCGCAAAGCGACGCGGGCGCACCGTGGCCCAGGTCGAGGCGAGCACGACGCCGAAGACGCGCCTTGCCCGTCCGCGCGGGCGCACATTGCAAATGCGCTGTTACCGCCCCTCGGCGCGTATCGGCGGCTGAAACGCAAGGCCACTGTCCCATGGGAACACGATCCAGGTATCCTGTGACACTTCGGTGATGAAAGTGTCGACCAGCGGCCGTCCCATCGGTTTGGCATAGACGGTGGCAAAATGCGCCTTCGGCAACAGGTCACGCACCACCCGCGCCGTTTTCCCGGTGTCGACAAGGTCGTCGACGATGAGCACGCCCTTGCCGCCGCCGCCGCTCCGCTGCACGAGCTCGGACGCGACGCCCTTGAGCACTTTCAGTTCACCCTGGCGGACGTGCTCATAGCTTGAAACACAGATCGTCTCGATGAGGCGAAGGTTGAGCTCGCGAGCCACGATCGCAGCCGGCACGAGGCCGCCGCGCGTCACCGTGACAATCGCGTCAAACGGCCCGGCGCCGTTCAGCCGCCAGGCGAGCGCCCGGGCGTCGCGATGGAACTGGTCCCATGAGACCGGAAACGCCTTTTCCGGCATTTGCATCGGCGTCATGACGGCGCGCCTCTCTCGTCGTCGAGCTCGTCCTTGATCTCCCTCTCGGCCTCGGCCCGCAGCGTCTTGGCTTCAGCGACAAATTGATCGGCGTTCTTCTTGGCGGCGCGTATGTAGTCGTCGATATCCCCCCGGAAGCGGTCGAGATCCAGTTTCAAACCGGAAGCTGACGGCTTTTCGGCTTCGAGGGCATACCCGACCATGCGCATCCTGATCGATATGTCGAGCAGCATCAGCGACGTCATCTCGTCTGAAAGATCGTGCTTATCGACGTAGTCCTGGATGAGCTGGTGGAGGGTCATGCCGTGCCTTTCCAATTCGTCGATCGCGGCCTCGGTCTCCTCGTCGAAATCGTCATTCTGTAAGCTCATCACCTGCTCCGTCGGCATCTGCGTTTGATCTTACGAGCACATGTATGGTGCGATTGCGCTTTCTCGAATCGGCGGGGGTGTGCCGGCGGCAGGCTGCTATTTTGCGTGGCGCTCGACACCGACTCCGCTAACCTCAGCGCCACTCCTAGCACACCGCGAATTACCAGAGTGATTTCACCCACTCGACGACCTGCATTCGCGCCACCCGCGGTGCGGTGAGATGCCCGGCAGAGACCTCGATGTACCGGCTTTTAGGATTCCTGGGCGCACGGGAAAAGGCATAGTCGCGGCCGCGCGCAAAGATCGGGTCGGAGTCGCCCACGACCCAGAGGAGCGGCACGCCGTGCAGTGCCGCCGCGTTCTTCGGAATCACCGCCGGACCATCCGGGTCGAACATGCTGAGATAAACGGCCGGGGACGCCGTCGCAAACGTCGGGATGCCTTGGATTCGGTCGGGCCAGGCGTGTCGCGATTTGTCCCCGACAGCGACCAACGCCCGTGCCCGGGTAATCGCCTCCCCGGTCCGGGCGCGCATCTCCGCAGTCTCCGGCAAATGTCCGGGCGAAAGGGCCACCACCGCCGCGACTTCGTGGCGGCGCGCCGCATAGCCGATCGCCGCGTTGGCGCCGAGGCTGTGCCCGATGATGATGATGCGGGTCGCGCCCTTGGCCTTAAGGCCGGCGACGGCTCCATCGATTTCCTGCATCGCCTCCTCGTAGGTGGCCCCGTAAATGCGCCAGAGCGACCACGGCATGTTCGGAGACGTCGCGACTGCGCCTTCGGCCTCCAGCGCTGCCGGAATGCCGCCGTCGAAGGCGCCGGCCCACACGCCTTTGCCGTGCAGAAACACGACGCCGGTTCCCTGCAGTCCCGCGGCATGAACGGGTGTGGCGATCAGCCACAACAGGGAGAGCGCTCGCACAAACAAGAGGGCGGCCACACCGCGAACAGCCGTAAGCCCATCCGGCATCTCGCCCTATCCCTGCGCCGCGATGCGGGCGCGCACCTGCTCAAGCATGCTTTCGATCGCTGTCTTGGCGGCGGCAAGCCGCGCCGGGTCGCGGCTGCGCACCACGATATTGGTGTTCGGGCCGCGCACGTCGTCCATGAACGGATAGCTGCCGATCATCACCTCCGGATAGGCCTTGGCGATCTCTCCAAGCTCGGTTCCGACGTCGCCCTCGCGACAATCCGCCCGCACTGTCTCGGACATCATCTTGATGCCGGTCTTAAGCTGCGGCGCCACCTCGTCAAGCATGGCCTGCATGATGGAAGGCACGCCAGCCATCACGATCACATTGCCGATCCAGAATCCGGGCGCCGCCGAGACCTTGTTGGGTACAAGTTTGGCGCCTTTCGGCATGCGAGTCATGCGCATGCGCGCCTCATTCAACTCGGTCCCCATAGCTGCGTAGCGCTCCTTCAGCAAGGCAACAACCCGGGGATCGGAGTCGATCGCCACCCCGAACGCCCTGGCGACGCTGTCAGCCGTAATGTCGTCATGGGTCGGCCCGATCCCGCCGGTCGTGAACACGTAGGTATAACGCGCGCGCATCGCATTGAGCGCTTCGACAATCGCATTCTCATCGTCGGCGACGATCCGAACTTCCCGGAGATCGATGCCGATCTTCGTCAGGAACTCGGCGATGTAGCCGATATTCTTGTCCTTCGTCCGTCCCGACAGGATCTCGTCGCCGATCACCAGCAGGCCGG
Organism: Hyphomicrobiales bacterium; assembly: GCA_021323775.1. Classification (GTDB taxonomy): domain Bacteria; phylum Pseudomonadota; class Alphaproteobacteria; order Rhizobiales; family Xanthobacteraceae; genus JAJPKK01. The sequence continues at coordinate 3,994 of JAJPKK010000174.1, forward strand.
CGGTGACGATCTCCGGCGTCGTATCGTGCGTCATCTCATGATCCGCTTCATTGCCGATGCCGTCGGCAACCGGCTCTGAGGCCGCGCGAAGAGCCGCGCGGTGGCCTTCATAGACCGATCTTTGTCCTCTCTACAACACATTGTATCCGTAGCCCGGACGGAGCCGCCGCGCGTGGACTTGCGTGCAGCGGCGCAATCCCCGGACCGATTGGCGCGCGCAGCAGTCAGGCCCCGGATGGAGGGCCGCAAAGCGGGCCTTTATCCGGGCCACAACGCAAGCATTGCCAGGCGCCAATGCGGCAGCCTACAAATCGGGCATGGAGTCAATCGCCCGAGTGCCCGAGCCACCCCCATACCGGCCGATCGCTTTCGCGCCGGTCGATGTGACCTGCGATCCGGTTCATGGCGGCGGCTTTCGGCTACGCTCGCGCACGCCGCTGGCGCCGCATGACCCGAGCCTCGGCCGCATGTTCCGCGCCGCCGTGGAGGCGCAGCCGGACCGGGTGTTTCTCGCCGAGCGTTCGGAAGACGGCTGGCGCGCGCTCACCTATGCGGCGTCTCGTCCGATCGTCGATGCGATCGCAGCCGCATTTCTCGAGCGCGGCTTGTCGGCCGAGCGGCCCGTGATGGTGCTATCCGGCAACAGCATCGACCATGCGCTCCTGATGCTCGCTGCCTATACGGCGGGCATTCCGATTGCGCCCATCTCGGTCGCGTATTCGCTGCAGAGCCGAGACCACGCCAAGCTTCGGCACATCGCGGGGCTGCTTCAGCCGGGCCTGATCTATGTGGACGATACGGCGCCGTTCGCTCAAGCGCTCGGCGCTCTCGATTGCGCCGGTGTCGAGATCGTAGCGCGCAAGAACGGCGCGCAGCTTGAGGGCGCGACCCCGCTTTCCTCGCTCATCGCTGCGAAGCCGGGCGCCAGCGTCGAACGCGCGGCGGCATCAACCGGATCCGAGACCGTCGCAAAATTCCTGTTCACCTCGGGGTCGACCGGACTGCCCAAGGCGGTCATCAACACGCACGGCATGCTCACCGCCAATCAGCAGCAGATCGCCCAGATCTGGCCGTTTCTCGCCGAAGAGCCGCCTGTCCTCGTCGATTGGCTGCCGTGGAACCACACCTTTGGCGGCAACCACAATTTCAACCTCGTGCTGCGCCATGCGGGCACGTTCTATATCGATGCCGGCAAGCCGGTTCCGGCGCTGGTCCGGGAGACGGTGCGCAATCTCTCAGAGATTTCCCCGACCGTTTATTTCAACGTGCCTGCCGGATATGCGGCTCTGCTGCCCCATCTCGAACGCGACGGCGCCCTGGCGAAGAGCTTCTTCGCCAAGCTGCGATTCATCTTCTATGCAGGCGCGGCGCTCCAGCAGGATCTGTGGACGCGTCTCGAGGCGGCGGCGATCCGGTTGACGGGCATGCGCATTCCGATGACCTCCTCCTGGGGCGCCACCGAGACGGCGCCGCTTGCGACCGCATCCCATTTCCTCACCGACCGCTCCGGCATGATCGGCGTTCCGGCCCCTGGTGTCGAGGTTAAGCTTGTGCCGCGCGGCGGCAAGCTCGAAGTGCGGGTGCGCGGTCCCAATGTAACGCCCGGCTACTGGAAGCGGGAGGACCTGAGCGCCGCGGCGTTCGACGAGGAGGGCTTTTATTGTCCCGGCGATGCCGTGCGCTTCGCTGATGCAGGCGACGTCACAAAGGGCCTGATGTTTGATGGTCGGCTGGCGGAAGACTTCAAGCTCGCAACCGGTACCTGGGTCCATGTCGGCGCATTGCGGGTCGGCCTGCTTGCCGCTGCGTCGCCCGTCCTGCAGGATATCATCGTCGCCGGCGAAAACCGGCCGTTCATCGGCGTGCTCGCCTGGCTGAACCAGGTCGGATCTCAGCATCTGGTCGGGCGCAATGACTCAAGTCTTGCCGAGCTTGCACGGCACCCGGTTGTCCGGGATCACGTCCGCCGCGCTTTGGCGCAATGGAACGAGACGCATCCGGGCTCTTCCGAGCGCATCGCACGAGCGTTGCTGCTGCCCGATCTGCCGTCGATCGACGCCAATGAGATCACCGACAAAGGCTACGTCAACCAGCGCGCCGCGATTGCCTCCCGGCAACGCGAAATCGCCCTGCTCTACGCCGCAGTGCCGGCGCCACAGGTGCTCGAATTGGCAACTTGAGACGAGCGCCGTTCATGCACAGCGCTCGTCACGTTGCGTTGTGAGTCAAGTGCTTCTTTGCGCTCGTTGCTTTCGCTGGTTTTGCCTTTCGCTCGCTTTGCCCCCAGGCGCGATCTACTTCACAGAGGCAAGGCGAGCCCTCATCGACGCATTCGAGCTGTACCGCGGGCTGGACGCGGAGGCGTAATACTGCCGGTGGGCGGAGGACCGCGGAGCGTACGCCAAGGCATAACCGCCGTGGCCGTGCAGGTGGCGCGCGCGGCAGCCATACCCATAGGAAGCGGCATAACCGTAGGAGGGCGCGTAGCCGTATGCGCCGTATCCGCAGCCGCTGGCATACCCGTAAGTGGGCGCGTAACCATAAGCGCCATATCCGCAACCGCCGGCGTAACCGTAAGCCGGCGCGTAACCGTAAGCGCCGCAGCCGCCGTAACCTAAGCCGACGGCGCCGTAGGGCCAGCCGTAACTATACACCCCGGCGTAAGCCGGTGCGTAGCCGTAAGCACCGTAGCCGCAACCGCTGGCGTAACCGTAGACGGGCGCGTAACCGTAAGCGCCGCAGCCGCCGTAACCGTAAGCACCGGACCCCCAAGCCGAAGCGGGAGTAGCCGCCGCAAACGCCAGGCCCGCTCCGAGAATCGCCATCGCCGCATACTGTTTACTGTTCCACATGATCTCATCTCCTGCGGAAATCCTTCCGCCTAGTGTTGAGTCGATGGTCAACGTCGAAGCAGGAAGAATGTTCTTTATAGAACCTTTGTTTTTTCACGCGGGCTGTAACCTCGGATTCATCGTCTTGCTCGTGAGGCTGAGTTCGAGCCGGGCACTCGCGACGGGCATCGCATCACGCCATGTGCTGCCTCATATCAGAGGCTGCCTGGCGGCTGCACACGCTGACGGCGTCTCCACGTCTTGCGGCGCCGATGCCGGCATCGTATCCCAATGTTCCGCCGCTGCCTCACGAGAGCAGCCCAAGGCGAAGGGGCAAAGACCGCATGACCACTCCAAGGATCGCAATCGTCACGGGCGCCGGCACCGGCGTCGGCCGCGCTGCCGCGCTCGCGCTCATGAAGGCGGGCTATGTCGTGACGCTCGCCGGCCGCCGCAAAGACAAGCTCGAAGAGGTGGCGGCGGAAGGTGCGGCCACGCAGGGCCGCAGCATGGTGGTGCCGGCCGACGTGGCCGACCCGGCCTCTGTGAAGGCGCTGTTTGCCGCGGTGAGAAGCGCCTACGGCCGGCTCGATCTGCTCTTCAACAATGCCGGCATCGGGGCGCCGGCAGTGCCCCTTGAAGATTTGCCTCTCGATAAATGGCGCGCAGTGGTGGACACCAACCTCACCGGGCCGTTCCTCTGTACCCAGGAGGCATTCCGCATCATGAAGGCGCAGACCCCGCGGGGCGGGCGCATCATCAATAACGGCTCGATCTCGGCCCACACGCCGCGGCCGATGGCGGCGGCCTACACCTCGACCAAGCATGCCATCACGGGGCTCACCAAACAGACCGCGCTCGACGGCCGCCCGTTCGACATCTGCTGCGGCCAGATCGACATCGGCAATGCCGCTACGCCGCTGACCGAGCGCATGGTGCAAGGGGCCGGCGTGATGCAGCCCGACGGCCGCATGATGCAGGAGGCCCGCATGGATGCCGAGCATGTCGGCGACGCCATCGTCTACATGGCGAACCTGCCGCTGTCGACGAACGTGTTATTCATGACCGTGATGGCGAACCAGATGCCGTTTGTGGGACGGGGGTGAGGGGCGCCGCCGAGGCCCCCTGGCGCTTCGTCGGAGTTTATAAATCATGATTTTTACCGATGAAGACGACCTTGACCATCGACGATGACGTTCTTGCTGCTCTTGAGCAATTTCAGCGCGATCGAAACGCGGCGCTGGAAGAAGTGCTCTATCAGGCGCTGCGGCGCGGCTTGCGCGAAATGGAAGCGCAACCCAGGTTGCGCGGGCCGTTTCGAACGATGTCAGTGGATTGCGGCACGCCATTGATTGCCAACGTCGACAACGTGGCAGAGGTTCTCGCCGTCATCGAGGGCGAGGACTATCGGTGATAGTCCGCCGTGGCCACATCATCCGGCCTTCACCCCACGCTCACCCTCACCTTCGTCCCCGCCTTCACGGCAGCGAGCGTCTTCACGTCGCCGAGCGCACGGGCGAACACGTTGCAAGGGCTCGCGAGCCGCGTTTCGTCGCGCTGGCTGATCGGGGTGCGGCCGAAGCCGATCGCGATGGCGGGGCCGTCGGGCCAATAGGCGATCTCGCCCGGCGTCACGATGGCGCGAGCCGTTTTCTCGCGCGCGACCTCAACCGGAATATCGAAATAGACTTCCTCGCCCCAGGTCAGCGCGGAGGATATGATCGGCAACGCCGCAACAATCGCCTTCGCGGTCGGCGTATCAAGAAGTTCTGCCTCCAACGTGAAGGTGTCGAATTCGAAACGGATGCGCGCCATTTGAATATCCCGTTGCCTCGCTGATTAACTCCATGAAGCCGACTGCCCGTAGCCCGGATGGCGCCACCGGGTCCGGCCTTCGGCCGGCTCGATGATAAACTCAGCGCAATCAGGGAAAGACCTCACGCTCAGCCGAAACGCTGAGCCCGGATTACGGGACCGCTAAGTGGCGGTCCTCCATCCGGGCTATGGAGTTCTCAGGGCCGCTGCGTGCAGGACCGGCTCTCCCAACACGCAGCGGCCCGCCAGCCGACCGAAAACGAGCCCTGCCCATCATCTCGTCAGCGACAGCAGCGGCGCTTCCTCGACGGGCTTAGCGGTCGTCTTCTGCACGATCAGGGCCATCGAGGCAATGTCATAGTAGCCGATGATCCCGACCAGATCCATGATGCCGCGCTCGCCGAATTTCGCCAGCGCCGCTTTGAATGCCGCGTCGCTGACATTCTTGTCACGATACATCTCGGTGCAGAAATCATAGAGGGCGGCTTCATCCTCCTTCATGCTTTGCGGCCTTCTTCCGGCGCCGAGGTCGACGAGGATCTGACGGTCGAGGCCGCCCTTGATGGCCAAAGGATAGTGCGCACGCCACTCATAAGGCTGCGACCATTGGCGGGCCGCGATCATGATGGCGAACTCGCTCAGTCGGGGCGGGAGCGAGCTGTGGTAGCGCACGTAATCGCTCACCTGCAGGAGAAGCAGGCCAAGCCCGGGGCTGCGCGCATAGGCGTTGAACGGTCCGCCATTGAGTTCGCTGTTGCGCGGCGGCGTCTTGAGGTGCAGCGCCATCTGCTGCTGCTCCGGCGTCAGTTGATCGAGCCGAAGCTCCGAGAAACGCTCGTCCGCATGCGCCGCGACAGATAGCAGAGTTGCAATCGCAGCCCCGGCCGCAGCGCGCGCGAATGTATGAATGAGACTCGCCATCTTGGTTACCTCGCTGGATTCATGCTGCATCGTCGATGCCGTAGCTTAGAGCAGGTTTCGATAAACTGGAATGACTTGCAGGCCGCTTGCACGATCTGCAATCGGACATTACGAGTCCGATTCGATGCCGCCCCGGCGCCCCGCGACGCCGGCCGGACGACGGTCTTCTTCAATATGCAGAATGGGGACGCGCCGCTTTGACCGATCAGGGCCCTCGATAGATAATCGGGGTGGCCGAGGATGGAGAGCGCCAATGACGGGTCTCGATGCCAACCTTTTAGAGAGCAAAAGGAGAATCATCAGCGGGACCTACCTGCGCAATGCGTGGTATGTGGCGGCGTGGTCGGACGATCTGGCAGAAGGCCAGTTGCTTGGTCGCACCATTCTGAAGCAACCCATCGTTCTTTATCGACAATCGAACGGAAAGGTCGCCGCGCTCCAGGATCGCTGCCCGCACCGGTTCGCGCCGTTGCACATAGGGAAGGTCATGCGCGGCGATCGCGTGCAGTGCCCGTATCACGGCCTGGAATTCGATGCGTCGGGCGCCTGCGTGCACAACCCACATGGGAACAAGCACATCCCGTCGCGCGCCTGCGTGCGCAGCTACCCGGTCATCGAGAGGCACAAAGCAATCTGGATCTGGATGGGAGAACGTCCGGCAGACGCTGCGAAAGTGCCGGACTTCAGCGTGCTCGACAACGTCCCGCAGATGCATTCTACGAAACGAGACAGAATCACCATCCGCGCAAATTACGAGTTGATCATCGACAATCTGCTTGATCTGAGCCACACGTCTTACCTCCATGAAGGCATACTCGGCAATCAGGACACGGTTGAATCCGAGATCGCTGTGGAACAGGATGGCGACGACGTGATCGTCAGCCGTCACGCCCATGACGCCGCTGCGCCGGGGCTTTTCGCCATTCTGATGCCCTCAAACCCGGGCCGCGTCGACAAGTTCACCCGCATGCGCTGGATGCCGCCGAGCAATTTGCGCCTGGTCACCGGCATTTGCCTGCCCAACGCGACACCCGAGAGCGGCACCGGCTATCACGCGATCCATATGCTCACGCCGGAAACCGACCGGACGACGCATTATTTCTTCACGGCTGTGCGGTTCAATGTCTTGACAGCGGATGACGCTTTGAACGCGCAGATACAAGAGAAGATATCGACGACCCGCCGGTTCGCCTTCGAGGAGCAGGATGCGCCCGTCATCGAGGCGCAGCAGGAGATCATCGATGCTGCGGAGACGGCGCTGGACCCGATCATCCTGGCGATCGACGCAGGGCCGGTTCGTTACAAGAAGGTTCTGCAAAGGCTTATCGATGCGGAGCAA
>JAJPKK010000214.1 GCA_021323775.1 Hyphomicrobiales bacterium
ATCTCCAACGCAACCCGCTAACCGTCCCCCGAGTCAACTTGCCGCACCAAAATCGCCTCGCCAACCCGGCCCGACACGCGGAAAGGTCAAAATGAGAATTGCTGCCGGCGCACCCCAGGCCTGCGGCCTCAGGTGTCGCCAAGGCCAAGCGGCAAAAGGCAGCGCTCGAAAATGACTAACCACTCCGCGCCGCCATTCAGTCGGCCGATGCGGACGAACGGCGCGCCGCGATCTCTTTCTGAATGCAGCGGCGTGATCTTATTAAGAAGCGCCGCAGGTCATAATCGGACGCCAAGTCCGGCGCGAGCCGTTCTGATGCGAGCAGGAGGGCAATGCTCGGCGCCACGGTCACCAGTACAAAGAGCAAACGCGGCCCAGCTCCGTGAGCAGCGAGATAGTCGAGAAATCCGGGCAACGGCCAATCGTAGGCATCTGCCGAGCAGGACATAGCCAACGCTCACGGCAATCCAAATCATCGCCAGGCGCTTGCGGCCTTCGCAATGATGGCTCGAAAATTCATCAGATGGCTTCATGATTGCCCTCTTTAGGGGCTACAACTTATAGCTTAGATCGGACAACATTCAAGCCCCTGCACGATCGTGCTTCTGCTCGGATTGCTGCGCTGCATAAATGGTAGGCACCCCGTATAAAAGAAGGGCGCAATATCTGACCTAATTCGCAGCGCAGACCAGTGCAATCTTCCAAGCTATTGAAAGATCTTCAATTTATTCGCCGCCAACCCTGGCATGACCCTTGCTCGGAGTTTCGGGGCAGCAGGACCGGCATGCTGCGGCGTTACCGCGTCGCAACAGGCTGCATTGTTGTGTCGCGCGCCCGGCCTTCATCCAGCCCTGGCGCGGCTCCAACCGATTGCGAATGCGAGGACAAGGGATGGACTATGTTAAGCCCGCCGATGTGGCGAAATTGATGGCGGAAACGGGCGGCAGGAAACTTGCTCTCTCGACCCGCGACCTGTTGATCCGCGGGATTTTGTCGGGCGCCATTCTGGGCGTAGCCACAAGTCTCGCATTCAATGGAGCGTTCACCACCGGCCAGCCGCTGGTTGGAGCGATCATCTTTCCGGTCGGCCTCATCATCATCGTGCTGCTGGGCCTCGAGCTTGTGACCGGCAGCTTCGCCTTGGTGCCGCTGCCCTTTCTGAGAGGCGAGGCGAGCGGCGGCGCTGTCGTCGCCAACTGGGGATGGGTGTTTCTCGGCAACCTCATCGGCAGCGTGGCCTATGGGGTGCTGATCGCCATTGCTCTTACCGATATGGGACACATCGAGCCGGCAGGCGTTGCGGCGCGCATCATCGCCGCCGCCGAGGCGAAGACGACCGGCTATGCGGCTTTTGGCTTTGCCGGCCTCGTCACTGCTTTCGTCAAGGGCATCCTGTGCAACTGGATGGTCTGCCTTGCTGTCGTGCTGGCGATGAGCACGACTTCGACCATCGGCAAGATCGCGACGGCCTGGATGCCGGTGTTCATCTTCTTCGCCCAGGGCTTCGAACACTCGGTCGTCAACATGTTCATCATCCCGACCGGGATAATGCTCGGCGCCAAGGTCACGGTCGCGGACTGGTGGCTGTGGAATCAGATCCCGGTGACGCTCGGCAATCTGGTTGGCGGCTTCTGCTTCACGGGCTTTACGCTGTACTGGACTTACAAGCCCGCAATGGCGGCGACGACAGAACATACCCCCCTGCCTGCAACCGTACCGGCTGAATGAGCGGCGAACGAGAGCAGGCAATGAGTGGTGATTTCGAGCCTGAACAGAAGCGCTATCTCGAAGGCTTCGTGGCCGGCCTGCAGATCGCAAGGACGGCTGGAAGCCTCGCAGGCCGCAACGGCGCCGGCCCCGCCGCTGGCGCTACGGCGCCTGAGCCGGCCGGTCCCGACGCGCCGCATTGGCGGGCCCAGGACCGGGTGACGAAAGCGGGCGGCAAGCTCTCCGACCAGGAGAAATTCAAGCGTGAGCTGCACCCCTTCGACGGCTACGAAAAGCTCAAGGCCCAGGCCGCCGCCAATGCGCCGCCCAAGCCGGACGACAATTTTCGTTGGCGGTTCTTCGGCCTGTTCTACTGTGCTCCGGCCCAGAACACCTACATGTGCCGGCTGCGCATCCCCAACGGGATCCTCAAGGCGGCGCAGTTCGAAGGCGTGGCCGACGCGGCTGAACGATATGGCGGCGGATACGCCCATGTAACGACGCGGGCCAACCTGCAAATTCGCGAAGTCGAGCCGAAAAACGCCGTTGCGCTGGTCGAGCACATCCAGGATATCGGCTTGTGCTCCCGCGGTTCGGGCGCCGACAACATCCGCAACGTGACCGGCACGCCCACTGCCGGGATTGATCCGCAGGAGCTTCTCGATACCCGGCCTTACGCCCGCGAATGGCATTTCCACATTCTCAACGATCGCACCCTCTATGGCATCCCGCGCAAGTTCAACGTGGGCTTCGATGGTGGCGGCATCATTCCGGTGCTGGAAGACACCAACGACATCGGCTTTACGGCCGCCGCGGTGAAGGACGGGTTCGGGGTCGAACCCGGCGTCTGGTTTCGCCTGGGCCTGGGCGGCATCACCGGTCATAAGGATTTCGCCCGCCCGACCGGCGTGATCGTGAAGCCGTCGGAGGCCACGCAGGTCGCGGATGCGGTGGTGCGGGTGTTCATCGACCATGGCGATCGCACCAACCGGGCCAAAGCCCGGCTCAAATATGTGCTCGACGCCTGGGGCATCGACAAATTCGTCACCGCCATGGAGGAGAAGCTCGGCCGCAGGCTCGTGCGCGTGCCGATCGAGGCGTTGATGCCGCGGCCGGCGATAGACCGCCATGCCCATATCGGGGTGCATGCTCAAAAGCAGGCAGGCCTCAACTGGATCGGCGTGGCGCTGCCAGTCGGCCGCATGACCGTCGCCCAGATGCGCGGTATCGCGGCGGTCGCGCGGCGGTATGGCGACGGCGATATCCGCCTCACGGTATGGCAGAATTTTCTGATCTCCGGCGTGCCGGACGGAGAAGCCGCGGCCGCTTGTGCGGCCATCGAAGCGCTGGGCCTCAGCACGCGGGCGAATGCGTTGCGCGCCGGCCTTGTCGCCTGCACCGGCAACACGGGATGCAAGTTTGCGGCGTCCGACACCAAGCGCCATGCCGACGAGATCGCCGCCTGGTGCGAGACGCGGGTGGCGATCGACACGCCGGTGAACATCCATCTCACCGGGTGTCATCACTCCTGCGCCCAGCATTTCATCAGCGAAATCGGTCTCCTCGCCTGCAAGGTGCAGGAATCCGAGGACGGCGACCAGATTGAAGGCTACCACATCCTGGTCGGCGGCGGCTTTGGACAGCACGCCGCGCTCGGCCGCGAGCTTTATCGCGACGTTAAGGCAATCGACGCCCCGAGGACGATCGAACGGATCCTCAAGGCTTACGTCGCCAACCGCACATCGCCGCGGGAGAGCTTTCTGGACTTCGCGGCGCGCTATGACGACGCGACCCTCAAAGCCATGTGTGACCGCGAGACTGCCGCGTGAGCGCCGATCCTCACATCCTGCAAATTCTGCCTGAGAATGCGCCGTTTACCCCGGAGCAGCGCACGTGGCTGAGCGGCTTGTTCGCGGGCCTGCTCGGGATCGACCGGGCCGTAACGCCGCTGTCGCCGGCGGAAGCCGCGGCCCTGGTGCCGGGGCTTGTGCCGGAGTCGGCCAGCGCCGCCGAGGAAGGGCCGGTCACCTGGCACGATCCGGCCATCCCGCTCGCCGAGCGCATGAAGCTCGCGGAAGGACGCTCGCTGCGAATGCGGCTGATGGCCGCCATGGCGCAGCAGGACTGCGGCCAGTGCGGGTCGAGCTGCGCGGAATACTCGGGCCAGATCTTCGACAAAATGGAATCGCGGCTCAATCTCTGCGTCCCGGGCGGCAAAGACACCTCCCGCATGCTCAAGAAGCTGCTGGAGGACGCCGGCGCCGGTGCGCCCGCAGCCGCCGCGATCTCGCCTGCTGCTTCCCCTCCCGCCCTTGCGGGGGAGGGCAGGGAGGGAGCCGCTGCCGGCCGCTCGCGCGATAATCCCGTGACGGCGACTGTTGTGTCGCGCACGCTTTTGAACCGCAAAGGCTCGGAGAAGGAAACCTGGCACGTCGAATTCGACCTGACAGGATCGGGCCTCGATTACACGGTCGGAGACAGCTTCGGCATCATGCCGGCGAACGATCCGAGGCTCGTCGACGCCATCATCAAGGCGCTCGATGCGCCGCCGGATTTTCCGATTGGCGGACGCACGTTGCGCGAAGTGCTCATAGACGGCGTCTCGCTCAGCCCGGCGCCCGATATGCTGTTCCAATTGTATTCCTATGTTACCGGCGGGGAACGCCGCCAGAAGGCCAAGGCGCTCAGCGCCGGCGAGGACCCGGACGGCGACGCCAGGACCCTCGACGTTCTTGCCGCAATTGAGAAGTTCGCAGGCGTGCGGCCCGACCCGGAAGCCTTCATCGAGGCGCTCGATCCCTTGCAGCCGCGGCTTTATTCGATTTCTTCTTCTCCCAAGGTTGATCCGAACCGCATCTCGCTGACCGTCGACGCCGTGCGCTACAAGATCGCCAGGCGTCAGCGTCTCGGCGTCGCCTCCACCTTCCTGGCCGAGCGCGTTGTGCCGGGCGACAAGGTCAAGGTCTATATCCAGAAGGCGCATAATTTCGGCCTCCCGGCCAACCCCGCCGTGCCGATCATCATGGTCGGTCCCGGCACCGGCATCGCCCCGTTCCGCGCCTTCCTGCACGAGCGCATGGCCGCCAAGGCGCCCGGCCGCAACTGGCTGTTCTTCGGCCACCAGCGCCATGACTATGATTTCTTCTATGAGGATGAACTCGCCGGCATGAAAGCGGCCGGCGTTCTCACGCGCCTCTCGCTCGCCTGGTCGCGCGACGACAAGGATAAGTTCTATGTGCAGGACCGCATGCGGCAAGTCGGGGCCGACATCTGGGCCTGGCTGTCAGAGGGTGCGCACTTCTACATCTGCGGCGCCGTGCGCATGGGTCAGGATGTGGAGCGCGCGCTCGTCGACATCATTGCCGAGCACGGCAAGCGAACCTCCGACCAGGCGATCGCCTACCTGGCCGATCTCAAGAAGCGCGGGCGGTATCAGACTGACGTATATTGACTCCGCGTAGGGTGGGCAAAGTCGCCGGCTGCGGCTGATAACATGGCGCGCGGGCCTCGCGCGACTTTGCCGACGCGGCCACCCGGCGAGGTCGGACAGCGTGGGCAAAGGCGCACGAGATCCGTGCCCTGGCAATCCTGCTCTGCACCATGCGCCTTTGCCCACCCTACCGATCGAGGCTTGTGGCTGGACTCATCGGGTGGCTTCCGCCAATGTCTCGGCGATTCATCGGCAAGCGACACTCATCGGGGACGTAAGACATGGCCTATGCAGTTGCGATTGTTGCGCCCGGCGAAATGGGATCGGCGGTGGCGGCGCGGCTCTCCGAACACGGCGTGAAGGTCACGACTTCGCTTGCCGGCCGCTCGGCCGCCAGCGCCGCACGGGCGCAGCGCGCCCATATGACGCCGGTCGCCGACGATGACGCGCTGGTGGAAGGCGCGGATTTCTTCCTGTCGATCTGCCCGCCCGGCGAGGCGATTGCGCTGGCAGAGCGGCTCAAGCCGGCGCTGACGCGGGCGCGCAAGAAGCCGATCTATGTCGACTGCAACGCCGTGTCGCCCGAGACCGCGATTGCGATCGGGAAAGTGCTGGAATCGACCGGCTGCCAGTACGTCGACGGCGGCATCATCGGTCCGCCGCCGCCGCCGAACGGGACCGGCACGCGCATTTACGTGTCCGGCCCAGCCGCCCATGAGGTCGCGCGTTTGAGCGAGTTCGGCGTGGCGTTCCCGGCGCTCGACGGCCCGATCGGCGCCGCGTCGGCGCTCAAGATGTCGTACGGCGGAATCACCAAGGGCTTCACGGCGATTGCCGTCGCGATGGTTCTCGGCGCGACGCGCGCAGGTCTGGCGGCAGCGCTGCATAAGGAGCTCACAGCGAGCCAGCCACACCTTCTCGCCTGGCTCACCCGGCAGGTGCCGCGCATGTATCCGAAAGCCTATCGGTGGGTCGCCGAAATGGAGGAGATCGGCCATTTTTTGCAGGACGGCACGCCGGGCGGCGATATGTTCGCGGACATCGCGCGGCTTTACCAGGACATCGCCGATGTGGCGCAGGCGCGGTCGGATGGAGATGCAGTCGCGCAGCTTTCCGAATTTTTCGTGAAGCCTGAGGACGCGCAGGAACGCAAGCGGGCGTGATTGCAGCTCACTAACCCGACTGCTGGAGTTGGGATCGACCCAGGTCGCTGATTTGCCAAACTCCGCGCGGGGCGTCTGCACGAAGCAGTCCTTCCTGCACCATGCTATTGCGAGCCCATTGAGCCGCATTGCGCCATCGTGGAGTTGATGGATCGTTGGCAAGAGGATCGTGGTCCACGTCCTTGTGAAGTGGCCCCCGGATTTGGGACCGGTTGACTAATTGGATTTGGAGCCGTTCCGTTGTCACAGACGGAGCGGGAGATGACGAAGAAGAGACGGAAGATTGACGCGG
>JAJPKK010000200.1 GCA_021323775.1 Hyphomicrobiales bacterium
ACAGTCCGATCGCATAGGCGGCGAGCGTTGCGCCCGCAGCCGCCGCATCGGCCGCCGTGAATGCGCCGCGGGAGAACAGCGCCAGCATGATGAGATCGGGCACGATGGAGAACGCGGCGACGCAGGGAATCGACAACATGAGCGCAAGCTCGATGGCGCGATCCTGTGCACGGCTCGCGCCCCGTTCGTCGCCCACCGCAATTCGGCGCGCCATTTCGGGCAGCAGGACCGTGCCGACCGCGATGCCGATCACCCCGATGGGCAACTGGTTGATCCGGTCGGCGTAATAGAGCGCCGACACCGCACCGGCAGCCAGGAAGCTCGCGATGATGGTGTCGGCGAATAGCGCGATCTGAGTCCCGGCCGAACCCAGCACCGCGGGCCCGAGCGCCCTGAAAAACCGCCGGACGTCGTCGTCAAGACGCAAGCTGCGAAATCTCGGCAATCCTTCGTCACGATGAAGATCCGCCGCCACCATCGCGGCCTCAAGACAGCCGGCGATGAAAACGCCCCAGGCCGCCGCATGGCCGGCGGTGGGAAAAAACGCGGCGAGCGCCAGCGTCGCCATCATGGACAGATTGAGAAGAATGGGCGCCGCCGCCGGCGAGGCGAACCGCTGCAGCGCGTTGAGAATGCCGCCGTAAAGCGTCACCAGCGTGACCAGCAGCAAATACGGAAACGTGATGCGGGTGAGTTCGACCGCGAGGGCGAAGCGCTCGGGGTCCGCGCTGAACCCAGGAGCGAGCAGCGAAATCACCTCCGGGGTGAACAGGAGCGCGACAGCGAGCAGCAGCCCCTCTGCGGCGAACAGCATGGTGAAAACGCGGTCGGCAAAGAGCCCCGCGGGAGCGCCGCCACGCTCGCCGCGAATGCGCGCATAGGCCGGAACGAAGGCCGCATTGAACGCGCCCTCGGCGAAAATGGCGCGAAAATGATTGGGCAAGCGCAAGGCGATGAAGAATGCGTCCGCCGCCGGACCGGCGCCAAGGATCGCCGCCAGCATGATGTCGCGCAGGAATCCGGTGACGCGCGAAACGAGCGTCAGGCCGCCGACAGTCATGATGCGTTTGAGCATGCGAGTCTTGTAGTTAACCGCAGGGTTGGAAAAAGCGAAGCGTGTCTACCACCGAATTAACCCGCACGCTCACGGAGCGTTGCATGGTTGCAGTGGACTTCGCTCTGAGCCTGTCGAAGAGCGCCACCCTGCGCGCTAACTGGCGGCTTTGCTGCGTTCGACCCATCCTGCGAGGAGATCGAAACGCCCCCTACCCGCCGACCGCCCGCCGGACAGCGGCGATAATGCGGTCCTGCGTGACGTCGTCAAGATAGGCATGCATCGGCAGGCTGATAACCTCCTCGGCAACGAGGTCGCAGACCGGCAAGCCCGCGGGGTCGGCGGGAAAATAGCGGTATGCCTCCTGACGATGCAGCGGCTTCGGATAATAGATCGCGGTCGGAATCCCTTGCGCCTTGAGGGCCGCCGCGAAGGCTGCGCGGCGGCCGGGCTTGACGCGGATCGTGTATTGCGCCCACACCGACGTCATGCCGTTCGGCACGGTCGGGACTTTCACCACATCGGATAGCTGCTGCGAATAGCGTCGCGCGATCCGATCGCGTTCGGCGATCTCCTCGGGAAAGACCTTGAGCTTCTCGATCAGCACCGCTGCCTGGATGGTGTCGAGGCGCGCTGTGAGGCCGATCCGCACGTTGTCGTAGCGGTCGGCACCCTCCCCGTGGCTGCGCAGGCTCAGGAGGAGATCGCGCATGTCGTCGTCGTCGGTAAACACCGCGCCGCCGTCGCCATAGCAGCCGAGCGGTTTGGCGGGGAAGAAGCTGGTGGCTGTAGCATCCGCGAGCGTGCCCAGTCGGCGATTGCCGACCATGCCGCCGAATGCCTGAGCGGCGTCGTCGAGCACGAACAGCTTCTCGGCGGCGGCGAGCGCATTGATGGCGGCAAAGTCGGCCGGCAGTCCGAACAGGTCGACCGCAACGATCATGCGCGGATTGAGGCCGGCCTGGCGCGCCGCCGCAATCGCGCGCGCAGCGCTGTTGGCCGCGATGTTGAAGGTCGCGGCGTCGATGTCTGCAAAAACCGGCGTGGCGCCGACGCGCGCCACGACCTCGGCAGTCGCACAGAACGTGAAGCTCGGGCAGATCACGGCATCGCCGGGGCCTATACCCTTGGCCATCAGGACCATCAGCAGGGCATCGGTGCCGCTCGCACAGGTCACCGCATGGCGAGCGCCGCAAAACCCCGCCAGCGCCCCTTCAAGTTCTCGCACCTCGGGACCGAGAATGAACTGGCAGTGTTCGAGCACGCGCGCGACCGCTGCGTCGATGCGGCCTCCAAGCCGTTGGCGCTGGGCTGCGACGTCGATGAACGGAATCGGGACGGCGTCGAGCCGGGCGTGCTGGTTCATGACGAAAACGGATTCCGATCGGTGTGCGTCACATATTAGCCGTCGCCGCCGGGCTTGTCCCGGCGACGCCGAATTTCTAAGGCACTGAGCAGGAACAATCGCGGCGGCCGGGACAAGCCCGGCCAGGACGAATGCAAGGGTGGTTTACCATGATGACGGGGAGTCCGCTCCACTTCATCACTCAGCGAACGCGGCGCGGGCTCGCCGCTGGCCTGGAATGGCCTTGATGTAGGGCGCCGATTTCGGCGCGACTGCAGCGTCCGCGCGGCCATTGAGGCACTGGATCGCGACGGCGAGGCTCGCCACGCCATCCTCGCCGGTCACCGGCGGCGGCGTGCCTTCGCGAATGGCTTTGACGAAGGCCGCAAGTTCAGCGCGCAGCGGCTCGGCATGCCCGACGGAGAGATGCCGCATCGAATAGCTGCCATCAGACTGGAATCCGTAGCACTCGGTGACCTGGCGCGTGAGCAGATCGCCGATCACGTATTTCCCCTTGGTGGCGACATGAACGGTGCGCGCCTTGAAGGGCGTAAGCCAATTGGTATTGATGTGGGCAAGGACGCCCGACGCGGTGCGGAACTGCAGGAGCGCGATGTCCTCGCGCTCGGCCATGGCGTTGGAGAGCTGTGGCTGCACTTCGACGATCTTTGAGCGCGTGAACCAGCAGATCAGATCAATATCGTGGACGGCGAGATCAATCACCACGCCGACATTCGACATGCGGGGCGGGAAGGGGCCGACGCGGGTAATGGCGATCGAGAGGATATCCTCGCTGCGGATAGCCTCCGCAATGGCCTGCACGGCGGGGTTGAAGCGTTCCACATGGCCGACCATCAGAGTGCGGCCGGCGCGGCGCGCCGCTTTGATGATCTCCTCGCCTTCGGAGACCGTCGAGGCGATGGGCTTCTCCACCAGAACATGCACGCCGCGTGCAATACAGGCGAGCGCAATATCGCGGTGAAGATGTGTCGGCGCTGCAATCGTGACCGCATCGACCCCACAATCGAGCAGCTCGTCGACCGAAGCCAGCGCCGGGCACCCGAGGGTGCCGCCAACGAAATGCGCCCGCTTGCGGTCCGAATCAGCAACCCCCGCAAGCTCGACGCCGGGGAACTCCGACAAGACGCGCGCATGGTTTGCGCCCATCACTCCGACGCCCACGACGCCCACCCGCATGACGCGGGAGGCGTTGATTTTCGCGGCTTGCAGCATCATTCCACCCCAGCCCAGGAGCATCCCCAGGGTAAGAGCGTCCCCGGAAAGCTTAATCCTTGGAAAGCCGAATCCGAAAAGCTCAAGATTCGGCGCGCCCCAGGCGACCACCTAGCACGGCTTTGGCCCGCTTGCGACTGGGCGCAAGGACAAATTCGAACACGTTTTGATTCAGTACGTTACGGTTAACTCCCGGTTAGCGCGCGGGGAGATCGGCCACGTCCGGCCGTCACCTGTTCCCCTTGGAAAGAGGTGATGGCCGCGGCTGCATTGCTAGCCCTCGGATGGCAAAGCGGGGCCGGCCTAATCGGGAAATGCCCTAAAGCTCGCCAGTGGAGCAAATACGGCCTGGCGTGCTCTGCGAAACGTGGCTTCCGCCATCCGCAGAGGCCTGATCGCACGCTGGAAGATGTTTTTTACGATCGTAAGCTCCGAGGACTCAAGCAGCGCCCGGCCGCCAAGATGAAGGATCGCTTCCACCTCGGCCATGTTCGAGGGCATGACCGCAATCGTCTGCGGTCTCTCTCGGTGAAACCACAGCGGCACGGTCAGGCTCAGGACACCGACCTGGTAGGCAGTTAACTGCTCTCTTTTCCACCAGGTATCCGGAATTTCCGCGAACAGCGAATTCTTGGCGGGGACGGCCGGGCGCCAGCTTTTCAGCGCCGTCCAAAAGCGCTGGGCGCCGTCGTCCCATTTCCGCGCTTTCCAGTGCAACGGATGGACCTTGTGGGTCAGTAACGGCAGCGCCAGCGTCTCGATGCGCGCGCCGCAAGCTTCGCAGGCCAGTGGAAACCAGTAGTCCCACCACGAGTCGCCGATGGAAAAGCCTGCATCGTGTGCGGGCATAGTTGCGCTATCGAAAAAATAGGCATCGAAACCATGCCGCACGGCGGCAGGTTTGAGGTCGGAAACATCAAGCCGCCACGCAAGCAGCGCGCGGCCTTCCAGCTGTCTCTGCAGGTTCGCGGCGAGCCCCGGATAGCCGACGATCCGGCAATCGCTGTTGATGATGCCGGCGAACCGGCAGGCGCGCTCGCGGATCGCCGAGAAGAACGCGCCGATTCGCGGTTTCCCGTCGGAAGCCATGACACTGAGTTCGATCGGCAGGTCGAGCGTTCTCAGCGTTTCGGCCTCTGCTGGCCCATTGACTGCTACGGCTTCGAATCCGGCGACGCGCCATGAGTTCAGGCAATCCCGCAGGTAGGTAACGGCTTCAGCATCCGCTGGCGGCCGAATGGATGTAAAGAGCTGTATCATCCGCTTCCCCAGGGTCGCGCGCAGACTCGCCTAGATTTTCAGAAAGTCAAGGCGGTCGTCGCCTCCCCTCTTGCCGGGCCGCCTGCCGCCGGCGTCCGAGTCCATTGCGCAGGAACGCGCCCGCAATTGTCATCCATCGCCCGGGATCGCGGTGAAGCTCACGCGCCATCGCCCACAGCCAGCTCCGCGACGGATCGCCTCCGAACTTGCGAAGCATGCTGACGGCCTGTCTGCGCGCTTCCTGACGCAACAGTAACCCGACACCTTTGGGGCTTTGCATCGTCTGCAGCGTTTCCCGCAGATCCTGCCAAACGCCGTTGGGCCGCGCGAGTTCGCCGCTTGATATGCGGCGATGAGTGCTGATCAGCGCATCCGCGACCTGACATGCCATGTCCGCGAAGCTGAATTTAGGGGCTTGCACGGCGCCACGGGCAATGAAGGCTTCGCGCACGCTGGGCTGGCACAGGCGCTCGATGGCCTCAGCCATGCCGGCGGGATCGTCCTCGCCCACGAACAATGCTGCGTCGCCGGCAATTTCCGCGATTGAGGAGTTTCGGCATGTCACCACCGGCGCTCCGCATGCCATTGCCTCGAGCACCGGCATGCCGAAGCCTTCGTAGCGCGATGGATAGAGGAACGCATGCGCCCCGCCGTAGGCGGCGCGCAATTCCTCATCGTCGAGCTTCAGCCGGATTATGCGCGTTTTCGGCGCCAGGGCCGCGAGCCCCGTCTCGACAACCGCGCTGCCGCCGACGCAGACGAGCGTAAACCGCGACGGGTCGGGCAGCCGACTCATCGCATCGAATGCCAGTTTGCCGTTTTTGTAGCCGTCGACCCCCACGCGGTCGCCGACCATCAGAACATAAGGTTGCCCGGACAGGCGATGCTTGCTTCGAAACGACGTGATCTCATTCGGGGAAGGCGGATAGAAGCTCTTCCAGACGCCACAATGCGCGACGTACGTGCTGCCTTCCGGCAGGCCGTAGATGCGTTCGAGATCGCGGGCGGAGTTCTGGGAAATCATCAGCCGCGCGGAGGCATGCAGGATCGCGCGGCGTTTCTCCCGCCAGCTTTCCTGCGAGAGGTCGGCCCCGATCATTTCGGGAATCATGTCGTAGCCGAAAAAAAACGACGGCGTGGCAGTGGGCGTCGTGTAGTAGGTCGAGACAAATAAATCGGCTTCGAGTTCACGGCAGATCTGTTCGAGCGCAAGACTGTCGGCGCCCGTCCGCGCGTAGTCGTGCGGAGCAATTTTTTTGCAATGAAGACCTTGCATTCGCGGCGCGCCGCCGCCGCGGTCGAGGAAAACGATGTGCCGGATGAAACCGGATTTAGCCCATTCCTCGAACAATGCCGTCCAAACGCGGGCAATGCCGGATGACGCGTACTGAAAAAAAATCCCGTCGACCGCAATGCGCAGCTCCCGCACCGCATCCGTTCGATCGTCGCGGCATTGCATCGGAGACATTGAAGAAAGCCGCCGGGTTAAGTCAGGCCCGCAACCTCATCGCGAGGCCACGCAAATACCCCCACAGACGCGTGCGCTCAAGAAACGGTCGCGCCGGCGCGATCACGGCGCCAAGTTTCAGATACATTCTGTCGAGCAGAGCGAACCGGGAAAGCCGGTACAGGTACGCCTCCTCGAACTCATCGGCCTCGCAGCACGGCTCGACCGTCACCGGATGACGAAGCGGAAATCCGATAGCGCGGCTTGGCACAATATAACGCTGATCGACAGTCAATGTGTGTGTCGCCCCCGCACCAAACCCGATATTGGTGACGAGGTTAACATCGGGCACGATCGAGAGGCCGTTCCGCGCCATAATGCAATACACCCATTGGTAATCCCAGGTGTCGATCTTGCCAGCCATCACTGCGTCGAAACAGTCGCGCCAGCGAAGTCCCATCACTGGGTTTTTCGTAACCGCATTGATCCATTGCGTGCGCCGCCGTTGACGCCAGTCGCTCATGGTAAAATCGTAATGCCGCCAGGCGCGACGCCAAGTGGCCCAGCCCCAGCAATGGACCAGCTGCGAGAAATAGTAGCTGTTCGGCGTGCGGCTTGCCCCATTTTGGAAATTATCGCCCGAGATCATCATAATCCGCTCGTCGGCGCGATACCGCTCGAGCAGTTCGACGCAATAGGGAAAGAAGCTCGGATCGGGCAAGCAATCATCCTCAAGGATAATCGCCTCTTCTACGTGTGCGAACGCCCAGTCCAGTCCGCTAGAAACGCGGCGGCCACAACCCATGTTGACGTCGGAAAAATTCCGCAGCACATGGCACGGCCAATCGACGTCGTCGATGACGCTGCGCGTTTTCCCGCACAACTCCTCCTCGCCTGCTCGCCCCAGGCGGGGACCGTCGGCCACCACGAGCAGGCGCGCCGGGCGCGCGGCGCGGATGGCTGCGAAGATCCGAGCCGTCTGCTCAGGCCGGTTGAAAATGAGAAAAACGACCGGAGACTGGATCATTTGTCGAATCCGTACCGCCTGGGATATGTGGACGTCTCGCCGCTACTTGCCTCGCGCGTCACGGGAGCGCTTTACGGAAAGCGGCAGCTTTATGCGAACGGCGTCGCGGGAGGGGAAAGATGAATGTAGTCAACGATTTGAGAAACGTCTTACGATTGGTGAAGCCAAACCGTCGACCCTTCAGCGCTTGCCCCCGTTCGCGCCTGGATTATGCGTCTCGGTTGCGCCTTGGGCTCTTACGCCCTCGCCTCGTTCAAGGCAAGGGGCTGCGTCAGATTCCGGACGAGCCAAGCGTTGGACCAAGTGTCTCAGACGAATAGCGCCGCCTGTCCGCGAAGCGCTGGTTCTCCTGACACATGTGTCAAGGAAACAACACATGAAGCAGCCGTTGGCCTTCCTGCGATCTCTGGCGCGCGCCTTTCGCGACAATACCGGCATTCGCTCTATAATTGCGCCTTTCGGTATCCGACCCTCATATGCATTAAACGATCTCGACATTAAACTCGCCTCATATTTGAATTTCCGGAATGGCTATTTCATCGAGGCCGGCGCGAACGACGGACTATACCAGAGCAACACAGCATTTTTTGAGCATTACCTGGGTTGGCGCGGCCTCCTCATCGAGCCTATACCGTCTCTCGCCGCGAGATGTCGCGTTAACAGGCCGAAGGCGAAAATTGAGCAGTGTGCATTGGTCGCTGCGGACTATGGCAAGCGCACCGTGGACATGCAGTATTGCAATCTCATGTCTGTTGTAAATGGCGCCAGGGGATCCGCAGAGGCCGACCAGGCGCACGTGCAGAGCGGGCTCCGGTTCCTGCGGCCGGGAGAGAAGACGTACACCGTCTCGGTGCCTGCCCGGACGCTGCAAGAGGTCATGCAGGAGCATGCCATATCGCACGTCGATCTGTTATCGCTCGACGTCGAAGGATATGAAGCCGAGGTGCTGAGAGGCATTGATTTCGACGCGGTCGCGCCACGTTATATATTGGTGGAGGCGAACGATCCAGCTTCAATTGAAGCAGCGCTCGGGGAAAAATACGAGCTGATCGCGGTCCTGTCCCATCATGATCGTCTCTACCGCGTCGTGAGTAATGGGTGACTGCTTTGTCAGTTATCAGCTCGACAGCGGATTCCGGTCATATGGAAACGGCGTAAGGTGGGCGCTCTTCGACAAGCTCGGAGCAAAGCCCGCCCACCCGCCCTCGAAAGGCCGAGCGCCGGGGGGCGCGGCGCTCCTGAGCTTGTCGAACGGGCGCCTTTGCCATGCCGCAAGTAATTCTAGTCGACCGGCAACCGCTGTGGTGTATCGATTCCATTGAACCTAAATCCGTGAGTTGGAAAGCATTCACCCCCGCAGAAAGCGCTGATAAATCGACGACCCTTTGAAAATCAGTCAGCTGCGGAGCAGTTACAATTTGGTGCCTCCAAGCGTTCTCTTTCTTGCTTGTGGGCCAAGGACATCGCGAAAATCAGCGACGCCAACTCACGGATTTAGGTTGAACCAATCATATCGAACGGTCGGATTCCCCCTCGGACCTCATCCTGAAGGACGAGGCTCTCTTCGAAACTTGACAAGACCTTATGCCTGAATTTCACGTTCCCATCGCGCCCTGCCTATGGTCGATCGATAAGCGCCGACGGACGATCCCTGGCTAAACAAGGTCGGGCTCGTGTGAATGCATAACACATCCGCATCCCGCCCGCGGGCGGCAAAGCTATTGAGCGCCCAGTCCGGCGGCAGCATTGGCCGCGTGTCTTGCACGAATGTCAGCAAATCAGCCGCAAGAGCGGGGCTGATCAGATAACCGCCGACGGTATTCGGCGTCAGACGCGGAAGTTTATGCAAGATCAGTTTTCTCCCATCCACAGACATTTCAATGTCTTTGCATCCATATTCGTTCTTAAAACACCAGCTACTGAGCGTCCGGTCGCGATCGCACCCGCCTGCCAAATCCACATAGTGTCTCGCCGTCGATGCGCATGATGATTGCAAATACTTCAGAATAGCCAGGAGTCCTGCAAGGGTATGCTCATGCACGATCGCGTCGCTTTCGAGCACAATCGCCTGCTCGCCGGCGCGGACGCTCTCGCGCCAGCAGAACGCATGTGCGTAGAGAACCTCTTGCTCAATTCTGATTGATCGCCTGTATCTCATCAAATGGACCGCGAAATGTCTGGCGTATTGCAGGAGGCGTTTGTGCCGCCAAGTAAGTCTTGGATTATCAACCGCAGCGGAATAAAACATCGAACTCGCTTCGATCGCTCGCCGAAGTCGATTCGGAAAATCATCATCGAAGCGATTTTCAGCGATCAGATCAACGTCTGGGCCGACGAGCTGAAGCGAAGCGCCTGTGCCCGCTGCTTTCAAGCCTTCGATCAAATGACGGAGTCGAGGCGTCAAATACGCCAGTCTGTCGCGCTCGTTATTGTGAACGACTAAAATCTTGACCACCTTTGCGGACCTCATTAAACCGCCGTCGGCCGGTTCAAAATCGAAGCCGGAAGGCCGTCATAGCGCTGCGGATGAAGGAAAGCATGTGTTTGCCATCTGCCGCACAGTTTATCATCGCCGAGGCTCAGCCGGCCCACGGGCGCATGCGGAGCGAGAGCCGCCATCAAATGATGGCGCCGCGCTGGCGCAGACAAGTGTACCGCGAGGGAGCTGGGAACAGGGGCGGGCGCAAGCGCGCAACGCCCGCGCTTCTCGCGCCGTGCCTCCAGAGACAGATCGGTCCGATCATTTTCTCGTATCGAGACTTGCATCAAAGCCTCGTCTCCAAAGGGGGGCTTGTCTTCTAAAGAGGGGTCCTGAGCTTGCGCGGTCGCCCTGCCGCTCGATAAGCCAGCGTCTTTAGCGCAGACGGAAAAGCACGAACCAATTGCCGCGTGCGATCCGGAATTATCGTGGCGAATCTCCAGGCGGCCCGCCGCAGGGTCAGTGCCGGAACGATGCGCCGGCTGTGCATCACCCATTGTGCGTTTCTGATTGAATAATAACCGGGGTTAAACCCCTTGAAGTCGCCAGCAGCCAGGTGGCGGTTGCGCTCGGCTTCCGGGCCCTCCCAGAGTTCTCCAGTCCTGCAAGGCACATGTGCGTAATCGTGATTCTGGTGAATCGGTACGGTCGCGGGCGACAAATCGACTATCGGGACGCGCCGGCTCAGCAGATGTTTGATAAGGTAGTTGTCCCAAGCCGGCCGCCCGATCGCGAATGCCGGAAGCGGCCCGACGGCCCCGCGCCGAAACGCGAAGAAATCCATCGCCACCGGATCGTGATGCTGGCCTTGCGCTCTGACGAGCCCGCGCAACATCTCTTCCCAGCCCGCGCGCGCGAAATCAATCGGCTCCGCCCAATCGAGGTCCCAGCGTTGGCCCACTGCTGCGAATGTGCGCCATCCGGCAAGGCGCGCAACGGCTGCAGCGAAATCGGATAGCAGGATGATGTCGCCATTGATATAGCAAAGGACCGAATGGCGGCCGATTCGCTGGGCCTCGGCGAACATGGCGCTGATCAAAGGGGTGCCAAACTCGTTGCAGGCGATGTCCGGCCGATAGGTCGCGTTGACCTCTGCGAGCAGGTCCGCAGCTCCCTCAACTCCGCCGAACACGATGATTTCGCTTTCGGGGAGAACCGCGCGCCAACTTCGCAGCGCGTTTCGCTGTTGCACCGCTACAGTTCCGTGAAACGGCTTCAAAGAGGTCAAAAACGAAATCATTCTGAGGCAACGCTCCGCGGTGCAACATTAACCAGGTTACATTCTCATACCGAGCGCAAGTGCACGCAGGTGCTTGCAGACGCGGATGCACGCATCATCTAACGACCCGACCATCATATACGCACCGAAGTCGGGCTTGCCCGACTTCGGTAGTCAATAGTTGCCGAAATCGGCAACAGCCGATTCGGTTGCGCCTTTGCCACCCTACAAGCGATTCCACTCGACC
>JAJPKK010000033.1 GCA_021323775.1 Hyphomicrobiales bacterium
ATCGGCATGAACACCGACCACACGCTGGAGGAGGTCGGCCAGCAGTTCTCGGTGACGCGCGAGCGCATCCGCCAGATCGAGGCCAAGGCGCTGCGCAAGCTGAAGCACCCGTCGCGGTCGAGGAAGCTGCGGAGCTTCTTGGATAATTGAGGGGCGGTTCTATGAGCACTGTGCGATCTATTCTAGACCTTGATCCGGAGACAGACGCTCGAATCGAGACTCTGGCAGCGAGGAAAGTCAGGATGCCTCTGCTGTGGGGGCAGATGCCGTGGAACTGCTCGACTCGATAATTGAGATGGGCGGGCCGAATGCGGACGAAGATATCCGCCGATTGGAGGAGTTCGAGCGGACAGGAATCGCGGTCCCAGGAGCCGAGGTCAATGCGTGGATTGATCCTGAGGCGCGCCGAACGAGCTTTCACAGCCGCAGCCACGCAAAGTGATGTGATACTGTTCTCGTCCGAGGCATCTCGGGTCGGATTGGGGCCTGCTTAACTCTCTTTTTTCTGTCGCGCCTCTGAGCCCGCCGGAGAGCGCCCACGCTTCGAAGCCAAGCTAAAACGGGCGCGGGCACTCTTCCGCGGGCCCCCGGCGGGCCACGGCCGCGCGGGCCCGCGGGGGGACCCCCATCAACGCGCCTTTGCGCACCCTGCGGGATGCCTCCCCTATCGCGGGCGGCTGAGCCGTGGCCGTTGCTGTTGCCACTGCAGGAATTCGCGGAACAGCGCCTCACGCTGGTCTTGGGACGGCGTCACATTGCCCACGCCCTTCTCCTGGAGGAAAGCCGCGAATTCGGCGGCGGCCTGAGCCTGCTGCGCGGTGACGCCATTAGCCTGGCGGAGCCGCTGCAGCATCTCCTCGGCCGGGGGCCAGCGGGTCCAGCCTGGCACGGTCGCGGCCAGATTGACGTCGCGCCATTTCGGATGCCGTGGCGGCTGCTGGAATTGCTCAAACTTGGTGAAGAAAGCCTCCACGAATCTCTGCACCTTGCGGTAGCGATCGGTATTTTTCGGCCAGTTGAATACTGCAAGCACGGCCGGCACAGCGATCGTGTCCGTTACTTGACCCGGCGGAACGAGTGTGGGGTATTCCTGGGGCGTAAATTCGCCAAGCGCATAGTAATCCTCAAAGTTCTTGGTGAAAGGGATCGGCACCAAGTGAAGTCCGGCATTCGCCGGGATTTTCGCGAAGAAATCGATCGGCTTGTTGATCACGCGAACAAGCGCCGCGACTTCTCCGGATTTGAGCTTTTGCAGCGCCAGCGGATTGTCGTAATTCGTCGGCTCGACCTTTACGCCCATCCGCTGAAACACGATCGTGCCGGTCAAGCTCGACGCGCTACC
Source organism: Hyphomicrobiales bacterium (assembly GCA_021323775.1). GTDB lineage: Bacteria > Pseudomonadota > Alphaproteobacteria > Rhizobiales > Xanthobacteraceae > JAJPKK01. The sequence continues at coordinate 1,343 of JAJPKK010000033.1, forward strand.
CTCCGGTCCGAAATTGACCTTCTTGCCCCTTAAGTCAGCGAGACCGGCGACATCGTTGCGGGCCAGGACGTGCATTTCCGCTGTCGGCAGACGGATGATATAATTGACGCGGCTCTCCAGGTTGACCGTCTTGCGCTCCGTGCGGAAATACTCGAACACGTCCGACTGGGTCATCGCCACATCGACGCCGCGCAGATAAAGCAGATCATCGAGGTTCGAAGCCGCCCCATGCGTCACGATCGGCAGAATGCGGAGATTATCGCCGTCATCGAGGACCTGCGCGAGTTCGTCCGCAAAGGTCATGTAGCTGCCCGATAGCAAGCCACCTACTACTCCGACCGTCCACTGATTCTTGCGCGCTCGCAGCTCGGCATCCGGCCCGCCCTGCTCAAGCGTCTTCGGTATGGCTTGGGCCTGAACCTGGGTTGGAAAAGTCGGAGCAAGCGCGCCCGCTCCCAACCCGACAAGCATGAATGTGCTGGCAGCCCATAATGCCACCCGTATTCTTTTTTGGATGTGCATTTTGTTCCCCCTCTTGCCCTTTGACCGGGCGCGAGCCACGCGCCCACCTGCACCCGCACGCTCTGATGTACCCCTCGCCTCCGTCAATTGTGTGATGAAATTGGGATCAACATTCGGTTACCAGTCAAAATACCGGCCAAGTTACTTCACAATTGGAACGTGCCAACAACAGATCTTGTGCAATTGCGTTTTCGCAACAGATGTTGCGCGATTCTTTTCGTGGCCGGCCGCCCTCACGGGCGGTTGCGCTCACGCTCCTTCGGCCTCGTCAGCCACGGATTTGCGATAGCCGAATGCCCAGGCCAGCGCCTGGACGGCAAGCAGAAGGACGAGCACGGAGGCCAGCACGATGACGGATGCGCGATCCACGAATGTCGCATAGCTGCCGCCCGACATCGTGAGGGCGAGACGAAAGCTGGCCTCCAGCCGGTCGCCGAGCACGAATGCCAGCAACAATGGCGCCATCTCGTATCCGAATTTGCGCAAAATGTAACCGGCGCCGCCGGAAATCACCATAATCCAGATGTCGGCGACCGAAAAATTCACGCTGTAGACGCCTATGATCGAAACGATGAGGATGATTGGAACCAGCCACGCATAAGGAATTCGCAACAGGTTCACGAAGATTCCGACCAGAGGCAGATTGAGGATCAGCAGGATCACGTTGCCGATATACATGCTCGCCACCAGGCTCCAGAACACCTCGGGATGATCGGTGAGCAAGAGCGGGCCTGGCTGCACGCCATGGATGGTCAGCGCTGAGAGAAGGATCGCGGTCGCCGGGATCGACGGAATGCCGAGCGCGAGCAGAGGGATCATGGCCGTGCCGGTGACCGCGTTGTTGGCGGTCTCCGGCCCGGCGACGCCCGCGATGGCGCCGTGGCCAAACTCCTCCGGATGGGGCGAAAACCGCTTCTCAACCGCATAGGACACAAACGTCGAGACCACGTGGCTGACGCCCGGGATGATCCCGAAGATGAAGCCGATGACCGAGGCGCGTCCGATCGCGGGCGCTGCGTCGCGTACGTCTTTTGCGCGCGGCACGAGGTCCTTAAGCTTCGGACGGATCGCCTTGATGGTATCGGTCCTTTCGAGATTGATCAGTATTTCCGAAATACCGAACAGGCCGATGGCGAGCGAGGTGAACGACAATCCGCCAGCCATGCTGGTATATCCGAAGGTGAAACGCGCAACGCCGGTAAGATTGTCGAGCCCGATCGAGCCCAGCAGAAGGCCGAGAGCCACCATCAACACCGTCTTCACCCGCGAGCCCGCGGACACGACCGAGATGACGCTCAGCGCGAGCAGCATGAGCACGACCTCGACCGAGGGGCCGATCGCGATCATGACCTTCGCGAGCGGCGGCGCGATCAGCATCAGACCGATGATCGAGAACGTGCCGCCGACGAAGCTGCCGACCGCCGCGATCATCAGGGCCGGGCCGGCGCGTCCCTTGCGCGCCATCTCGTAGCCGTCGATGCAGGTCACAACGGACGCTGCTTCCCCAGGAATGCGCACCAGGATCGAAGTGGTGGAGCCGCCATACATGGCGCCGTAGAAGATGCCGGTCAGCATGATGATGCCGATGGCGGGATCGAGGCCAAAAGTCAGCGGCAGGAGCAGCGTCATTCCGGCGAGCGGGCCAAGGCCCGGCAGCACGCCGACGATGGTGCCCCACAGGCACCCGATGAAGCAGTATAAGAGCCCCTTCCAGGACAGCGCGATTGCAAATCCGCCAAGGAGTTGGTCGAAGCCGGTCATCGCGCCTACCCGTTCAACAACGCTTGCAAGAACTGCTCAACCGGCCCGAGCGGAAGCTGCAGCCCGAGCGCTACCTGGAAGAAATACCAGCACGCCGCCATTCCGATTGCCGCCGACAGGCTCGCAATCACCAGCGAACATCGCGCGATCAGCACAAGCTGCGCTGCTCCGAACAGTCCGAGCGTCACATAAGCGCCAAGCGGCTCGAAGAGCGGCGGCACTGCCGCCAAAGCGGCGAGCACGATCAGTACGTCGCGATGTCCGAGTTCGACAGTTTCCGCAGAAGCGGCTTGAAACCAATCTCTAACGCCGATCACGATGGCAAGCACGAGCACCAGTACGCCCAGGACCAGCGGAAAGAATCCAGGGCCCGGGAGAGCGAAATCGCCAAAATCGATCAGCGATGCCTGCCAGGTAAAGACGAGGCCGATGACGCCGAGCGCCGCGGCGATGCACATCCCGCCGCGGCGGGCGCTGATCGCGCGGACCAACGCCTGTCCGGCGCCATTGCCCGCGCGCAGCGGATCATCCACATTGCTCATCGGAAATCCTCAGTCAGCGCGGAAATCCGCGGCACCGAAATCTTCAACCCTTCCGGGCCCGCGAGGGCAGTCTAGGAAAGCGAACTAATGCTGCCGTGTCAGAAGTTTTTTTGGCGTCATTGCCGGGGCTCGACCCGGCAATGACCCGGGGGCGGACCCGCGGGTCAAGCCCGCGGTGACGGACGTTCTTGCTTGCCGAGGCGCCGCACGGCCCTTAACGACGCCGCAGACCTAACTGATTTTCCGGTCTGCTCCTTACGCTGGGGCCGAGCCTACCTGAGCGCGGCCGGTCCCCCTTCTTGCGCTCTATCCCATCCCGGCTTGCTGGGAGAAAAAAACGGACGGAGAGGCCGGCCGAGCGGGTCGCTATTTTTTCTTAAGACCGAGTTCATCCATCAACTGGGCAAGCCTGACATCGTCGTTGGCGATCAGCTTTGCAAAATCCTGGGCCGGAAGATAGGCGGGCGTAAATCCGATCGATTTCCCGGCCTCGCTGAACTCCGATGTCTCGACTGACGCCTTGATGGAGTCCTGCAGCTTGGCGATGATCGGCTTTGGGGTCCCGGCAGGCGCCGCGATGCCGCGCCACATGTCGAGAGCCACCGGAAAGCCAAGCTCCTTTGCAGTCGGAACATCGGCGAAGACCGGATCGCGCTTCTCGCCCAGCACCGCCAACACGCGCAAATCGCCGCTCTTGACGTGCGGCACTACGGCCGCCGGCAGCTGGACAATGCCTTCGATGCGGCTGCCCAGCAGGTTGACGACGGCCTGCCCTTCGCCGAACGGCACGTGGGTGATTTTCGCGTCGGCAAACAGAGCTGACGCGACGAAATGGGTGTGGCTGCCGGTGCCCGAATTTCCGATGCGCACCTTTCCCGGATTGGCCTTGGCGTAGTCGACAAATTCCTTGAGCGTCTTCCACGGTGCGTCGTTGCGCACGGCGATCACGGGCGTTTCGACGCTGACCCGCGCCACCGCGTCGAAGGCTTTGTAATCGAACGACATGTTTCCCAGATGGTAAACCGTCGACACTGAATTCGAATTCCAGATGATCGAATGTCCATCCGGCTTCTGCTGCTGGACGTAGCTGTAGCCGATCGCGCCGCCACCCCCGGTCCGATTGACGACCGGCACCGGCACGCCCAGAGCCTTCTCCATGCCTTTGGCGAGTTCACGAGCAGTCACGTCGGCTGCGCTGCCGGCGCCGAACATCACTGTCATCTCGACTGGCCTGCCTGCCGGAAACTGCTGGGCAACCGCCGCCATCGACACCATCATCAACGCCGCGCCAGCCGCAGCTCCAACGGTCCGCGCTATCATACGCATTCGCTCCCTCCACACCGTTCACTCAAGGTTTCGCAACTCACTCTCAATGCTGAAATCTGAATGGGGTATTCGCAGCGCCGTCTGCGGCATCCCGGCCCGCGGCGCCCATTCCAATTCTGTCCAGAGCAGACATCAAAGGCCCCCATTGACTCGACGGCCTTTTTGCCCACCCCCCTCACCCATCAAGCCTCATCGCATTGGCCGGCGCATTCATTCCCGATTGCGTGTCGGAATCATGGCGGCGGCGCGCATTTTTTTCGTCGGCTGAATCTGCCGGCATCACCGTCAGCAAACCGTTAGTCGCGGACACGGCGTTTTGTTCGGTAAGGTTAGCCCTCGGTGTTTGCCCCGCTTGACCGGGCAATCCGGTATCCCCGGTCGGCGGCTGCTGGATCGCCCGGTCAAGCCGGGCGATGACAACATCGAGGCGTCAACGTAATCGAAGGATGCCTCGCGCTCATGCCGGCTGTGGCGCGCGGCGGATCATGCCGCGTTGCGGATTGTAGCCAAGCACGGCGAGCAGGAAAAACACCGCCGTCGAGCCGGTGACGACTGCGGCCGCAACCGGCTCGAACTCGCCATAAAGGGCAAAGCGGATCAGTTCGACGGCGTGAGTGAACGGGTTCGCCAGCGCCACATAGTAAAGCGCCGCCGATCCGCCCTCGCGCAGCTTCCACAGCGGATAAAGCGCCGACGAGAAGAAGAACATCGGGAACATGACGAAATTCATCGCGCCGGCGAAGTTCTCAAGCTGCTTGATATGGACCGACAGAAACAGCCACAAGGCGCCGAGCATCAGCCCGGATACGATCATTGCGGGCAGCACGGTGAGCCATGCGGACGCATCGAAATTGATGTCGAACGGAACCAGCCACGTGAACTGGGCTTCGGAAAAGTCATACCAGGGAATCCGCAGCGCACAGATCGCAAGGAATACATAGCAGGTTATAACCGACAGCGCGGTTCCGGCGAGCAGCTTGCAGACGAGCAGCACCCACCGGGGCAGCGGGGCGGTGAGCAGAAGGCGCATCACGCCCATCTCGCGGTCATAGACCATGGACAGCGAGGACTGCATGCCGTGGAACAGCAGGATGATGCCGAGCAGGCCCGGCACGATGTAGACCTGATAGGTGATGTAGGTCTTGTACGGCGGGATGATCGAGACGCCGAACACGTTGTAGAAGCCTGCCGCAAACACCGCGAGCCACATCAGCGGACGCACCAGGGCGGATAACAGCCGGCCGCGCTGCTGGACGAATTTGGTGATTTCCCGCATGGTGAGCGCCTTGAGGGCGCGGCCGACATGAGAGAGCTGCATGGGCTAAGTCCCCGCTCGCGTTTGCCCGCTCGCGTTTATCTGTTCATGTGGCAGGCGGTCTCGGGTTCATCGTCTCCGAGCGTGTCGAGTTCGTTGGTGCGGTGGAGAAACCCCTCAAGCGGCGCGCTCGCCACGACCATATAGGGCGCCGCCAGAAGCACCGCCTGCCGGACCTGATGATCCCACGGCCTCACGGAAATCGGCAGCCCTTTATCGCCGTCGAAGCCCGCATCGCCGAGGATGAATTCGCGCTGCTTCGCGAAATCCGCCGAGCGCGTACGCAACGTCGCCTGCACGACCATCTTCACGGCGACCCACGCGGCCCAGTCCGCGCTTTCCATGCGGCGGCCGCCCGATTTCTTGCCGAACCGCGAGTTGACCTGGGGCGCGCCGTTGTGCTCCCACGTCCAGTGCCACGCCACCGGTTCAAGGTCGATGCTTCCCACCACGGGCCGCGGCAGCACGGTGTGATAGGGCACCTGGCGGGCGAAATCGAACGCGTCGTCGGCGACGAAGACCACGTCGTAGTTGCCGCGAATGGCGCTCAGCAGCGCCGGATTGTTCTGCTCGCGCTCGCGCGGGTCGGTTCCGGCTTTGAAGTGCTGGTCGGCGACGATCCTGGCGCCGAATTTCTGCGCTGAGCGGGTGAATGCCCTGACGGTCTCGGCATCTGCGGGCAACGGCCCCTCAAACACCAGAATGTCGCGCCATTTGCGCGATGCGAGGTATTGCATCAGCGCATCCATGCGCATGGCGAGGCTCGGAATGACGTGCACGAACTCGCGCGCGCACAGGTCGCGGCGCAGGGCATCATCCTCGGCCGACACATTGAACAGAAGCACGTCGCGCCCTCTTGCGGCGGCGGCGAGCGGCTTGAACGCCGCCGCCGGCGCATCGATCAGGAAAAAGCGGATGCCGCGTGTTTCCAGGGCCTGCGTGACCGCCGGCGCGACTTCGGCTGGCGACTTTACGGTGATGCGCTCAAGCGCAAACTCCGCGTTAAGGACTCGCACCAGCGGGGCGGCCTCGTCGATGCCGATCTGCGCGCCCGCGAAAGGATGATCGCGGGTTTTCAGGATCAGGCGCTCGTAGGCGCGAACGGGCTCGTAACGCGGATCGCCCTCGATCTCCACATAGCCGATGGAGATATGTTGCCGCGGCGGAGGCGGGGAGGATGGCGCTGTCTGCGCGAGGGCAGGTGCGACGAGAATGAGGAAGGCGAGGAGCGTAGGGTGGGCAAAGGCGCGAAGCGCCGTGCCCACCTGCACCGCGCCAACCTGGAGGGGGTGAAGGTGGGCACGCTTCGCTTTGCCCGCCCTGCACATCGCCCGCTCAAAAAATCTAATCATCGATCACCACGCCCCATGGAATGCGGCCGACCGGAATTGAAACCGTAGCCTTGCGAGTCTTGAGGTCGATCACGGTCACGTCATCGCCGAAGCCGTTTGCGACATAGAGCGTCTTTTCGTCGCGCGACATGCCGAGCCCCCAAGATCGCTTGCCCACCAGGATGTAGCCCTGGATTTTGCGGCTCGGCACGTCGACCACGGCGACGTGGGCGGCGTGGCCAAGCGTCACATAAGCGGTCTTCCCGTCCCGGGTGATGCGCAGATCAACGGGCGTCACGTCGGTCTTGCGCATGCCCGGCGGCAGAAACTCGATCTTGCCTTCGACGGTGAATTTCTCCCGGTCGATGATGTAAACCTCGCCGGACAACTCGGCCGACACCCACAGCTCCTTGCCATCGGGCGTTGCTGCGAAGCGGCGCGGCCTGGTGCCAACGACCACATCCTGCACCACATTACCGGCATCGGCATCGATGAGATGGACGAGATCCCCGACCTCGGAGGTCACATAGACGAAATGACCGTCTTCGCTGACGAACACGCCTTCGGGCTCGGCGCCGGTTGGCACCTCCTGGACAATGATATTCTGGTCCATGTCGATCACCGAAAGGGAAGAGCCCTCCTCGTTGGACACGTAAATGCGCCGACGGGACTCATCGATGCCGAAGGTCTCGGGGCTCGACCCTGTCGAGAGCTTGCCGACCACCTCGAGCTTGGCGACATCGATGATATCGATCACGTCGTCATCGCCGCAAGCGACATAAAGCTTCGTGTGATCGGCGCTGAAATGCATGTCGCGCGGGCGACGCGACGTCTTGAGATCCTTGACAACCTTGTAGGTCTTGGGATCGATAACGATGAGGTTGTTGGTCTTTTCGTTGCTGACGAATACGAGGCCGGTGTCTTTGGCCCATCCTGCGGTGGACGGTGCGGCAGCGAAAACCACAATGCAGAACGGCGCCAAGAGCAGGCGTAGGATGGGCACAGGCGATTCCTCTTTTGCTTGCGAAGACGATTGGTCCCAGCGTACGACTTATCCAAGCGGCCGGGCAAGCGTCCCCATCCTGCCCGGGACCGCGGGCGTCTCGCCCGCATGAGGCGGAGCTTCAACGGCGGTCGAGACCCGCGGTCCCAGGTAGCGTGGCGGCGCGCCGCCTGCAATGCAATTTCGCCGCGCAATGGGAGGTTACCGGCTGATGGACGATCGCTCCGCCGGCGTAATTGCGGCGCCAGCCCTGCTGTTGGACAACGTCGTAAAGAGCTACGGGCCGATCCGGGCAGTGAACGGCGTCAGCTTCGCAGCGCGCCCCGGCGAGTTCATCGCCCTGCTGGGCCCCAACGGCGCCGGTAAATCGACCCTGTTCCAGCTTCTCTCCGGGCTTTTCGTACCGGATTCCGGCCGCATCGAGGTGATGGGACACGATATGACGCGGGATGCGGTGCCGGCGCTCGCACGGCTCGGCATCGTGTTCCAGCAGCCGACGCTCGACCTCGAATTGTCGGTGACCGCCAACCTTCTGTTTCACGCCGGCCTGCACGGCATTCCCCGCAGCATCGCCAAGCCGCGCATTGAAGCGGAGCTTTCGCGCCTGGGGCTCGCCGACCGCGCCCACGACAAGACCTCCCAGTTGAGCGGCGGAAATCGCCGACGGGTGGAGCTTGCCCGCGCGCTCCTTCACCAGCCGAGGGTGCTGCTGATGGACGAGCCGACCGTCGGGCTCGACCCGGCAAGCCGTACCGATCTCCTGAAATTGCTGTTGACCATGCGCCTCGAGCGCGCTGTCGCAGTGCTGTGGGCAACGCATTTGTGCGACGAGGTAGCTGATGCCGACCGCGTGATCGTCATGCACAAAGGGAAGTTGCTCGCCGACACCACGCCGGAGAAGCTCGTGGCCGCGGCCGGCGTTTCGACTGTGGAGGAGGCATTTTTAGCGATGACCGGCGGCGGGGAAGAGGGCAGATTAGCGGGGCGATAATCGGGGGCGTTGGCTCGCCTTTCCCCCGCCGTTCCCCACTCGCTGCGTGGGCAGGTCGATCGCCCGCCGGCCAGCCATGCGGCGCTCCCTCTCCACAGACCAAGCTTTCCACAGACCAAGTGTTGCCGCGGCGCAACACCTGTCGGCATAATTGAACGAATCTCGCCGCAATGTATTGACAACGACCGTGCCGGAAACCGTACATTCCGTAATATAACGCCGTATACAGCGGCGTGTATATATGTGTTATTTCAACGGGATAGGGGTTAGGCATGAAGGGGCGAGGTGTAACCGCGCCAGCCGGCGCACGTATCGGCTATTCCAAGTTTCTCGTGTGTGCCGCAAAAAGAAGTTTGGCTTGCACGGTTGCAGGCGTTGGTCTTGCAGCCTCCGCACAGGCCGCGGATCTTCCCGCCATCGAGATCCCCGGCATAACGAAGGATGTGCTTCCCGATACACTGACCTGGAACGGCATCACCCTCTTAGGGGCCATTGATGTGGGCTACGCCTTTCAGACCAATGGACGGCCGCTTGGGAGCGTGATCTCGGGTCTTGAATTCATTCCCTTTACGACGACCCGGAACTATACCGGCCAATCCGTCTCCACGATCGCCCATGGCGGCCTGCAACAGTCCTTCATCGGCCTCAAGATCGAGGAAGAGCTCGGTTTGGGCTGGACAGCCATTGGAAGGCTGGATACGGCATTTGACCCCCTGAGGGGCACGCTGTCCGACGGTTGCCGGTCCTTTGTCGAGAACGCGGGCCTGCCGTACAATCAACAAAACTCGAACGCCGATAGCGGCCGCTGCGGCCAGATACTTAACGGTAATGCCTATGGCGGCGTAAGCAACGCAGCCTACGGCACTCTGACCTTCGGCCGCCAGGCAACATTTCAACTCGACGCCATCGCCGCATACGACCCCATGGAGTTGTCGTACGCTTTCTCGCTTCTCGGCTATTCCGGCACGGACGCAGGCTCGGGCAGCACGCAAGCGGCGCGCTGGGACAACTCGGTCAAGTACCGCTACGAATATGGGCCCGTGCACGCCGGCGCCATGTTCTCCAACGGCGGCAGCGGAACCGGGATGTTCGGCACCGGATACGCCTTCAATGTCGGCGGCACTTATAATGGCTTTTCTCTCGACGGAGTTTACACCGTAGAACATGGCGCGGTGAACCTGCAGACGTCGGTCAATGATGTGGCCGGCGTCACGGCCATTGCGGCTAATATCTCCGATAATGAGACCTGGGGTGCCGTAGGTAAGTATACATATGATTTCAGCAGCGGCCTCAAGGGTGACGGCCCCGGCGCCAAGCTTACGTTCTACGCCGGCTACACCCACATCGATCAGTCGAACCCAAGAGACCCGGTGACCAGTGCGAATGCGCAAGCGGCCGGCGGCTACGCGCTGCTTGTCGCCGATAATAATGCCTTCACCACTGACAAGATCCTGCAAATCTTGTGGACCGGCGCAAAATACGAACTCCCCTCAGGTTGGAGCTTCACGGCCGCTTATTATCACGCGAGCCAGAATTCCTATGTGGCTGACGGCATTCCCTGCACCCTCGGCGGCGCGAGCAGGGTCGACTGCGCAGGCTCGTTCGACCAGGGGTCGTTCGTGGTGGACTACCGCTTCAACAAGCACTTCGACGTCTACGCCGGTGTAAGCTACGCAAGAGTCGATAACGGTCTAGCCGCGGGGTTCCCCGGCACGCCGGGCGCCAAAACCATCGGCGGCGTCAACTTTACCGGCACAGCGACAAGCGTGGACACAACCGACTTCATGACCGGCGTTCGTTTGAGGTTCTGAAAACTTAATGTCGGCGTATCATGACGGCCAGGACAACTTCGCCGCCAGCGCCGCCAACCACCTCGCTGCATGCGACCACGGCCGGGGTTCGCTTCCGCTGGTGAGCGATTGATGCAGTCGGAAAGGCTGCATTTCCAATCTAAATTATTTTGACGGCGATCCGATGCCCCCGCAAATATCCCCGCTGCGTCACGCAGCGGGGATGACGTCTTCCGGCTCTCCTTTTGCCGACTTTCAGCCGCACATTTAATAGTTTTGAACAAGCTTTTATCAGTTTAGCCGCGACCTTTCATCAAATGGGCGCAGGCTGGTGTTGCTGCAATGTCACATATCCGGCTTAAATGCCTTTCATTCATGGAAAGTACCTAGAAAGTCCCTAAAACGACATTGACACGGATACGTCGGCAACCGCACATTCCGCCGCATAGTGCTTCACTAGGATGGGGTGTGGCGGACATGAAGGGCATTAGGGGGCTTCGTGCGTCCGCGGCGTCAGCCGCGTTGATTCTCGGATGCGGCGTTGCCGCATATGGTGCGGATCTTAGCAACATGCCGACGAAGGCGCCGGCGGCGCCGACGGGGCCAACGACTTGCACCAGCATTCAAGACTTCTTCACGACGGCCTGTCAGCTCAGCTGGTATGGCGTGAGGTTCTACGGCGCGATCGACGTGGGCGGCGGTTACGAGACCAACGGTGCGCCGTTCAACAAGTTTTCGGGCGCTGGCGTTGACTATTTCCCGCAGAAGCCGAACTTCGGCGCGAAGTGGCTGCCTTCGCCCAATGCGTTGAGCGTGTCGAATATCGGCGTTCAGATAAGGGAGCCGCTCGGCGCGGGATGGTCTTTCATTGGCCAGTTGGAGGCGGGGTTTAACCCTTACTCCCTGGAACTCGCCAATGGTCCGCATTCGGTGTTCGTAAACAGAGGCGTTCCTCTTGCTCTGGAGAACGCGTACGGCGATTCCAATTCTCAGGGCAAGTTCTTCAATGACCTGGGGTTCGCTGGCGTGAGCAACGACACCTACGGCACCTTGACCTTCGGGCGGCAGAACACCCTGATGGCGGACGCCATCCTCGCCTACGACCCGATGGGGAGTTCGCTCGCCTTTTCGGTGCTGGGCTTCTATGGTTCATGGGGAGGCGGCGGCGACACCCAGGACCGCAAAGGCACCACATCGATCAAATATCGCGTGAACTTTGCCAACTGGCACTTTGGCGTGTTCGGTCAGGTCGGCGGCTACGAAGAGGGTAACGCCGAGAGAGGCGCGATCCAGGGCGACATCGGCGCCGACTTCAAAGTCGGGCCGGGCGTCTTGTCCGCCGACGCCATCGCAGGCCACACGAAGGACGGCGTGGGCGTGACCATCGTTAATCAGACGGACGCATTCGGACATCCGGTCAACATATTCACCCCAGGGTTTGCGAATGCGTTCATGAGCGCCACGCTTTCCGATAACACAAACGTGATGCTGGCCGCGAAGTACACCCTGGAGAGGCTCAAGCTCTTTGCCGGCTACTCGTGGGTCCAGTATACGAATCCCAGCGATCCGTTCACGGTCCCGGGCACTGGCTTCAATGATGTCGCGGGGGATTTCGTCTGCTTTCAGTGCGTCGGCAGCAACGGCACCACCATCAACAGCACGTTTTTCAATGGCGGGGACAAAATCAGCCAACTCGCATGGTTCGGCGCCACATACGCAATCACCGATGCGCTCGATCTGACCGGTGCCTATTACCACTGGTGGCAGAACGACTTCTCGGGCGGGGCCAAAAACGCGGCTGGCGGGACGTGCGCCCTTGCGACGACGGCGTTGCCTTCGTGCGCCGGCACGTTCGAGGCGGTGTCCGCTCTGCTCGACTGGAGGTTCGCCCCGAAGTGGGACACCTATATCGGCACGATGTACAACGTCCTGAGCGGCGGATTCGACAACGGTTACCTCGCGAGAGACAACTGGTCGACGGTGGCGGGCGTGCGCTTTCGCTGGTAAAAGGCTGACTCATCAGCTCGGAGACGGCCATGACCTCTCCCCGCGCTGGTGGGGAGAGGTTTTTTGATGCATTCTTGATGCAGCACAGTTGCCGTGAAAGCGGAGAGCGGACGCCGGGCGGGCGATAACGCGGCGAGGCGGGGATGTTGAGCCGCTCGATCGCGGATCAAGTTAACGACGCAAGCTTTTCCGCGCCATGATGGGGTATGATGGGCACAGACCCCCCGCGGCGCGCGGAAAGGCGAATGCCTTGCGAACGCCTGCACTCTACCCAAACCAAAACCGGCCGCGAGATGCAAGCCTGGCCGCAAGCAGATTTCATTACTGGGGACGACGGCTCGCGCTCGTGATCGTTAGACAGATAGACTATGTTTCAACGAAATCGAACCGCTTTCCTCGTCGTCGATGCCTCGCGATAAAACCCGGTCCACCTGCAGGATTTTGGAAGCCGCAGACTTAGATGGTCACCACGGCCACCTGAAGGATCCATCGTTCAAACTATCATAACCCCGGCTGCACTGCGGGAAGGCGACGTGCACGCAGTCATAAACGAGCGGGTGCTGCGGTATACGAAATTGCGTCGGGTACTCAGCAGGTCTGCCGGTCTCCGCCTTCGTGACCGGAGCCCTGCGCGCAGTGTCTACCGGCTTCTTTGCAGATGCGTAAGCGTTCCCGGCAACCATCGCTGCACAAAGGGTCAAGCCGGCAATTATCAACTTCCTCATGTTCGTATCCTCCTCTGTTGGGCGCCACCTGCCCGCCGGGTGGTTCTATGCCGCAGGCAAGCACCTCCCGGTGAAGATGTGGGCTTTTTCGACCTGCTATGCCAGTTCAATCGATCGTGAGTTTCGCGTCCGGAAGCCGACTTACTTTATAATCTCGACATTATGATCCAAATGAGAGGCCGGGCCGACAAGGAATCGTGTCTGGCGCCATCGCGCGTTTCACGGCAACGACGCCAGCCGCCGGTCACCACCCGGTCAACCAGTCGGAAGGACCGAAGGTCCAACCGAAATCATCCGAGCAACGTCCAATGACCTAATTCTTCGGCGGCAGCGGAATACCCGAAAGCGGGCGAAACTCGATCTGCTGGGCCTGCCGCAGCATCTCGATCTCGATATTGGAAAGCCCGGTCTGAGGGCGATTGGGGCCATTCAACTCATCGAGCTTTGCATCCATTCTGGTGGAGTCGTCGCTCTCGAGGTCGCTCGCAGTCCCCTCCTGGGGATTGCCCGCCATGATCTCGTCCTTGGCCTTGTTGGAGCGATCGGCCAGGGGCGGAGTGTACCTCAGCTTGTAGGACCGCGGCACGCCGCTTGGGACGTTGTTCTCGTCAAGCTCCTCGACCCAAAGATAGATCGCGCCGGGATCTCCCACCTTTGGATCCGGCTCGACGACGCGCGTCCACAGCAACTGGAAACGGTGCGGCAGGCGGCCGGTGCCGGGCCACCCCAGCAGGCTCTGGGTGGCGAAGAACGACTCGATGAAGAACGCCGACGTCACGACGATGACGACGCCCTTGATCCACCACGCAAAACGCGAAGTCAGGCCCATGCTCAAGAGCAGCACGGCCATGACCACATAGGCGATCGATATCGCAAGCACGACAATCGTCATCGGCGATACTTCTGCAGACCTCCGTTCGCGTGCTCGCTGGTCGGTTCGCTCATTTGGCGCCGCCTGTGTTGCGGCGGACGCTGCGTGTCAACTGAATGAGCGACTTGTCGCGGTGATTGACGTCAAGAACATCGCCGTTTTCGGAAATTCGAAAGCGCGCCGCAGTCTTCTCCTGTCCCATGTGGTCCAGCATAATGGTGTCATAAAAAATCACCTCGACGGTGGGATTCACCTTTTCGATCTTGACCGATACGGGCACCGGCGCTGTCGTGGTCGCCAGGTAATAATTCACATTGACGGTATATTCGCCGGCCACAATGCGGCGGATGCTGACAGTCTCCTGTCGGATCGGGCTCGAGATTTTCCGTCCGGCTACCGTGATCGAATTATTGAGGCCGCCGCGGTCGTCGCGATCGAGCACCATGAAACCCGCCTCACGCTCATGATACCAGACGATATTGCCGAGCGGATCCTCCGTATAGAGGTCGATGTCGTCGGGGTGACTGTCAGGCCAGCCCAGCGTGATGATGAACTCCGCCTTGCTGTCGATCTTGCCCTGCTTGGCCTCGGGATTGATCACCAGCAAGGCAATGAAAAACAGAAATGCAACCACTTGCAGCGCCTTGAACAACATGACGCTGAAAGGATCGAAGGGCTTGTCGTCCGGATAATTACCGAAGCCGTCCATGCTGCGCTCGCTCGAGGACGGATACGACGAAGACCTCAGTCAGGTTAGTCGCGAGCCCTAACAGCCGCTGGGTCGCCTTATCCAGCATGTAATACTGAGTTTGAACAAGGATGGAGCCGATCAGCCCGGTCAAAGTCGTGTACATCGCGACCGCCATGCCGTCGCTCATCAGACCCATGGACGTGCGCACCGATGCGTGGTCGGCCGCATCGAGGCCGGCGATCGGCGCCAGCATCATGATGAATCCGATGATGGTGCCGAGCAGGCCGAGCTTCATCAGCGTATCGCCCGCATAGGAGCCGAGCTGGTTCGGCCCGCGCAGGGCGTCCGCGAGGCCCCGCAGCAGCAGTGTCTGGTCAAGGCGCTCTTCGCCTTGCAGGCTCGCCTTGAGAATGAGGTTGCGAATGTGCGCCGTGACCTCGCCTCGGGGCAGCCTCGCTCCCTCAGCGGTCACTACGTCTGCACCTTCGACCTTGAGTTGAGGCACCCCCTTGCTCACCAGCGCAAGCACCCGGTGTGCGCGGTCGAGTTCACGCGAGATCGCGGTGGTGCGCACCAGGCAATGCAGCGAACTCAAAGCATAGAGGATCCCGATGACCACCGAGATGTAGGTTTTGTCGCCGTTGACCATCATCCGCACGAGGCCGAAATGCCAGGCGATGACGAATGCAAACAGGCTGACGCCGGTAAAGATCAGCCAACGAAGCAAAGGCAGGTGATCGCCCGGGAATTCAGGATTCCAAATGCGCGTTGCCATCCCAGAGGACTTCATCTGTAGCCGAGCGTCCGCTTAGACGCCCGCATAATTAGGATGAAATTGTTAACCCGCCGACCGCCGTCGTGTCGATACCTTTGTTGCGCTGCCGGGGCTCCCGCCTGTCATTTAGACACGGTATAAGGTGCCCGCCTGCGCGCCGCCGGCGATCCCGGCTCTTCCGCTCCCGCGATCCGTTCGCTAACCTCCAAAGCAAAGGGGAGGAGACCATGCACAGACCTCTGCTGGTCATTCCGGCGCTCATCGCTTCGGTCGCGAGCACGTTCTCCGCCGAGCGTCCGACGCGGTTTTGGAATCTGACGCACAACACCATCTCCGAGTTCCAGCTCGCCCCTGCCGGAACCACCGAATGGGGCGAGAACCAGTGCAAGAACGACAAGGATGGCACTGTCGATTTCGATGAGCGGCTGCGGGTCACCGGCATCGCGTCCGGACGTTACGACGCCAGGATCAAGGATACCTCCGGGCGGGTGTGCTTCGCGCGCAACATCAATATCAAGGCTGGAGAGGTGTTCTCGATTGAGGAGCGCGATCTCGCCGATTGCGGTCGCTAGTAGAGCGTTTCCGAAGTTCGAATCATATGCTGGTCATTCCGGGGCGCGGGCTCTTACCCGCGAGCACGGAATCCATAACCCCAAATTCGCGATCTTGGATTCCGGGCCCGCCGCATCCGATCCCGGGTTTACCCGAGATCGGCACGATAAGATCCGCATATCGGCGTAGTTCGACAGGCTCACCAGCCGACGTGCGATGGCGATCCGGAATTACCGATCGGGTTTGAGCGTTAGCGCCAGAACGCTGGCTCGAGCCCTGCCGTGCCCACTCGCTGCCCAACTTCGACGTCCCAACCCTGAGAGAGCCGTCGACGCCCTCGTGATTCTTCCGGCGTCCCAATATTGCGTTTCTGGGCCGCATCTTGCACATATTGATCCCCATTGTTTCCGGGCCTAGGCTCCGTCACAGCAGGGAGCGGCGCCAGCGCCTGCATGCTCTGCACGGCGCGCAAAATTGCATCCAGAGGGAGGGAAAGCCCACATGACCAGGACATCCGTTACCGGCACTTTCGCTGCCGTGCTGCTCATGGCGAGCGCGGTTGCGCCTGTGCGTGCCGCGGACATGACCAACGAGCGTGAGCTCAATCCGCAACGCGAGCCGCAGAACTGGATCCTCCACCATGGCAACTACCAAGGTCATCGCTTCTCGCTGCTCAAGGAGATCAACACCGACACCGTCAAGAACCTCAAGCCGGCGTTTACCGTCGCGTTGAGCGGATTCCAGAGCGGCGGGCGCTACGCTCATGGCAACCTGGAAGCGACCCCGCTGGTCGAAGACGGCATCATGTACGTGCCGGACGGCTGGGGCTCGGTCTATGCGATCGACGTCACCAGCGGCAAGAAGGGCGTCATCAAGTGGAAGATGGACCCCGGGACCGACCGCGCGTGGGCCGGCGACGTCGCCTGCTGCGGCGTTAACAACCGCGGCGTCGCGCTGTGGAAGGACAAAGTGGTTTCTATCTCGCTCGACGGCCGCATGTTCGCGATCAACAAGGCGACCGGCGAAGTCGCGTGGGAACGCAAGATCGCCGACCCAGCGATGGGGGAGACGCTTACCATCGCGCCGCTCGTCATCCGCGACCTCGCCATTGTGGGCACCGCCGGCGGCGAATTCGGCATCCGCGGCTTCATCGAGGCGACGGATCTCAACACCGGCAAGGCGGCGTGGCGCACCTACACGATTCCGGGCGCCGGCGAGCCCGGCAACGAGACCTGGAAGAACGGCAAGGAGCGCTGGAAACATGGCGGCGCCTCAATCTGGGAAACCGCGACCTATGATCCGGAAACGGATACCTTCTATCAGGGCGTAGGGAATGCCGGACCCGACTGGGACGCGGAATACCGGCCTGGCGATAACAAGTGGGCCGCAAGCGTGCTCGCGATCAACCCGTCGGACGGCAAGATCAAATGGGGGTATCAGTACACGCCGAACGATCCCTACGATTACGACGAAATCTCCGAGCATCCGATCATCAACGCCAAGGTCAACGGCGAGGACCGCAAGCTCGTGGTGCATGCGGCCCGCAATGGCTTCTTCTACACGCTCGACCGCGTCAACGGATCGTTCATTGCCGGCAAGCAATACGTCGATCAGTTGAACTGGACGACCGGTCTCGATCCCAAGACGGGGCGGCCGCTCGACTATGACCCCGCCGGGAACGTGCAGTATTATGTCAAGGACAGCCACGGCACCCGGGCGAGGCCCCTGAGCAACAGGCTGTGCCCGTCGATCCAGGGCGGCAAGAACTGGGAGCCGTCAGCCTACAATCCGGAGCTTGGCCTGCTTTATGTGCCGTCGATCGAGGGCTGCAACGACATCAGAACGGTCGAGCAGAAGGATATGCAGGACCAGTCCGGTCCGGTGAAATTCCGCGAAAGGTTTACGGGTGGCGCGCCTGAATGGCCGGTTGCGCTCTATGGCGGGCTCAAGGCGATAGACCCGGTCACGGGCGAGACCAAGGCTGCCGCGAAGCTCAAATACCCGAATCTCTCAGGGGCGCTCGCGACTGCCGGCAATCTGGTGTTCCTTGGCCACCTGGACGGAACCTTCTCGGCGTATGACGCGAAGACCTTGGCCGAGGTGTGGAGCTTCAACACCGGCACCGGCATCAATGCGCCGGCCATCAGCTACGCGGTGAACGGCAAGCAGTATATCGCGGTGCTGGTCGGCTCGCGTCAGCCGCTCAACATCATGCAGAATTTGCCCGAACTGAAGAACACATCGACGGCCTCGATGCTATATGTGTTCAGTTTGTAACCGGATGCGTTGGCCTCCGCCCGCGCTTGCGGGGAGAGGTCGGAATTTGCGCGCTCGTCGCGCCAATTCCGGGTGAGGGGGGCTCTCCTGAGACTCTGAGTGGCAAGTCTGAGCTTGTGGAAACGCCCCTCCCTCCATCCTTCTCCCGCAACGGGGAGAGCGCGTATTGCGTGGCCGGCCCACGCGCGATTGCCCTGTCTTCGCACGAGGGGAGGGCAGAGCGGCCGGGCGCGCATTGGGTCTTGACGATGTGTACAGAGCGGCTTGACGCTCGCTGTGCTGTCCCCGGCCTGATCAGGCAATGACAACCTCGGGAAGAACCACAAACGAAAAGCTGCGCAAATGCCGGATGCTGAACGCCGGCGGTCACGAAGGAGGAATGTCATGATCGCGAAGTCCCTCGCCGGCGCGTTCGTCGGCTCATTGTTGATTACGAGCGCGCTGACCCCGGTGCGTGCTGCCGACGTGACCAATGAGCGACTGCTCAATCCGCAGCGGGAGCCGCAGAACTGGCTGCACAATCACGGCAACTATCAGGGCTATCGCTACTCTTTGCTCAAGGAGATCAACACTGACACGGTGAAGAACCTGAAGCCGGTATTCACCGTCGCATTGGGCGGATTTCAGAGCGGCGGGCGCTATGCCCATGGAAATCTCGAAGCAACGCCGCTGGTTGAAGACGGGATCATGTACGTGCCGGACGGCTGGGGCTCTGTCTATGCGATCGACCTCACGGCCGGCAACAAGGGCGTGATCAGATGGAAGATGGACCCCGGCATTGACCGCGCCTGGGCGGGCGACGTCGCCTGTTGCGGCGTCAACAACCGCGGCGTTGCGCTGTGGAAGGACAAGGTGATTTCCATCGCGCTCGACGGCCGGATGTTCGCGATCAACAAGGCGACCGGCGAGGTCGCCTGGGAGCGCAAGATCGCCGATCCGGCGATCGGCGAGACATTGACGATGGCGCCGCTCATCATCCGAGACCTCGCCATCGTCGGCCCCGCCGGCGGCGAATTCGGCATCCGCGGCTTCATCGAGGCGACGGACCTCAACACCGGCAAGGCGGCGTGGCGCACCTACACGATTCCGGGCGCAGGCGAGCCCGGCAACGAGACCTGGAAGGACGGCAAGGAGCGCTGGAAGCACGGCGGCGCGTCGGTCTGGGAGACCGCGACCTACGACCCAGAAACCGATACGTTCTACCAAGGCATCGGCAATGCCGGTCCTGACTGGGACATCGAATACCGCCCCGGCGACAACAAATGGGCCGCGAGCGTTCTCGCCGTCAGCCCGAACGACGGCAAGATCAAATGGGGCTTTCAATACACGCCGCAGGACCCCTACGACTTCGATGAAATCTCCGAGCACCCGATCATCGACGCCAAGGTCAATGGCGAGGACCGCAAGCTCCTCGTCCATGCGGCGCGCAACGGCTTCTTCTACACGCTCGACCGCATCAACGGTTCGTTCATCGCCGGCAAGCAGTACGTCAATGAACTGAACTGGACGCCGGGGCTCGACCCCAAGACCGGGCTGCCGCTCAACTACAACCCGAATGCCGATATTCAAATCTACAACGAGGGCAGCCACGGCACGCGTGCGAAGCCGCAGTCCGGCCGGCTCTGCCCGTCGCATTTCGGCGGCAAGAACTGGCAGCCCAGCGCCTTTAACCCCGCGCTCAACCTGATCTACGTTTCCTCGGTCGAGGGCTGCAACGCCATCGATACGGTGGAGCAGAAGGATTTCCACGATCAGGGCGGCACCGTGAACCCGCGAGATCGCTTCACTGGAGGCGGATTCAAACTCGTCGATCGCCTCTACGGCGCCCTCAAAGCGATCGACCCGATCACCGGAGAGACCAAAGTCAACTTCCGCCTGGATTACCCAGCCTATAGCGGCGTCCTTGCGACGGCCGGCAATCTGGTTTTTCTTGGCCAACCCGACGGTTCGTTCACGGCCTACGACGGCAGGACTCTGAAAGAGCTATGGTCGTTTAATACCGGCACGGGCATCAACGCCCCGCCAATCAGCTATGCGGTCAATGGCAAGCAATACATCGCGGTGCTCGCGGGTTCGCGTCAGTCGCCGTTCGTCATGCAGGGGGCGCCCGAGCTGAAATACACCTCGACGGCATCGATGTTGTACGTGTTTGGCCTGTAGCAGCCGGCGCTGCTGTCTGGTCCGCTCCCCGCCCCTTCCTGACCCGCCGCCGCTCTCGGCCGAGGCAGACAGGAAGGGGGGGGCAGCAACGGGCAACGCTTTGGAGCCCGAGAAGATGCAATCGCGCCGGCAAATCGGTTACGATGCTGGCAAACGGCAGGGGAAACGCGATGAGCATGAAATTTTTTGCTGGCGCCGTGACGGGCGCATTGCTGACGGCTACGGCGCTGACGCCGGCGCGCGCGGCCGACATGACCAACGAGCGCGCTCTCAATCCGCAGCGCGAGCCGCAGAACTGGATTCTCCACCACGGCAACTATCAAGGCCACCGGTTCTCGCTGCTCAAGGAGATCAACACCGATAACGTCAAGAACCTCAAGCCGGTATTCACGGTGGCGCTCGGCGGATTACAGAGCGGCGGGCGCTACGCCTTCGGCAATCTCGAAGCCACGCCTCTGGTCGAGGACGGCATCATGTACGTACCGGACGGCTGGGGCTCGGTCTATGCGATCGACGTTTCGGCCGGCAAGAAGGGCGTGATCAAGTGGAAGATGGACCCCGGCACCGACCGCGCCTGGGCGGGCGACGTGGCCTGCTGCGGGGTCAACAACCGCGGCGTGGCGCTGTGGAAGGACAAGGTGATTTCCATCGCGCTGGACGGGCGCATGTTCGCGATCAACAAGGCGACCGGCGAGGTGGCGTGGGAGCGCAAGGTCGCGGATCCCGCCTTAGGCGAGACGCTCACCATCGCGCCTCTCGTCATCCGCGATCTTGCCATCGTCGGCGCAGCAGGGGGCGAATTCGGCATCCGCGGTTACATCGACGCGACGGACCTCAACACCGGCAAGGCGGCATGGCGCACCTACACGATCCCGGGCGCGGGCGAACCCGGCAACGAGACGTGGAAGGACGGCAAGGAGCGCTGGAAGCACGGCGGCGGCTCGGTGTGGGAGACCGCCACCTACGATCCGGAGAGCGACACATTCTACCAGGGCGTCGGCAACGCCGGACCGGATTGGGACCCGGAATATCGGGCCGGCGACAACAAGTGGGCCGCGAGCGTGCTGGCGCTCAGCCCGAATGACGGCAAGATCAAGTGGGGTTACCAGTATACGCCGAACGATCCCTACGATTACGACGAAATCTCCGAGCACCCGATCATCAACGCCAAGGTCAACGGCGAGGACCGCAAGCTCGTGGTGCACGCGGCTCGCAACGGCTATTTTTACGCGCTTGACCGCATCAACGGCTCGTTCATAGCCGGCAAGCAATACACCTACGAAATGAACTGGACGCCGGGCCTCGACCCCAAGACCGGCAGGCCGCTCAACTACAATCCCAACGCAGATGTCCAGGTCTATACGGAGGGCACGCACGGCAGCCGCGCCCGTCCGAAGAGCGATAAGCTCTGCCCGGCTCATACGGGCGGCAAGAACTGGGAGCCGACGGCCTATAATCCGCAACTCGGCCTCCTCTACATTCCGTCGATCGAAGGCTGCGACTACATCGAAACCGTCCCGCAAAAAGACTTCGTCGACCAGGGCGGCACCGTCAGGCCGCGGGAGCGCTTCAGCGGCGGCGCGACCGTGATCCGCGAGCGGCTCTACGGCAGCCTCAAAGCGGTTGACCCGGCCACGGGCGAACTCAAGGCGGACCTTAAGCTCACCTACCCGAACTATTCCGGAGCGCTGGCGACCGCCGGCAACCTTGTGTTCATTGGCGGCGTGGACGGCACCTTCTCTGCCCACGACGCCAAGACTCTGAAAGAGCTGTGGAGCTTCAACACCGGCACCGGCATCAATGCGCCGCCGATCAGCTACGCGGTGAACGGCAAGCAGTATATCGCGGTCCTGGTAGGCTCGCGGCAATCCCAGAACGTCATCCCGTTTTCGCCGGAGCTGAAGAACACGTCGACGGCCTCGATGCTGTTCGTGTTCAGCTTGTGACTTTGAACTGGAACTGGAATGCACCAGTGGAACGAGAATTGAAATGAAAGCCGTGATGAAGGACCGCTCCATCCGATTGGCCGTCGCACTGGCGGCCGGCGCGCTCTTTGCCCCTGTCCATGCTCTCGCGCAAGCGCAGTCCAGCGCCGAAGAGGCGCGCTTGATCGAGTTTGGCAAGGAGATCTTCAAAAGCAAGGCGGTGTGCCAATACTGCCACAAATGGGACGCTTCCGGCGACCAGGGCTATGGCGGCAATGCGCTGTCGCTGCGGGCCACCCAGCTCACGCCCGAGCAGATGACCGAAGTGGTGAAATGCGGCCGGCCCGGCACCGGCATGCCGTACCATGACCGCTTCGCCTACACGGACAAGCGATGCTATGGCTACACGCGCGAAGAGATGGGCAAGGACATGCCGCCGGCCGGCAATGATTTCCTGTCAAACCGCGAGGTCGACGCGGTGGTGAAATATCTGTTCGCCAAGGACGTCGGCAAAGGCCCTGCCACTTACGAAGATTGCGTCGATTTCTGGGGCAAGGACACCAAGCAGTGCGATCCTATGAAGAAATGAAGGCGGTGACGGCGCATATGCTGAAATCGGCCGTAGGGTGGGCAAAGCCAACCGTGCCGACCCTCCTTCGCTATTGCGGCGCCCGGCGGGTGCGGCGCTGCGCCCCTTTGCCCGCCCTACGACACTACGGGGCCGCTCTTGTGGCGCTGGCCGCATGCGCGATCGCAACCGCGGCTCACGCCCAGCCTCGCCGCGACCCGGGCGAGATTCACGGGCTCAAGCTCGGCCTGAAGGCCGACGAGATGTCGACCGACACTTTCGGAGACCTCGCCTGCGGCAGCAACGGCGGGCCGCCGCGGCAGGCGATCGACGACTGGAGCGAGTTTCGCAAGTGCCGTCCCGAGCCGAGCGGGCTTTACGAAGTCAACGCCCGCTTCGACGACGAGCAGGAGTATATCGGCCGCGCCATTGATGATCCTGATCCGCTATACGCGCAGGGCCGCGTGGGCACGCGCGTCGCCGGACATCCGGTGATCCTCTCGGTGCTGTTCGACAAAGACGGCGTGCTGCGGGGGATCCGCATGGTCAGCGATCCGCGCGCATCGATCGTCGAGCGGCGCATGGCGCACATGCTGCGTCTTGCCGTCATCAACCGCTACGATCCCGAGGGATGGACCTGCGCCGATCTGCCGCCCGCGCCGGGAGAGACCCCGGTCGGCGGCGGCGTGTTCATCAAGCAGCGCTGCGAGAAGCGAACGGCTGAGCGCGACCTCTTTGTGGAAGCGCACTTCCTGCGCAAGCCCGGGCAAAGCGGAATCGATCCGGCTACCGGCGAGCCCACCACCGGCCAGTTCGAGAGCTGGACGCGCTTTGAGCTGATGGATCCGAATTACAAGAAGCCGTGAGTGCGCCTGTCCCTCAGGGAAGCTGGATCATGAGATACTCCCTCGCCGCCATCCTGCTCGCCATTGCGGTCAGCGATTCCGTCTCGCCCGCCCATGCGATGTGCTCCTCGTGCAACATCCAGACGAAGACCCCGTCGGCCAAGGAGCCCGGAAAATTCGATTACCGCGTGAGCTGCATCATCGACGAGAGCGGCGACGAGGTGAATACCGTCGTCACGGCCGCGACCGACGAGGAAGCAATTGAGATGACGAAGAAGAAGGGATGTTGACCGGATCGAGCAGAATACATTACGGGGAGCGATTGGTTCGCTTATTTGTCGCGCCATGTCTTGTCCTCTCGCTCTCTTACAACACGAGAAATCATTAAATTTAGGTCGTTGGCTGGCGCAGTCACGACTCCCGAGTTAGGATCGCGGTAAGCTTTGAACTTGCAGGTTAAAGGAACCACGCTATGAGACCATCGCCTCCTCACCTCCTGTCCAGTACAGTAATCTGTGTGATAGTCGGCCTCTCAGCGTCGCCGGCCTTTACGAAGACCGTAAAACAATGCTCTGCGGAATACGTTACCAACAAGGCAAATATCGATGCCGCGGGGCTGACGCGGGAGGGTTTCATGGTTGCCTGCCGCGCTAATCAGACCAAGAATTTGGACGATTCGTCCTCGAACTCCATACCAAAGCGGCAGATACCAGTCGGCGGCATTAAAGCGCCGCTATCTCGTGATTGATCCTCAAGGGCTTGGGAGCGCGCCTCCGACGGGCACGCTCACTCGTATTAGGTTGGGTGTCTTGCGACCTTGACTTTGGCCGCCGCTGGCTGGCGAGCCTGTGCCCTGAGCCGACGCATCTTCGGTGAGTAATGCGAACTCATAAAAGTATTTTCGTCCACCGTCTGGATCCGCGTTTACATTCTTTTTAAGATAAATATTGTGAGTTCCATTCGATGGCAATGCAACCGCATCTGACCCCACCGGCTCATCTGGACGATAAAGCCAATCATTTCTTAAATCACCGTTCTTTTCTAGCTTGTGTGCATCTTTATAATCGGCATATTTTTTGTTCTCGTCAACTTTTTGGCAATCTCGATCTATCTTTTCGAACTCCTCTTTTGTGAGAATACGAGCTTTCTTAGAAATTGTCTCGCCCTTTTCGATCTCCTTGCAGATATCAATCACTTCTTGTTTCTGTAGTGTTCTGCCTAAATCACATAAAATACACCCGGGTTGCTTGATAAATGTTTTATCTGGGTTTGCTAACACCCATGTATATCCGTTGAAAGATGTATAAGTACCATCCGGCGACGATTTGAATGATCGTCTCACGTATTTCGTCTTCTCTTTGGATTGTGGCGAACCTTGCTTGAATGAAATGCCATTCGCCGTGACTAGCAGACTTGTTTCGTTTGCTGACTGCGTGCCTCCATTACTTGTGCCGGTTTCAATCAATGGATATAGCGCCTCAAACTCCTGGTCAGGGTTTTCGATATTCTCAGATAACGCACCCGTACGCGTTACATACTGGTAGAGGGTTCTCAAGCGACGCAACTGATCGGCGTCGGTGACGGGTGTTAGCGTATAAGTTGAATTCCACTGATCCGTCGCGGCTATACTTAATCCCGAGCCCGCGCGCTGCTTCGTCACCGAAGACACATTCTGGATGGTGGTGGCCTGGGTAAGTTGAGCAAGCTGTGTAAGCTGCGCAGTGACAGGATAGCTAAGACTTGGGGTGATAGAATTCTGGGCTGTCGTCGTCTGCGCGGTGACTTTCACAAGTGCTGGTAACCCGTACGGATCGTCGTAAACTTTCATAAGGTTATAAGCAACCTGCTTGGTTATTAATTGATCGTATGTGCTTGCGATTTCAAGTGTGTTGTAATTTATCTGAGAACTTGCGCAGCTTGCCACCAGAAATGTTAAAGCAAATGCTAAAAACAGCCCCTTTGAAGACCGCACACGCATTCTACCCCCCAAATGAACTATTTCTCAATGGCTTACAGACCGGGTGACGGCATGATGCATTTAGAGAAACGCTTTGCAGCGCTCAAACAACTCGCATCAATGTTATATCTTTAACACAGTGATAACAGTCTTACAAGACGAATGCCACGATTTGAGCGTGCAGATGCTCCGTAATTATATCGGTAAGCAAATAGGCCAAGTGAGCGGCCTGCGTATATCCTCTCGAGAAAGAGCACGTTTCGTTGTTTTCAGGGCGAACGCTCGAGGGATGGCGCCAGAAACTGCGCCGCCTCCCGCACCGTCGCCTTATCGCTGTCGCGATCGACCATGTAGTTGGCCTGCCGCATGCGCTCGACCGGGATCGCGCCGATCAGCGGCGCGAGCGCGGCGCGCAGCACCTCATCATTGCGGCGGCGCGGCGAGATCAGGATCACGGCGTCGTACGACGGAATGGCGCGCTTGACGTCGGGGAGAACCACGAGATGGTCCGCCGCGATCCGTCCGTCGCTCGAGAATGCTGAAATCACATCGACGCTGCCGTCCGCAATGGCGCGGTACATAAAGGTCGGATTGTAGGACTTCTCCTCCGCAAAACTCAGGCTATAGGCGTTTTTCAATGCGGTCCATTCGGGCCGGCTGAGAAATTCCAGGTCGCTGCCGAGCTTCAGACGCGGCGTCAATGGCGCGAGTTCCGCGATGGTGCTGACGTTTGTTTCAGTCGCGCGCGCGGGCCGCATCGCGAGCGCGTAAGCGTTCTCGAAACCGAGCGCGCCCAGAACCGCCACGCCGTACTGCTCCCGCAAGGCGGCGGTGAGCGCGCCGAGCATCGCGTCGCGAGGCATGATATCCTTGCGCCCGAGCACGTTCGTCCACAGCGTGCCCGAATAGTCCACGTAGGCGTCGATGTCGCCGCTCGCCAAAGCGCGGAAGATCACGGCGGAGCCCAGTCCCTCTCGGCGCTCCACTCGCTGGCCGGCGGCCTCGAGCCGTTCCGCCATCAGCTCCGCAAGGATGAATTGCTCGGAGAAATTTTTTGCCCCGATCACATAGGCGCGGCTATGCGATGCGCCGGTCGGCATTGCGGCCGCCGTGATGCCGGCGGCGAGCATTGCGAGGCCCGCGGCCATCGGGATCAAGCGGCGGCGGATGACAGCGGCTTCGATCAGGCCGAGCGTCCCATCCACTGCAAGCGCCAGCGCCACGACAGCGCCGCAGCCGACCAGCACCGAGATCCAGTTCTCAGTCTGCAGGCCGGAAAAAATGAAATTGCCGAGGCTCGTCTGGCCGACCGTGGTGGAGAGCGTCGCCATGCCGATGGTCCACACCGCGGCGGTGCGGATGCCGGCCATGATGACCGGCGCCGCCAGAGGAAGCTCGACCCGCGCGAGTTTTTGGCGGCTCGTCATCCCGACCCCATCCGCGGCCTCGAGGTAGGCGGCGTCGACCCCGGCAAGGCCGGTGACGCCGTTGCGCAGGATCGGCAGCATCGAATAGACCGTGAGCGCCAGCACGGAGGGCAGAAAGCCGAGCGCCGGGACGGAAATACCGAACAGCCTCACCGCGAGCGCAGAAGTCCCGAGCAACAGGGGATAGAACAGCGCCAGCAGGGCGAGCCCCGGTATTGTCTGTATCAGGCTCGCGACTGTCAGTACGGCAAAACGAAGCCGCGGGCGTCGCGACGCCAGCACGGCGAGGGGCAGGCTGATCGCCACGCCGAGCGCCAGTGCGGCCGCGCTGAGGAGCACATGCTGCGAGGTGTAGTCCGCGAGATGCGAGAATGCGTCGGCCGAGCGCTCATCCATGATGTGGGACTATCGCGTGACTTCGCTGCCATTTGCTTCAAGAAGGGTGCGAATGCGCTCGGCCTGCCGGCGCGGCATCGCCATCAGGGCCGAAGCCTCGGCGCTGGCGTGTCCGGACAGGAGTGCCCCGGGCGCGCCGTCCGCGACGACGCGGCCGCTGCCCATGACGACGATGCGGTCGGCGAGCAGCACCGCTTCCTGCACGTCGTGGGTGACCATCACGGTCGTCATGCCGAGCCTGTCATGAAGCACCCGGTATGCGTTGCCAAGCGTGTCGCGGGTGACGGGATCGAGCGCTCCGAACGGCTCGTCCATCAGCATGACGCGCGGCCGCGCCGCGATCGCCCGCGCGACGCCGGCGCGCTGGCGTTCGCCGCCCGACAGCGCATGGGGAAATCGCGCCGCAAAGCTGCGCGGCAATTCCACGAGGTCGAGAAGCTCCGTGACCCGGGCCTCGATGTCTCCTTTCGGCCATCGAAGGAGGCGCGGTGTGATGGCGATATTCTCGCCGACGGTCATGTGCGGAAACAGGCCGATGCCCTGGAACACATAGCCGATGCGCCGCCGCAGCGTCGGGGCGTCAAAGCTTTCGACCGCCTCGCCTTCAAACCGGACCTCGCCGCAGTCCGGCTCGATGAGCCGGTTGATCATCTTGAGCGCCGTGGTCTTGCCAGCCCCAGATGTTCCCACGAGTGCGACGAAGCCGCCGTTATCGATGCGCAGCGACACGTCGCGCAGCGCATGGCTGCGGCCACGGTCAAAGGATTTCGTGACGTGCACGAGTTCGATCAGTGGGTCGGAAGCCATGCGCCGGCGCAACATTCCCCGCGTTCTGACATAGCTTGTAGCTTGTAGCCCTCCTTGAGGGTCAGCGAAACCCGGGTGCGGCATTGCGGCATCACCATCGGTCAACTTACGCTGTTCTCGACCGAAACCGGCGACGCCTGGTCATCGACCGCAAAGATCACCTGGCGCTCCGGCTCGCCCGCCAGGGCGACCCCGAACCGTTCCACGTCGAGGAAACCGCTACGTCCTTTGCGATCGACTGGAAGGGGCTCTACCGCATCGAAGGCGGAACATTCATCTTCACCGATCGCGACACCGGCCGCGTTACAGCCACGCTTGGCTACCCCACCGACAAGCCCGCGTGAGTTGAAAATTTCAAATATGTTTGGCCAGGATGCGCGGGCACTCTCACCGCCAATCCTCCGAAGACCGGCGGTCCAAAATTCCCTGAGAACAGGGAAAATAACAGGCAATTTCGAAAATCTGAGGCTATTCCGGTGCTCTTACTTATCTCCTGATAACCATGATAACTGAACCATTATTATATGCCCCATCTGGGTTTTGTCAACTTTAGGTTGTTCTGACGCTCAAGACGAACCAATGAAGTGAAGCAGTTATTGTTGTGGCTATCCTAAGTTGACGCCAATCGGGGCGACCCTTGTGGTCCCCCATTTTTGCCGGATGTGATGAACGGTTCACAAATACGGCTCTTTTGAATTTCGAGTGGGTCAGGACGCGCAGGCGGCCCCGCCGCGATCACTTGCGGCCTTGATCGCTTGGATGCTCTTTGTCGCGGGCGCACATCGGCTGTTGCCGATGTGCGTATCTTCAATTTCCCGATCTCGGGTGAACCCGAGATCGGATGGCAG
>JAJPKK010000350.1 GCA_021323775.1 Hyphomicrobiales bacterium
ACAGCCTGCCGACGCCATCCGCTGGATTGGGAGCGGAGCGGCCGGCCTGCGGCCGGCATTTCTGCGTTTGCTGAGTTGAACCGTGACGCGGCCAGCGGCGCGGCAGATGAGCTTTGCCGATCTCGAACTGCTGCGGCAGGGCGTGCGGCTTGAGCCGCTGCTGCAGGCGATCTGCGATTTTCTCGACAAGCAGCCGGTGCGTACCCCCATGATTACACCGGTACTGCGAGACCCGCGGATTTGGAAGACCCAATGATCAAGAATGATTTTGTCGCCGGCTTTAGCCCGGCGAGCAGCATGGGCCCTCCGGCGATTTTGCCACAGTTTGAACAGACGCCCATTGAACCCGGGCGATAGCTCCTGCGACTACCTGGAATGAGCGACAAACACCTCGGCTCCGGTCAGTGCAGGAGGCACACATGGCCAGCATCATGCATGGTTGCAAATGGGTCGGCACGGCGGTTTCAATCTGGGCGAGCGTGGCCGGGACCGCGCAGGCTCGCGTCTTCCTCCTGGAAGATCCGCATAATCCCGGCGAGCAGGCTGTGGTGGAATTGAAGGGCTGCTGCCCCTCCGAGGCCGGATTGGAAAAGCTCCTTCCCCTTGTCAAGCAGCGGCAAACGCCTGACCTCTCGCCGCCTTCCCACGCCCGGATCGCGATGGCATCTCCGCCGCGCGCCACACATGTCTCGCTGCCGCTGCTGGTCGGCGTCGGATTTTAGAATCCGGCTCACGCCTTCCCCCGCCACATCACCAGCAGCAGCCCGGTCACCAGCCCGCCGCCGCCTGCAAGGGCGATGAGGTCGAACGCTGCGGACGAAATGCGGATCGACAGGGCCGCAAGTACAGCGAGCGCCAGGTTCACCGCGAAGACGGATTGCACGACCGTTATGACCGGAAGTCCGCGGATGACGGCAAGCTGATAAAAGTGGGTGCGGTGGGCCTCGGTGATGCGTTCGCCGCGCGCGAGCCTTCGCAGCAGCGTGATGGTGGCGTCGGCGACGTAATAGAGCGGCAGCAGCAGTGCGGCCGCCAGATGGCCGCCGCCGGCGAGTTGCAGCAGCAGCCAGAACAGGAGCAATCCAATCGGCAGGCTGCCGACATCGCCAAGAAAGAGCTTTGCTACAGGCCTGTTGAATGGCGCAAAGCCCAGCGTGGCGCCGCATAGCGCAAGCGCCATCGATCCGGCCAAAGAGGGCACGGCGCCGAACAATGCGAAAACGAAGATGCTGAGGGTGGATGGAACAACTTCGGCGACGGTCATCCAGTCGATGCCGTCCATGAAGTTGACGAGATTAACGAACCACAGTCCGGCAACAATCTCGGCGGCGCGTTCGATCGCAATCGGCGCGAGCGGGATCGCACGCAGTTCGGCCGGCGTTGTCAAGACGGTAAGGCTCACAGCCACGGCCTGCGCGGCGAGACGCCACAACGGCGCAATAGGTAAGACGTCGTCGATGGCGCCGACGACCGTCAAAATCACGACAGAGGCGCCCAGCGGCAGCACATCGATAAGCGCCGTCCGTTCCGGCCCAATGAGCGCGCCGTTAGCCACAAGCGCAATCGCAACTGCGAGGATTACGGCGACGCCGCCACCCTGAGGCGTCGGAATGCGATGCGAGGAGCGCGCGTTCGGGCGCGCCAAAGCGTATCGTCGGAACATCGGCAGCAACAGCAGGATCAGGACAGCGCTGCAACCCGCTGCCGTGACAATCAGCTCGAATTGATGCCAAACCATTGCGTGCCGTCCAACCTCAGTTGGCCGGAAGACCTCCATAGAGATCGACCGCCGCCTTGCCGGCCAGATCGGCGGCGAAATCGTTCATCCGCCAAGCGCCTCGCCGCGACACCGAAGCGCACGCGCCGCGGGGGCGACCGCGCGAGCCGCAGCATCGCGGAGGCAGGGCCTGCGGATCGTCGGCCGCCGACTCGGGATGGAGGTGTGATCTCAGCCATAACCCGCCCCGTTGGCCCCAGCGACTCCCGGTCGTTGCGCGACTCGCGGGCGACAGAACCGATAGCATCGATAAGGCCCGTGCAACAGGCTTGACGCTGAGCGCCGGAACGTCCTACAGCCGCGCTGCGGCGACATTGAGCCAAACTGAAAGGATTTCCGCCCATGCCGGCTCCGCCGATTCTGGTCACCGGGGCCGCCGGTTTTATCGGCTTTCACGTTGCGCGGCGCCTGATCGAGGACGGGCGCGACGTCGTCGGCATCGATAATCTCAACGCCTATTACGATCCGAAGCTCAAGGAGGCTCGTCTCGCGGAACTCGCGCGCCACGACAAATTTCAGTTTCACAAGCTTGACCTGGCGGACCGCGGCGGCATGGCCGCATTGTTCGCGGATCGCGGTTTTGCCCAGGTGGTCCATCTCGGCGCGCAGGCGGGCGTGCGCCATTCGCTCTCGGCCCCGCACGACTACATCGACTCCAACATCTGCGGGTTTCTCAATGTGCTGGAAGGCTGCCGGAACGCAGGCGCCCGCCACCTGCTTTACGCATCATCCTCATCGGTCTACGGCGCCAACACGAAAATGCCGTTCAGTGTGGGACAGAACGTCGATCATCCGCTCAGCCTCTACGGCGCGTCCAAGAAAGCGAACGAGCTGATGGCGCACGCCTACGCCCACTTGTTCGACCTCCCGGTGACCGGCCTGCGCTTCTTCACCGTGTATGGCCCGTGGGGCCGGCCCGACATGGCGATGTGGCTGTTCACGGCGGCGATTCTCGAAGGCCGGCCGATCAAGCTCTTCAACAACGGCGACATGCGGCGGGATTTCACTTATGTGGATGACGTGGCGATTAGCGTCGTGAAGCTCATCGACCATGTGGCGCAGGGAAATCCGGCGTGGTCGGGCGATAGTCCGGATCCGGCGACGAGCAGAGCGCCCTACCGCATCTACAATATCGGCAATCACACCCCGGTGGACCTCATGGAGGTCGTGCGCTTGCTTGAGACGGCGCTCGGCAAGAAGGCGAACCGGGAACTGCTGCCGATGCAGCCGGGCGACGTTCCGGAAACCTGCGCGGAGGTGGAAGACTTGCGCAACGCCGTCGGATTTGCCCCCAATACGCCGATCGAGGTCGGCATCGGCAAATTCGTCGATTGGTTTCGCGCCTATCACGGCATTTGAACGAGCCGTCTTCCACGAGGGCGCAAGATATGAACGAAAGGCTGCTCAATCCGATATCGGACGCCGAACTTGACCGCCGTTGGGCCGCGGTGCGCAAGGCTATGACGGAGGAGGGCGTCGATGCTCTTATAGTGCAGAGCAACAATGACTGGCTGGGCGGTTACGTCAAATGGCTGACCGATCATCCGGCCACCAATGGCTACCCGAAGACGGTGGTCTTTCATGCCGATGATTGGATGACGGTCATCGACATGGGCCCGCGCGGCGGCCGTCGAAAACTTGGCGGCAATGATGAAGTCCATCGCGGCGTCGGAGAAATCCTGACCACGCCGGCCTTCACCTCGGTCGCCTACACCGATGAATATCAAGCTGAACTGGTGGTCTCCGACATCAAGCGGCGGAATTGCAGGGTGGTCGGCGTCGCCGGCGGCGGCGCCCTGCCGCACAGATTCATGACCCGCATCGGGCGGGATCTGGCGCCGATCCGGCTCATCGACATGACGGACGCCGTCGACTGGGTCAAAGCGATCAAGAGCCCGGAGGAAATCAGCGCGATTCGCAAGACGGCGCACATGCAGGATGAAGTCTTTGCACGGCTGCTCGCAAAGGTGAGGCCAGGCATGCGCGACACCGACATTACGGCCCTTGCCCAGTACGAAGGACGTCTGCTCGGCAGCGAACAGGGGCTGTTCCTCGGCGCCTCCGCGCCGCTCGGCATGCGGTCCGGCTTCGCTGACCGCTACCAGCAGGGGCGCACCCTCAGGGATGGCGAGCATTTCACCATACTGATCGAGAATAACGGACCCGGCGGCTTCTACACCGAGCTTGCCCGCACGATGGTGTTCGGCAAGGCGACGCAGCAGCTCTTGGACGGCTTTGCGGCCATGAAGGCCGCCCAGGATCACACATTGTCCCTGATCAAGCCGGGGGCCTCGTGCCGCGACATCGCCGCCGCCCATGACGACTACATGCGAAGCAGAAATTTTCCGCCCGAACTGCGGCTCTATTGCCATGGCCAGGGCTATGATCTGGTCGAACGGCCGCTGGTGCGGGCTGACGAGACGATGACGCTCGCGGCCGGCATGAATCTCGCGGTGCATCCCGGTTACGAGACCGACGGCATGTTCGCAGTCATTTGCGATAACTACCTGGTCGAAGCCAACGGGCCGAGCGAATGCCTGCACCAGACTGAGAAGAAAGTGTTTGAGCTTTGATCCCGCCAATGAAGCCCGTCGTTCTATCGCTCGGCGTGTTTCCGCCGGCCACCATGAGCGCGCTTGCGAAGCTTTTCGAGCTTCATCACTTCACAGTCTATCCCCTCCCGGACGGAACGCTCAGTCCCGAGCTCAAGGCCCGCATCAAGGCGATCGCGACGGAAGCCAATCGCGGCGCCGCGAGGGAGCTCATCGCGTCGCTGCCGAACCTGGAAATCATTTCGTGCTTCGGCGTTGGGGTCGACCGGATCGATCTTGCGGCGGCGCGGGAGCGCGGCATTCCAGTCACCAATACCCCGGGCGTGATGGCGGATGAATGCGCCGACCTTGCCATCGGCATGATGCTCGCCTCGGCACGGCAAATCGTCGCTGCCGACCGTTACGTACGCAGCGGCGAATGGCTCAAGGGGCCGATTGCGCTTGGGCGCAGCGTCGGCGGCAAGACCTTAGGCGTGATCGGACTCGGCGGCATCGGGCGCGCGATCGCCGACCGCGCCCAGGCATTCCGCATGAAAGTGCTTTGGCACGGGCCGCGGCCGAAACCCGAAGCGCCCTATGAATACGTGTCCGACCTCGTTGAATTAGCGCGCCGCAGCGATTTTCTGATGGTCGCGTGCAAAGGCGGCGAAGCGACGCGCGGCTTGATCTCCGCGTCCGTGATCGACGCTCTCGGTCCTGAAGGAACGCTGGTCAATATCGCGCGCGGCAGCGTGGTTGACGAGCCCGCGCTGATCGAACGCCTGCGCGACGGCCGCCTCGGCTTTGCGGCCCTCGATGTCTTCGAGAACTCGCCACGGATTGCGCCGGCGTTCCTCGAACTGCCTAACGTGCTGCTGCAGCCGCATCACGGCAGCGCGACGGTTGAAACCCGTACCGCCATCGGTGAGCTGATGATCGAGAACCTGACGGCGCATTTCGCCGGCCGGAAGCTGCCGACGCCGGTGACTTGAGATAAGGTTGGCCCACGCCTGCGGAAGATAAGGAATTGGTCAAAGATAGCTGCACCATTTTGCGGTCCCCTTCCCCCCGCTTGCGGGCGATGGTTAGGGAGGCGGCCTGATCCACGGCACGGACTCGCGGCAAGGGTCCCGTCTCCGACCTGCCCCGCAAGCGGGGGAGGGGAATTCGCCGCGCCGCATTAGATGATTGAAGCTGTCATTTCGCGGACAAGCCCAAGCATGGATAATCCGGCTCAGATCATTATCGAGAACGTCTCCCACCACTATCGACCGGCAGTCGGCCGCGAGGTATTGGCGCTGGAAAGCGTATCGCTTCAAGTGCGGGAGCGCGAATTCCTCGCCCTGGTCGGTCCGTCCGGTTGCGGCAAATCGACTCTGCTCTATCTGATCGGCGGTTTTCTGCCGATCGACACCGGAAAAATTATGGTCGACGGCAAGCCGGCCGCCGGGCCTGGGCCCGACCGCGGCATCGTGTTCCAGAACTTTGCGCTGTTCCCCTGGAAGACGGTGCGCAAGAACGTGCTTTACGGGCTTGAGCGCCAGGCATTGCCGCGCGCCGAGCGCGAAGCGCGGGCGCAAGCCTTCATCGATCTCGTCGGCCTGACAGGCTTTGAGGAAAGCTACCCGTCGCATCTCTCGGGCGGCATGAAGCAGCGGGCCGCCATTGCCCGAACGCTCGCCTTCGACCCGCGCATGCTGCTGATGGACGAGCCGTTCGGCGCGCTCGACGCGCAGACCCGCAGCCTGATGCAGAGCGAGCTGCTCGCCATTTGGGAAAAGACGCGCAAGACCGTGATCTTCGTCACCCATGACGTGCACGAAGCCGTGTATCTCGCCGAGCGGGTCGCCGTGATGACCGCACGACCCGGACGCATCAAGGCGATTATCGACACAAGCTTCGACAAGGACGATCCTGAGGTCCATCGCAGCAAGATATTCGTCGACAAAGTCGACGAGGTCTGGACGCTGGTTCGCGATGAGGCCGTCAAGGCGCTGGAGAAGCAGCGGCCATGACTGTCGCGTTTTCCACGGGGCGCGGTAAGCCGCCGGGTCCTGCCTCCGGCAGGCCCGATGGCAAACTCCCCGCATTGCGCCGCCTCATCTCAAACCGCTCGAATTTCCTGCTTCGGTATTCGCCGCTGCTGATCCTTGCTTTAGCCTGGGAGGCGGCATCGCGCCTGCAGCTCGCGTCGTCATTGGCGCTCCCGCCGCTCACCGATGTTGCGCGGGCCTGGATCGAGCTGATCCAATCGGGCGACCTTGTCGGAAATGGGCTCTCCTCGCTCTATCGCGCCGGCGCCGGCCTTGCGCTCGCGATCCTTGTCGGCGGCGCGCTCGGCGTCTTCATGGCCGTGTCGCGGCCGGCGAACGCCATGCTCGGGCCATTGGTCGAGCTGTTCTACCCGATGCCGAAATCAGCTCTGATCCCGGTCACGGTGCTGTGGCTCGGTTTCGGCGACGGTTCGAAAATCCTGCTGATCTTTCTCGGCTGCATGCTGCCGGTGACGATCGGCGCCTACAATGGCGCGCGCGGCAGCGACCAGCATCTCCTATGGTCGGCGCGCAGCATGGGCGCCCGCGGGCTGCGTGTGATGTGGGATGTCGTGGTGCCGAGCGCCCTGCCGGAGCTGCTCAATGGCGTTCGCACCGCGCTCGCACTGGCGTTCATTCTACTGGTGAGTTCCGAGCTGGTGGTGGCGCGGCAAGGGTTCGGTTATCTGATCGGCTACCTCGGCGCCAACGGCTCCTACGAGGCGATGTTTGCCGTCGTGCTGACGGTGGCGTTCATCGGCTTTTTGGCGGACCGCGTTTATCAGGCCGTGGTGGAGCGAGCGCTGCGATGGCGAGAGTGACGGACGCAATGCGCCGCCGGTTCGCGTGGGGTGCGGCGCGCCTCGCGCCGGTTGTCACATTGCTTGCGGCGTGGGAAATATTTGCCCGCAGCGGCGCCGTTACGCCATTCATGCTGCCGGCCCCGAGCGCAGTGACGGAGCGCATTTGTGAGGATGCGCTCGGCGGGGACCTGTTCGTCAATATCGGGGCGACCCTTTATCGCGCTCTCATGGGCTTTGCCATCGCGGCGGTCGGCGGTGTCGTGCTGGGCGCCGTCATGGCGCGCAATGCGCTAGCCCGCTGGTTTTTCGATCCCATAATTTCCGTCGGCTTCCCGATGCCGAAGATTGCGTTTCTGCCGGTCATCATCCTTTGGCTTGGGCTCTATGATGTTTCGAAGATCACCATGGTGGTGCTTGACGCGATTTTCCCGGTGGTGACCGCGACCGTCGCCGGCATCGCGAGCGTCGAGAAGGAACTTCTCTGGTCGGCGCGCAACATGGGTGCAAAGGACCGCGAGCTCTTGTGGCAAATCCTGCTGCCCGCCGCTCTGCCGCAGATTCTCACCGGCCTGCAGGTCGCCCTGCCGATCGCGCTCATCGTGGTCGTGGTGACCGAAATGCAGATGGGCGGCTACGGCCTCGGCGGCGCCATGATGCAGGCCTCCCGCTTCGCCAACTCGCGCGGCGTGTTCGCCGGCATCGTCGAGATTGCAATTATCGGCTACGCGCTGGTCGCCGCCATGGCCTGGCTGCGGCGGCGGCTGCTGGCGTGGCATCAGGAGGGGCGGGAGGGGTAGGAAGGCGAGGAAGTCCCGCGATGGCGCTAGTGATTTTTCGATAGTCGAGAACGGTAACGGACAAAGCGCATCTCCCGCTGGCGACCTTTTCCCGCATCCGCAACCGTCTTGCCTACGATGCGCTTTCGCGGGACAAATACCGCCAAGCTGTTTTCGCGCCGCAATTCGGGAGGAGATCATGCGTCTCGCGCAGACAGGACTGGCTGCCGCACTCGTCGCGGCCCTGGCAAGCGCCTTGCTCGGCCCCGGCGCGGCTTGCGCCGCCGATAATCCCGTCAAAATCCGCCTGTCCTATGTGGTTCCGATCGCCAACTGGGCCTCCATGCTGGTGGAGAAAAAGGACCTCGCCCGGCACCTCGGCAAATCCTACCAGCTCGAAATCGTCCGTTTTGCCGGCACCCCGCCGATGATCACGGCGCTGGCGGCGGGCGAGCTTGAGATCGCCGATCTCACCTACCCGACGCTGCCGATCGCCATCCAGAACGCCGGCATGGATGATCTGCGGGTGATTGCCGACGAGTTTCAGGACGGCAATGCGGGCTTCTACAGCAACGAGTTCATGGTCTTGGCTGACGGGCCGATCAAGAAAGTCGAGGATCTCAAAGGCAAGGCGGTCGCCGCCAACGCGGCGGGCAGCGCCGTCGATATCGCGATGCGGGCGATGCTGCGCAAACACGGGCTTGAGAACAGGCGCGACTACACCATCGTGGAGGCGCCGTTTCCCACCATGCGCGCCATGCTGGCGGAGAAGAAGGTCGATCTCGTGCCGGCCGTGCTGCCGTTCTCGCTCGATCCCGATTTGCGCAAAGTCGGCCGGACGCTGTTCGACACCAAGGACGCGGTTGGGGTTTCGCAATTCTCCATGTGGATCGCCCGCAAAGGCTTCATCGAGAAAAACCGCGCCGCTCTCACCGACATGATGGAAGACTCGCTGCGCATCGTGCGCTGGTATCTTGATCCGGCAAACCACAAGGAAGCGATGGAAATCTGCGCCCGGATCGCCCGGCAGCCGGCCGAGCGGTTCGCCTGGGTTTTCACCAGCAAGGACAATTACCGCGATCCCGACATGATGCCGGATCTCGCCGCCCTGCAGCGCAATGTCGATCTCACCCGCGATCTCGGCTTCATCAAAGCGAGCTTCGACGTCAACAAATTTGCCGACCTCAGCGTCGTGCAGGACGCCGCCAGGCGGCTGAAATAGGGAGCGGCGCAGGGCGCAACAGCGAAGCGTATTGCGCTAGTCCGGCGGGGCGGATAACGGCTTCGCCTAATCCGCCATCCACTCCAGCGAGGCCGAACGCGCAGCGGAGGAACACGATGAGGCAAGGACGCACCGCTGTCTTGTCGCTCGCATTTGGAGCGATGGTGCTCGGCGCGTCGATCCGTCCGGCTCTCGCCCAAAGCGTCGCGGATTTCTATCGCGGCCGGAATATTACGCTGGTGATCGGCTTCTCGGTCGGCGGCGGCTATTATCTCTACGCCCGGCTGCTCGCACGGCATCTGGGCAAACACGTTCCGGGACAGCCGGGCATCGTCCCGCAGAACCGCGAAGGGGCAGGCAGCGAGCGCGCCGTGCTCTATCTGTACAATGCAGCTCCGAAAGACGGCACCGTCATCGGCACCTTTTCGCGCAGCATGGCGGTGGCGCCGCTGCTCGCGAATGCGCCGTTCGACGCGACCAGGCTATCCTGGCTCGGCAGCATTTCCTCGGACGTGAGCGTCTGCATGATGTGGCATACATCGCCGGTCAAGACATTCGAGGATATGCTCATGAAGCCGTTCACGGTGGGCGGCCTCGCCAAGGACGCCGATCCCGACATCTTCGCGATGGTGCTGCGCAACATGTTCGGCGCCAGGCTAAAGCTGGTGAGCGGCTATCCGGGCACCAACGACGGTACTCTCGCGATGGAGCGCGGCGAGGTCGACGGCATGTGCGGCATCTCCTGGAGCACCGCGAAGGCCCGGCATGCCGACTGGATGAAATCCGGCAAGGTGCATTTGCCCGTGCAGTTCGGGCTGCGCAAGGAGGCGGACATTCCGGATGTGCCAGCGGTGACTGACCTTGCCAGGACCGAGGAGCAAACACGGATGCTCCGCCTCATCCTGGCCGGGCAAGCGATGGCGCGCCCCTATGCGGCTCCGCCCGATATTCCAGACGACCGCCGTCGCGCGCTTATCGCCGCCTTCGATGCCACAATGAAGGACCCGGAGTTCCTCTCCGACGCCGAGAAAATACAGGCGGACGTGAGCCCGGTGTCAGCCGGCGAAATCCTCAAGCTTCTCGCTGACGTCTACGCCACCCCCAAGGAAATTATAGCCAAGGCTGCCAGGGCGATCGTGAATTGAGATGATCGGTTCGGAGATGCCGGAGCGTAGGGTGGGCAAAGGGCGCGCTCCTGAGCCTGTCGAAGGAGCGCGCCGTGCCCACCTGCGCAGGGCCGGGCGGGCAGGCTTCGCTTTGCCCGCCCCACAGGCTACGCATCATTCTCCTTGATCGAGATGGGTTTCTGACATGATCGGCTCACGTCTGCCACGTCTGGAAGATCACGCGCTGCTCACTGGACGGGGCCGCTTCGTGGACGACGTGGCGATTGCAGAGCCGCTCCACGCGGCCTTCGTCCGCAGCCCCCATCCCCATGCGTTGATCCTTGCCGTTCGCGCCGCTGCGGCGCAGGCGCTGCCGGGCGTCTTCGCCGTGCTCACGCTCGACGATCTTGCCTCCGCAATGGCGAGGCGCCGCATGGTGCGGACGTCGAATTCCGGTACGCCGCTCGACCGCTGCTGGGCCTTCGCACTCGCCGACGGCGAAGTGTCCTATGTGGGAGAGCCGGTGGCCATCGTGCTGGCGGCTGACCGATATGTGGCGGAGGATGCCGTCGCGCTGGTCGAGGTCGATTACGAGCTTAAGCCTTCCGCCGGCGATTGCCGCAAAGCCGCGCGGGCGGACGCCCCGCCGGTGCGGCGCGAGGTGTCGTCCAACGTGATCTCCTCATACCGGCTGGGCTATGGCGACATAAGTGCCGCGTTCGCGAACGCCGCCCATATTTTTCGCGAGAACTTTTGGCCCCATCGCGGGGCGGCGCACTCCATCGAAGGTCGCGGCATCGCGGTCGAATACCATCGCGCGGACGGCTCGCTGACCGTGTATGCTTCAACCCAGAAGGCGCATGATCTCTTCAATACGCTCGCATCGTCA
This sequence comes from Hyphomicrobiales bacterium, assembly GCA_021323775.1. GTDB lineage: Bacteria > Pseudomonadota > Alphaproteobacteria > Rhizobiales > Xanthobacteraceae > JAJPKK01. The sequence goes on from JAJPKK010000350.1 coordinate 11,138, forward strand.
ATCGGGCTTGATGAGAACCGCCTGCGTGTCGCGACGCCCGACATCGGCGGCGGTTTTGGTCCGAAGCTTTGCGTCTACGCCGAGGACGTCGCCGTAGTCGCATCCGCCAGGCTGCTTGGCCGCTCGGTGAAATGGATCGAGGATCGGCGCGAGCATTTCCTGGGCGCGGTCCAGGAAAGAGACCAGCATTGGTCCATGGAGATTGCGCTCGACCGGGAGGGCCGCATTCTCGGGCTGCGCGGCCGCCTGCTGCATGATCTCGGCGCTTATGCGCTGCAAGACGTAAATCTCCCCTACAACTCGGCCTCCACCGTGACGGGGCCTTATGCAATCCCGGCGTTCGCCATGGAGGTCGCCGTCACGCTGACCAACAAGGTGCCGGTATCTTCCGTGCGCGGCGCCGGCTATCCGCAGGCATCCTTCGTGATGGAGCGCCTTATGGATATCGCGGCGCGTGGAATTGGGCTCGATCGGGCCGAGCTGCGGCGGCGCAATCTGATCCCCGCGGCCAAGATGCCCTACACGAAGCCGCTCAAGACGCGAGCGGGCGCAACCATTGTGTATGACAGCGGCGATTATCCCGCCTGTCAGGCGGCGGTCGAGGCCGCCGTAGGTTGGGATGCGTTCCCGGCCCGCCAGGCAGCCGCCCGGGCGCAGGGCCGGTTGATAGGGATCGGCCTTGCCCACGCCATGAAAGGCACCGGGCGCGGCCCATTCGAATCCGGCGTGGTGCGTATTTCGCCGTCGGGGCGCATTTCCGTCTATACCGGCGCCGCCGCCATGGGGCAGGGACTCAAGACGGCCCTCGCTCAGATCTGCGCGAGCGAACTGGGCGTGACGCCCGATGCCGTGCAGGTAATCTCCGGCGACACCGCGACCGTGCCGGTCGGCCTCGGCGGTTTCGCGAGCCGCCAAACAGTGACGGCCGGTTCCTCCGTTCTGCTTGCGGCCCGGGCGGTCGCCCGCAAGGCCAGAAAGCTCGCAAGCCATGTGCTGGAGGTCGCTGAGGATGATCTTGAGCTTGCCGACGGCCGGCTGCGCGTCGCCGGCGCCCGTGAGCTCAGCGTGCCGCTCGGCGAGCTTGCCCGCATTCTGCAAGGCGCTCCGGGCTATGGGTTTCCGCCCGGCATGGAGCCGGGACTGCAGGACTCCGCCTATTTCCGCACCGACGCGCTCGCCTACGCGAATGCGTGCCACGCCGCCGAGGTCGAAGTGGACGCCGAGACCGGCGAGGTCCGCATCCTGCGCTACGTCGCGCTGCAGGACTCGGGCACGCTCGTCAATCCGCTCATCGTCGACGGCCAGGTCCATGGCGGCATCGCCCATGGGGTCGGCAATGCGCTCCTGGAGCGGATGGAATACGATGAGGCCGGTCAGCCGATGACGGTGAGTTTCGCCGATTACCTGTTGCCCACCGCGCCGACATTTCCGATGTTGGAAACGCAATACCGTGAGACGCCGTCCCCGCTTAATCCGCTGGGCGCCAAGGGCGCCGGCGAGGTCGGCACCATCCCGGCGGCCGCGGCGGTGGTTTGTGCCATCGAGGATGCGTTGCAGCCCTACGGCGTGCGGGTCACCCAATGTCCGGTGACCCCGGCGCTCCTGGTGGAGCTGATCGAGGAGGCCCGCGGCGTCGGGCATCCTGCCGGCTCTTGATCTTCCTGAGGCTCGCAAAGGCGCGCGGGACGCCCGCGCTCCCCACTCACCCGCCCTCGATCCACGCCGTAATGGCATCGTAATGTTCGCGGAAATAATGGCGAAGCCAGACGGTGTAGAGTTCGGGCCGGCGCACGATATCGTCAGCGAGCGCCTCGAACGGCATCCACTTCCATTCCGAGACCTCGGCCGGGTCCGGGGCCACCGGTCCCTCATAGGTGCCGCCGAATGCATGAACGACTTCGTCCTCGATGTAACCGTTTGAAACGGCGGCGCGGTAGTGAGCCGTGAACAGCGGCTTGACCTCGCAGCGCACACCCATTTCTTCCTCGAGCCGCCGATGCGCCGCCTCGGCCGGCGATTCGTCCGGCCGCGGGTGGCTGCAGCACGCATTGGTCCACAAGCCCCCGGAATGATATTTCGCGGGATTGCGGCGATGGATCAGCATATTGCCGGCCGGGTCACGCACCAACACGGAGAGCGCTCGGTGCTTCAGGCCACGCCGATGTACCTCGATCTTCGGCGCAATCCCCAGCGGAATGTCGTCCGCGTCGACCAGAACGATCTGGTCGTTTGGTTCGGTAAACTCGTTCAATTTTTACGCCCGCTGTCTCTCAGCCCATTGCCATTTAAGCATGGCATTGCTGCTAATGAACAGCCGATGAACACCTTGATTTGTTCGGCTCGCCGGGGTTGGTTAACATTGCCAATGAGGGGCCCTGCCTTGAGCAGGGAGCCGGGTTGAGCGCAAGCGAATCCAGGGGACGGCATGGCCTTTCGGAGAGGGAATCCTGGATTTCGCTTGAGTTTATCATCGGGCGGGCCCACCGGGTCCGGACTCTCGCCGGCCCGATGGCAAGCTCCGGCCGGACTCTGTGGCTCGTTCCGGGCTACTGGCCGAGGGTTGAGGTGAAAAGCGTCGTGATGGAACTGAAATCGAGATCGCTCGTCCAGCAACGATTCGGCGCCTTTGCGGCGACATACGCCACCAGCCGCGCCCACGCGAAGGGCAACAGCCTGTTCCGGCTCATCGAGCTGGTTACGCCGCAACCTCACTGGATTGCGCTGGACATCGCCACCGGCGCCGGCCATGTGGCTCTGGGGCTCGCTCCCCGCCTCGCCCACGTGGTGGCCTCCGACCTGACGCCGCAGATGCTCGCCGTGGCGCGAGGGCTCGCCCGCGAACGCGGCATTCTCAACATGTCGGTCGCCGAGATGCGCGCCGAGGCGCTGCCCTTCGCGGATGCCACTTTCGATCTTGTCACCTGCCGGATTGCGCCGCACCATTTCGACGACGTGGGAAAATTCGTGGCCGAATCTGCCCGGGTGCTCCGGGCCGGCGGCGTGTTCGGCCTGGTCGATAACATCTCGCCGGACGCCAGCATCATGGCGGGGGACGTCAGCGCGCTCTCTGCCGCCGCCGATGACTACAACACCTTCGAAAAGCTGCGCGACCCGAGCCATGTGCGCTGCCTGACCTTGACCGAGTGGCGCGATCTGGTGGCGCGGGCCGGGCTTAAGCAGCATTGCGTGGAAATTCTCGACAAGCCCATGGTCTTTGGCCCCTGGACTGATCAACAGAACGTGGAGGACCGCGTCAGGCGCGAGATGATGTCCATGTTGCGTAACGGCTCTGCGGGCTTCCGGTCATTTATGCGCCCGCAGGAAAACAACGGCGATGTGGATTTTATCCTCACCGAGGCCGTAATCATTGCGGTGAAATGAATCCTCTGTTCGAGATGGTGCTGGGTTTGGTTGGTCAGCGTTCCGCCGCTTGGCCCGATCAGAATTGCAGGTGAGCTATAGGACCACTTGCGATAGCTCAGTTTCCCCCTGATGATGAGCTATGGCAGGTCTTCCATGGCTCATGACTTCCGCTGATCCGCCCCCACCGCATCCGTGACGGACGAAAATCCGTCGCGGCGCAATAGCGCGGCAAGTTCGCTCTTGATCCGTCCGACCAGTCCCGGACCATGAAACACCAGCGCCGAATAAAGCTGGACCAGGGAAGCGCCGGCGCGGATTTTCGCATAGGCATCCGCGCCGCTCGCAATTCCGCCGCAGCCGATGATTGGAATCCTTCCCTGCGTGAATCGGTACATCGCGGCGAGGCATGCGGTCGACGGCTCGAACAGCGGTTTGCCCGATAACCCGCCCGGAGCATTGCGGTGGGGGCTCTTCAAGGTCGTCGGTCGTGCGAGCGTGGTGTTGCCGACGATGAGGCCGTCGACTCCGGTTGCGAGCGCGACCTGTGCGATGTCCTTCACCTCACTCTCGTCGAGGTCAGGGCCGACCTTCACCAGAAGCGGAGGGCGCAAGCCGGCGGTTTCGCGGCGGCGGAACTCCTGCACGCGGGCCAGCAATTCCTCGATCTGGGCGCGCGCCTGCAGGGCGCGCAGTCCCGGCGTGTTCGGCGAGGAAATGTTGATGACGAGATAATCTGCAAGAGCTCCGATCGCCTCAATTCCGGCGATATAGTCCGCCGCACCATCGGCGGTGTCGCGATTCTTGCCCACATTGGCGCCAACAATGCCTGGGCGGGCGCGGCGGCGGGCGAGGTTGGCTGCGAACGGAGCGAGGCCGCGGCTGTTGAAGCCAAAGCGGTTGATCACCGCCTCGTCCTCGGTCAGACGATAGAGCCGCTGGCCCGGGTTGCCCGGCTGGGGTCTCGGCGTGACGGTGCCGGCCTCGACAAAGCCGAAGCCGAGCGCGAGGGCGGCGTCACAGACTTCCGCATGCTTGTCGAAGCCCGCTGCGAGGCCGATTGGGTTGGGAAACGCCAGATTCCAGACCTTGGTGGCGAGGATCGCGTCGTCGGGCCGACGCCGCATAGTGCGGGCGAGGCCGAGCTTGAGCGCCCATATGGTGACCACATGGGCGCGTTCGGGATCGAGAAAGAACAGCGCCGGTCTTGCGAGCTTGAAGAGGAGATCGCTCATTGCGCTTCGTCCCGCTCAGGAGCCACGATTTGCTCCACGGCCGCCGCAATTGCGAACAGGCGGCGGTCGGCGCCGTGTTCGCCGACCAGCATCAGCCCGACTGGCGCGTCTCCGCGGCCGTGGCAAGGTATCGAGATCGCGCAGCGATCCAGCACGTTGGCGATCACAGTGTTGCGAAGCACAAGAAGGTTAACGGCGCGAAACCGCTCTTCGGCGTCGAGGGAGGCGAGCGGCGGCGCGATGATCGGGACGGTCGGCATGATGAGCGCATCGTAGTGACCTGACACTGCGGCCACGCGGCCGATCAGGTCGGCGCGGGCGCGGATCAGCTCAATGTAGTGAGCGGCGTCCTGCTCCTTCCCGCGCATGATGCGCACGAGCACACGCGGATCATACAGCGCGCCCTTGGTCTCGATCAGCCGCCGATGCCACGCATAGGCTTCGGCCGCCGCAAAGCCGCCCTGACGATTTAGAGCGGCAATCTCGTTGAACTCGACAAACGGCAAATCAACGATCTTCGCGCCCGCTTTTGCGAGCCGCGACAGTGCGTTCCCATAAGCGCCGGCAACCGCCTCGTCCATGCTGTCGAGCACTACGGCTTGCGGCGCTGCGAGCCTTAGTCCGTCCAGTCGATGTGGCGGGAAATCATTTGGCTCCTCGCCGGCCATGACGGCATCGAGCGCGGCGCAGCATGCAACGGTCGGCGCCAGCGGTCCCACCGAATCAAGCGTAGACGACAGCGGCAGCACGCCGTCGGTAGGGATCCGCCTGGCGGTGGGCTTATAGCCGACGATGCCGCAGAGCGCCGCCGGGATGCGGCAGGATCCGCCGGTGTCGGTGCCGAGAGCCGCCACCGCCATGCCATCCGCCACCGATACGGCCGCGCCCGACGATGACCCGCCGGGGATGCGGCCGGTGGCGCGATCGTACGGATTGCGCGGCGTGTCGTAATGCGGGTTGAGGCCAACGCCGGAGTAGGCAAACTCCGTCATGTTGGTGCGGCCGATCGGGATGAAGCCGGCGGCCCGGATGCGGGCGACCGCGGCGGCATCGCGCTTGGCCGGGGGCGCGTCCCGCAGCGCAACCGAGCCGGCGGTGGTGACGTCGCCGGCGACGTCGAACAAGTCTTTGACGGAAACCGGCACGCCGGCAAACCGCGACGGCGCCGCCCCGCGCCGGCGTAAAGCATCGATATAATCGGCTGCCGCGCGCGCCTGGTCGGCGTGCACCTTAAGGAAAGCACGTCGCCCTTCCCCGGCCGCGTCCAGGATGCGGGCCAGGCAGTCCTCGACGAGCGACCTGCTCGATGTCCCGGACGCGAGGTCACGCGCCGATTGCGCCAGAGTGCGCATGTCAAGAGAACTCCACGAGATTGTGCGAACCATCCAGCAATACCGTTAACGCGACGGGTGTGAAATGGCGCGTGCGGTTTTTTCTGTCAAACGATGGAGCGATAAACTGACTCGATGGAATTCGTTGTGCTTCGCGTTGGAAGCATCTCAGCCCCGCTTGGGCCTCGACTGGTGCCGCGTTTCAACCCGGCCAGAAATTTGCTTGCTGCAGAGGACTCGCGTCAACCTCGCGGCGATGCGGGGCGACCCTTGTGATCGCCCCATGGCGCGCCCGACGCGAAGCACGTTTGAAACGGCGCTGGACCGCCCTCTCAGGGCCCACATGATGGGCCGATCGGGCGACCACAAGGTCCGGGGCCGCCCCCATTGGCGCTAACTTAGGCTTCGTCGAGGTTGAGCGGCTTGACTTGCGTAGCTTGGCGGCAGGCTTTCCCCTCCCCCGCTTGCGGCGAGGGCCAGGGAGGCGGCCATCTCCCGGCGCTGGCTCGCCTCAAGAGCCCTCCCCAACCGTCCCCCGCGAGCGGAGGAGGGAGCACCATTGGCCTAAGTTAGCGTACGGCGTACGACCGTCAAACTAAGATCGACCTCTGCCCGAAGCCTTCCCGCACCCGACCCTTTTAGCCTCAAGCGGCGCCGCAAGCGATTTTCATCATTGGGGGCGGCCAACCGGCCATGGCGGCGCCCCCAATCATTATCTCGGCGCGAGTGCGTGAACCGAGAGGTCCCGGATGGTCGGCTGGGCGCCGGACAGGGGATTGTGCGGGTCCCATCCATAAGACAGCTTCTCGATCCGCAGGGCGCGGGCGTCGAACATGAGGAGCTGGCCCACTAGGCCCTCGCCGAAGCCGACGATTTCGCGGATCGCTTCCAGCGCCATCATGGAGCCGATCACCCCGGTGAGCGCGCCCAGAATGCCCGCTTCCGCACAGGCCGGAACCGTTCCGGGCGGCGGGGGCTCCGGAAACAGGCACCGATAGGTGGGATTGGGCGTGCCGTCCTTCGCCCTCTCGTGCGCCCTGATGGTGGTGAGCGTGCCGTCGAATACCCCGACGGCCGCGGTGACGAGCGGCTTCTTTGCAAAATAGCATGCATCCGAAACCAGATAGCGGGTGGTGAAATTATCGCTGCCGTCGACCACAAGGTCGTAGCGCAAGACCAGGTCGAAGGCATTTGCGGCGGTGAGGCGCACGCCATGCGGCTCGACCGTCACATGGGGATTGAGGCGCGCGACCGCATCCTTCGCGCTGTCGACCTTGGCGCGTCCGATATCGCCGGTGGCATGGATGACCTGTCGCTGCAGGTTCGACAGCGACACCGCATCGTCATCGACTACGCCAAGCGTGCCGACGCCGGCCGCTGCGAGGTAAAGCAGAGCCGGCGCCCCTAGACCGCCAGCGCCGATCACCAGCACCCGCGCGCGCTTGAGCGCTGCCTGACCGGGCCCGCCGATCTCGTGCAGAACGAGGTGGCGCGCATAACGTTCGAGTTCATCGGAGTTCAGCATTTGCAAAGCCTAAAACTTGGCATTCATGGTGGCAATGTGGTCATGTATCCTGCCGTCCGGGAGGTACTCCCTATGGCCCCCAAAGACCTCATCGCGCGCCGCCAACTCCTCCGTCTTGCGAGTTTTGTCGCGGCTTTGGCGGCCGGCACGAGGGCCGCCTGGCCGCAGGCTTATCCCTCGCGCCCGGTCCGGGTAATCGTTCCGTTCTCGCCCGGCGGCGCAGTCGACATCATCGGGCGCGTCATTGCCCAAAGGCTCTCCGAAAGCCTGGGTGCGCAGTTCTACGTGGAAAACATCCCGACCGGCGCCTCCAACGTGGCCAATGTCGTGACGGCGAAATCGCCGCCGGACGGCCATACCCTGCTGTTTGTGACCTCGAGCTTTGTGATCAACCCGAGCTACTATCGCAAAGTCGGCTACGACGCGATCAAGGATTTCACCCCGATCGCCTTGACGGCGGTGTCGCCTCACGTGCTGAGCGTCAACCCGTCATTGCCGGTTGCAAACGTGACGGAGCTGATCGCGCTTGTGAAGAAAAACCCCGGCAAATACAGCTATGCGTCGGCTGGAACCGGGCAGTCGGCGCAGCTCGCGGCGGAACTTTTCAAACTCGCCTACGGGCTCGACATCGTGCACGTGCCGTTCAACGGCGGCGCTCCCGCGATGGCGGCGACCATCGCGGGACACACCCAGATCGCCTTCAACGCGCTGCCGTCGGCAGCAACGTTCATCAAGGACGGCAAAGTGCGCGCGCTCGGCATGACGAGCCGCACGCGCGACCCGGAATTTCCCGACATCCCGACTTTCACCGAGCAGGGTGTCCCGGACCAGGAGAGCGCCTTTTTCGTCGGCATCGTCGGGCCGGCCGGAATGCCCCGAGATATCGTCGGGCGGCTAAACCGCGAGCTCGTGCGGATCATCGCCCTGGCGGATGTGAGGGAGAAGCTGACCTCGATCGGCTACACGGCCGAGACTGATACTCCGGACGACTTCTCTGCCCTGATAAAGGCTGAGATCGCCCAGTGGGCGAAGGTCATTCGCGATTCGAAAATGCAGCAGGTGGAGTGAGTGCCGCCCGCGCCCGTCGACCTCGTCATTCCGCGGCGCGGGCTCTTGCCCGCGAGCCTGGAATCCATACCAGCTGTCGAGCGTTACGGATTCCGGGCTCGCCACCTTCGGTGGCGCCCCGGAATGACGAAGGCGAGCACACGATCAATCTCGTCCAATCGAGTCGCTGGCAACGAGTCACTGGCGAAGTGCAAAACAACCGCCTTATCGGTTCTTGAACTGCGCGGGCCGCCTCTCCACAAAGGCCGCCATGCCTTCTTTCTGGTCTTCTGTCGCAAACAGCGCATGGAACACCCGCCGCTCGAACGCCACGCCCTCAGCGAGCGAAACCTCGAACGCCCGGTTCACCGCCTCTTTGGCCGCCATGACGGACGGCAGCGACATCGACGCGATGGCGTCGGCCGTTTTCATAGCCTCGTTCATCAGATCGGCGAGCGGCACCACCCGCGCCACCAGGCCGCAGCGTTCCGCCTCGGCCGCATCCATCATGCGGCCGGTGAGGATCAGGTCCATGGCCTTGGCCTTGCCGACCGCCCGCGTCAGCCGCTGGGTGCCGCCGATGCCCGGAATAACGCCGAGCTTGATCTCTGGCTGGCCGAACCGCGCATTATCGGCCGCGATGATGAGGTCGCATTGCATCGCCAGTTCGCAGCCGCCGCCGAGCGCGAAGCCCGCGACTGCCGCAATTGTCGGCTTGCGCGCATGGGCGAGGCGATCCCAGGACGCGGCGAAATTTCCCATGAAGGCGTCCATGTAGGATTTGGCCGCCATCTCCTTGATGTCGGCCCCGGCCGCAAACGCCTTGTCGGCGCCGGCGATCACCATGCAGCCGATCCCCGCATCAGCCTCGAAGGCATCGATTGCGGCGGCTAATTCCGACATCAACGCCGTGTTGAGGGCGTTGAGCGCCTCCGGGCGGTTCAGGCGGATGACGCCGACCCGGCCCTTGGTTTCGACGATGAGGTGTTGATGGGTCATGGGGATCTCTCGGAGTTCCTGCGGGTGAGGCGGACCTACAATCTCGATACCAACGATTCGTTTTTCAAATGGGCGCAACTTTGTCGCCGCGCACCGCCGCGTAGGACCGGTATGTAGTCCGCAGTCCCATTGTCACTCGCCGTCGAGCAGTCGCGCGACCAGCCCATCGATGCGGGTCGAAATCCCGGCTTCCGTGAGGGCATCGCGTACAAGCTTCCGCGCACGCTGGAACTTCACCGCCTCAGGTAAAGGGACCGATGCTGCCACGTTTTCAGCCTCCCGTCCTGCGGCGGCCAACTCCGCGTGCAGCGGGATGGTTTCATCGAAACGAGGGATGGCCAAGGTGAAGACTACCTTGTCGAAGTCCCTAGCCCCCCACTGCCCGCGAGATTGCAACGATGCGGTCCGTTTACGAGCCGTCTCGCAATTCAAAATGCTCACAAGATAGTAACCTTCGTCGGCGCTCGAAGGCCCGGTCCAGTACAGCTTGTGATCAATCACCGCCTGGTCTCGAACAAGACATGCTGCTGGCAATGTTCCGGCCTTTGCATACACCACCCGCAGGGGCGGCATTGGAAATTGAGCGCCCAGTTCGTTATGGTAATTCCATCGCTCAATAAGAGTCATTGAGCCGTTGTCGGAGTTTTCATTCCACATCGCCTCGGCTGCGGTCATCCAGCCATGTAGCCCGGCATATCCGCGGTTTGCGGCACCATCGGCGTCCAGAATCGCTCCCTCGGCGGTTACCGGCACCACACCCTCGAAGGGCCGGAATACGCGGTAGGGGAGAATGCTTTCGCCCAGCAGAACCGGGTGAAGGAATTGCGCTTCGACGCTGTGCTCAATGCTGGGCAATTGTTTCCAAGGCTTCTTTTCCTGCCCGTTCCTGCGGCTCGCGACCAGCGGCGCCGCAGGATTGCTGCCAAGCCACCCCATCGTTCGGCGTTCCACAACGCACAACATGCGCGGAACCAATGTTGCGCCTTGCCGGAATGCACTCCGATATGCCGACCCGCCAGTGAACTTGCCCGCGGCAGGTTTTGGCGCGTTGTCAGTCACCTTCAACCGTTGATCTGCAACATCTTCATGCGCATCGCGATACGGCAGAAGCCCTGAGTAGGCCCGCACCGTTTCAGGAACCCGCTTGGGGGTCGCGCGCCGGCGGCCGAACACCACGCAAGAAGGCACCGGGAACAGCGGCTGCACGCTGTCGTCCATTGTCCACGCTTCGTCCCAGGCGATGCGCGCGCCGCTGAACGAACCGGCGCGAAGCTTTTCGAACTGTCCGCGCGTGAGCGCGGCGAGCGGCAGGACAAATGCGATTCGCCCGCCGGATCGCAGATAAAGGGCGACGACTCTCACGGTGAATAGTGCGCTCAGGTCATTCTGCGTGGCGAATTTGCCGCCGACATAGATGCGCTCCGCCTTCGACATCTCGCGGAACCGCTTTTGGAGATCGGCGCTCATGTGGCGGAAGGATACCCACGGAGGGTTGCCGACCACCACGTTGGCCCAGCCGTTGTTGAACGATAAGGCAAGCGGACGCGATAGATTTCGAGCCACATAGGTCCACACCGAGTCGCGGCCGGACTTTCTCAGCTCGTCAAATACGAGATACGTGGCGCCCAGGTCGGTGACCGCTTCCTTTTCCTCCTTAGCGAGTTCGCGCTTGTAGTGTTCGCGGATGATCTGGGTCAGCCGCGCTTCGATCTGCGTCCGATTGAGCTTGCTTTCCGATCCGGTACGCAAGGCTTCTATCGCTTTGTCGAACAGCGCGGGGTCTCGACAGAACGCCTCCGGGAAGTCCAATTTTGCCGCCCCTTCGCCTTTTGCATTTCCTGGCACCGCGACCGTCAATTCTTTCATTCCCATGGTGTCGCGGATCGAGAGCTGCAAGGCGTCGCCGAGATAGACCGGGATGGAGATCGCCCCCTTGCGCGCCTGCAACGCCGGCGCCAGCGCGAGAAGGTAGGTGACGCGCGCGATGATGACCGCAACCGGATGAATGTCGAGTCCAGCGATCAGCGCGGTCGCCTCGGCGGCTCTCGAATCCGCCGGCACGTCGATGTCCTCCGCCTCTGCAAGGTAACGCCGGATCGCGTGGAACAGAAAAGTGCCTGAGCCGCAAGCCGGATCGAGGACCCTCTGTTCGTGCGGCGCGGATATGGCGCTGCGGACGATCTTAGCGGCGAGCCAATCAGGCGTGTAGTATTCTCCAAGCCCGTGCCGCTCATCACGGTCGATCAGCGACTCGTATAAGACCTTGAGAATGTCTGTCTGAACGTCGCGGAGCTTGAACCGCCGCACATGGGCGACGATGCGGCGAACGAGGCCGATGCCCTCGGCGTCCGCAATAATCCAGTCGAAGAAATCGCTCTCGACCGCTCCGAGGATTCCCGCCGCCTCAAACCTTCTCCCGGACAGGATGCGCGCCGGATCGTCCTCGTTCATGTCCAGAACGGCAAGCGCAATCGCCTTGGCGACGACGACCAGGAACGTATGCTGGAAAAAAAGCTGATCGCTTTCCACCTCGCGCCCATAAACGAGCTTGTTTCTGTCGCGAAATTGGTTGATTTTGCGCGGGCGAGGCAAGTTATGCCGGTTTCATGGGCATAACTGTATTACGTTGCGGGTGAATTTGCGAGCGTTTCTCGCGC
>JAJPKK010000348.1 GCA_021323775.1 Hyphomicrobiales bacterium
AGGGAATCCGCGACACGCTATTTGATGCAGCGCGGCGCCGCTCCGTTAGAGGGGGACTATGCGGGTTTGCACATCAAGGATCCCGATGGGGTCAATGTGCAGATTTCACAGAGGGCATGACGGCCGAGAGGCAAAGCGATCTCATCGCTACGCGCCATCGGTTGCTGATTAAAAAGGCCGGGATTGCTCCCGGCCTTGGTACTTCCCCCAACGAGTGCCGGCTGGCTGGCCAGCCCGCGAGGCATATCCGATGCCCGGCGCAAGCTGCGCCTGCGCGGGCCCTACGCGTTATCTGTTGGCGGTTCCGGCCGGGCAACGTCCCCGGCGGAATGCGGAGAATCCCCCGGCACGGCAATCGTCCTTGTCGTTTGGAGCGGTATAGATGGCGATGCAGCCAAGGGCGTCGCTTCCGGCGTTGCCGAAAACATCCTTCGCCTTGCTGCAGATCGCGCCCGCACCCGCGCCTGTGGACGGCGGCACCGTGCCGTTGTTGCCGCGGATCGGCACGTAGACCTGGTTCCGGCGCGGGTCGGCCGCCACCGAATGCGAGCCGGGGGCGGTTGCGGCGAGCGAGTCCGCGCTCGGGGGCGGCCCAGCGTCTACAACGCCCAGTGCCACCTTGCCGGTATCGGCAAAGAAATAATGATTGTCGCCGGAATTGTACCAGATTTCGTCGGCCCCACCCTCGCTCGGAAGGACGCCGCCAGCGACCGGGTCGCCCGTGCGATCGTCGATGATCAGGCCGCAAGAGAGAGCGAGCTGGTGATCAGGGCCGACCGCGAGGCCTGCCCCTCCGGTACAGCCGGTCGAAGAAAGGGGCGGCTTCGAGAAGTCGAATATCTTCTCGACATGGAACGGGGCCCTCGCTGAAATTCTCAGTGTCACTCCGGGGAGGGGCGTCGCCAGGCTTGCCGCCCCGGTGTTCGGAATGTTGAGGTAGAACTTTCCGTCACGCGGATTGAACACGCATTGCTCAATGCCGTTGGCGAGGATGTTGGCGCCGTTCGGGTCCGTGCCGTCGAATCTGATGCGCTGGATCACCTTGTAGTTGTCTTCCCCGATGAAGGTGATGAAGTTGTCCAGCGGGTCGTCATTGGCGATCAGGACCACGTCTGACTCCGGATTGTAGCACAGCTCGTCGGCGCGACGTATTCCGGGCGTCTTCGTGCCCGCACCGGTTCCGGTCTCGATCACCGCTTTGGTCCTGCCGGTGCGCAGGTCCAACACCTTGACGGTGCTGGGGGTCTTGAGACCGCTGGTCTGATTGCAAGCCGTATTGAAAACCGGGCCGTCCGCCGCCCAGACATCGGCATTGAACCCCTTCTCGATGACGATCACGCCGTTTGGTCCGGACCAGTTGTTTCTGGCCGGAGGAGTTGTGCAATCGCCGACGAAAGGCGGATTCGCGTGCAGCTCCTTGGTGACGAGGTTAAGGTCGGTGTTGACGATAATGATCGTCCCGAACGGCCCGCCGCTGCCGACGACCCTTGAAGCGGCAATCGCAAGGGTGCGGTTCTCGGGGCTGACAAAGCTGATGTCAAACGCCGACAGAATTTGAGCGTCCGGCAACTGCACGACCCCGGTTGGCGCAAATTGCTCGTCCGCGAGCGATGGTGTCGCCGCGATCGCCACGAGAGCGCCGGCGCCGAGGCAGGCAGCCGCAAATTTCGAATACGCAGAGCTTGGTACACAGTTTTTCATGAGCGATTCTCCCCAGCTTGAGCCGTTCCACGCTTTGGCTCAGTGCGAAACATGAATGATTTATGCGGATTTTACCAGACGCTAGGTGTTGCCTTGATCTGGATACGTGACAACAAAATTTGCTGGCAAGTCGGTCCATCTTTGGGAGAGTGAAAGCGCATCGTCCGAGCCTCGTGCCGGTGATCCCGCGTCCTCAGGCCGAAGCGAAGAACATCGAGTGGCTGCAACGAAGGCGCACCCACGCGCCGTCTTTTCCGGCCGCCATCCTTGGCGGGTGTTGCCGGTCCATGGCCGTCGTGAGCCCGGGGCATCGCCTTGCAACCGGCTATCGGGCCGTACCGAAAAGCGCTACCATTCCCACCGGTTTTTGGGTGTGCGGGACGAAGCCCGTCGCAGTCTCAAGGCTGCAAGCCAATCACGAACTGCAAGGCAAAAGGAGGCCACCATGCGCGAGAGGTTCTCAGGCTCGGTGATAGCGGTCGCCGTTGCCACGGCCGCTGCCGTCATTTCGGTGTCCGTCGATCGAACGGCTGCTCAGGCGCAAACGCCTTCCGTCACGGCGACGACTGCGGCTGCGGCGCTGAAAACCCCTTGGGGCGAACCTGATCTGCAGGGCATCTGGACCGACGAGACCGACACGCCCTTGCAGCGGCCAGCCAAATATGCCGGCCAAGAATTTTTCACGCCGGCCCAGCGCGCCGAATTGGACGAAGCGCGGACGGCAGTGCTCGCCAACGCCGACAATGCTGCCGCGCGGTCGGGAAAGGGGTCTGAACGCGATGTCGCCGGCGCCTACAATTCGCAGTTCGTGTCCTTCAAGCGCACCGGCGCGCGAACGTCGCTGATCGTCGATCCGCCCGACGGGCGGATTCCGCCGCTGACGCCGCAGGCGCAGAAGATCGCCGCCGCCGAGCGGGAATTTCACCTCGCTTTGATCGAAGCGACTGACACCTGCAAGGACAAGTCACCGGCCTGCGCCGGCGGAAAGTACGACCCCACGCCTTCGCCGCGGTTTAATGAACTGCCGCCCCGCTACAACGTCGTAGCGATCAACCGTCATGACGGTCCGGAGGACGGCAACCTGGCAAACCGCTGCTTGACCGGCGGACTGCCGGAGTTTGGCAGCCGCACCGGCAGCTACCGGCGCATCGTGCAGACGCCCGGCGGCATCTCGATGTTCTACGACGTGGGCCAGGGGCAAGGATGGCAGCGCAACATCGTGATGAACGGAAGTCCGCACCTGCCCGCCAGCATCCGCCAGTGGTACGGCGATTCACGCGGCCACTGGGAGGGCGACACCCTCGTCATCGACGTCACCAACTTCAGCCCGAAGACAGATTTTCAGGGCTCTCGCGAAAACCTGCACCTCATTGAGCGCTTCACGCGGACCAGCCCAACCACACTGGCGTACGAGGTCACGATCGAAGACCCAACCGTGTGGACGCGGCCGTGGACCGTCAAGGAAGAGTTCACCAGGCAAAGCGACGAGGAGAACCGCCTTTATTACGAGCCCCGCTGCATCGAAGGAAACTTCGGTCTCCCGGGATTGCTGCACGGAAGGCGCGTAGAAGAGCTCGCCTTCGCGCAGGGACGAGGTCCCGATCCGAGAACCATCGACAACATCAAGGGCGGCTTTCTGCTTCAGGACGATCCGTTGCGGTGACAGCGCGCGAGCCTTGGGCGCATCCCCTCCGAGGCGAGCGGGAGCGGGCACGGCTGTTGGCCGTGCGCGGGCTTGACCCGCGGGTCCATTTTCCAGGCGCCGGGACGCCGACGATGCACGCAAAATGTCCGGAACCTGAAGGATGATGCCCCCGCCGCTGCCGCCCTACCGCGGCAACATGTACCACAGTGTGGCGTTAAACATATCGGTCTTAGCGAGGGCAGGCGTCGCTGAGGGCGATACGCTGTGGTCAATGACAAGCTGCATTGGACCGGATTTCGCGACCGGCACCTCCGCCACACCGTCAGCGTCGGTTGTAAAGCGGGCAATGTCTGCTTCCGGCACCATCGTCAGCCCGTCGCCTCGCTCGATCTCGCCGCCGATGAGGGGCTGACCGCGGAACAACACCCGCAGCCGCAACTTTTGTCCGGGCTTGACCGTCAGCGGATCGGACAACGGAACGATTTCCAGTTCGTGCCCGAGCACCTTGTCCCAAGGCGCGCCGGAACCGGTAAGCGCCTTGGCGAATTTTACTGACCAAAGACTGTCCAGAGCATCCGGCGCTTCCCGGTTCGTAGCGTTGCGATAGCCGTCAGCTGTCTTGATCCAGTAGCCGTTATCATATCGCACGGCTATCAAGGTGTGGCCGTCATCCTGAAAGGGCCGCGTCTCCACCACGAACCACTGACCATCGTGCGTGGTCGTGAGGCCCTTGATTAGGGACTCCCGTCCGCTTTTGCTGAAGGCAAAGATGTCGATGATCTTATCCGCAACCGTCGGCGGGCGGTCGTGGGGATGGCCGTAGTTGATGACGGCTCGCCGCGCGCTTGCCGGACCGGCGACGGTAATCCAGATGTCGTGTCCGGCAGCGACGCCGAGCCACGCGCAGATGAAAACGATCGCTATCAGACTGGTGACGAGACGGGACTTTATCATCGGGGGTCCTCAATGTTGTCGGCCAGCGCAATGCCGGAGGTTGGAATGCGGTAGGTGAAACCGCCGAGCACAGTCCATCGCGGCGCCGGTGCGGCGTAGATGTCGGAGGACGATGCTCCAACGACCGGACCGGTCAGGTTGAACGCGAACTCGCTGAGAATGCTGCCAGGATACCAAATCGCCTCCGTGAACACGCTCCAGCCGCCAGGCCATGAATAGTTCAGGCGGCCAGTGACACGCTGATACGCCGAGGCTGTCAGCGCGCCGTCCTGCGTCATGTTCTGATGGCCGACAAAGGAGACGAAGGCCGATCCTGACAGGCGCTCTGCGTTCCGCATCGCGACGCTGTACTCAACGCCGATGTTGGCGGTGTAGAGCGGCACATTAGGGACGTAGAACGACGGTGCGCTGTTTAGCAGCCGCGCGACGACCTCGCCATAATTGGCGAACAGTGCGACGTTGTTCGCCGCGTCCTTGACGATGTAATAGCGCGCATCGAAATCGTAGCCCGCGCGCTCCGCCGCACCGAGAAACGTCTCAGGCAAGCCGGGTGCGGCCTGGAACGCTTCGTTTTGCGAATGAGTCGTGTAGACATCAGCGTGGAGCACAAAGGGACCAATATTCAAATGCGTGCCAACCTCCTTGCTCTCGATCTTGAATGGCTGAATGGTCGGATTGCCGATTAGCTCGGTTGCGGCGTCAATGCTGCGAAAGCCCTGACCGTAATTGACATAGACATCCCACCACTTAAACGGGGTGAGTGTAACGCCCGCTTTTGGACTCCAAATGCCGGGAGAAATGCTTGTCGAATTGCTCGGGGTGAGCCTGTCCACGACGTTGTAGTAGAACTTGTCGAATCGCCCCGCCGCGGTCACCTTCAACCAAGACACCGGCTTCCACTGAACTTGGGCATAGGGGCCTATATCCGTCTCGGTGTCGCCGATACTCTCCGCAATTGGACCATTGATGGCTCGCGCGGTGGTTGGAGCTTGGAAAGCGTTGATAAAATCGGTGCGCCATTGGGTGCCCACGAGAAGCTGCCAACCGGTCCCATCTGCCGCCTCATTGGTCCAGACCTTGCGGATCCGACCGCCCGCGGTCGTGCGTTCGTCCTGCTGCCAGCGCTGCCCCGACGCGGTACCGAAATCCGCAAAGCGATTGAAGATGTCATGGTTGGTAAAAGCCATGACGGTGAAATTTTGATCCGCGGGACCCCACGTATAGTTTGCGGTCAGATTCTCGAAATTCTTGCTGCCGCCATCGGTCGGATCGACGGCGGCGCGGGGAGAAAGAACACCCGAAGCGACGGCGTCGCGGTTAATATATCCTGGCGCACCAAATGTCGTTCCGTAGGCCTGTCCGCGTATCGACAGCGTGCCGTCGCCGAGCTGGATTGTTATCTTATTGAACGAATCGTAATTGTTGACGAAACTATTATCGCGGTAGCCATCGGCGTGATAGCCCTGCTCCACAAAGAACGGCTGGTAGGCGCCGCCCTGGCTGCTGAACGTTCCTACCGCACGCGCGGCGCCGTATGAGCCGCCGGAGGCCCCGATACTGGCGAACGGTTCCGAATTCTTCGTCGTTACATTCACGCAGCCGCCAAGATTTGAATCGCCGCACTCCACGTTGAACGGGCCGCGAACCACCTCGATGCTCTGAACCGTCTCCGGCATCAGAATGTTGAGGTCCGCATAGTTTGGCGTATGAATCGATGAAATGTCATTCAGCGGAACACCGTCGATATAATAAGCGATGTCCCGCCCATGCTCCGCGTTGGTGTAGCCGCGCATCGACAGTCCGTAACCGATGGCGCCTTGCCCGTAGTTGGCCACCTCAAAGCCCGGCAGTGAACGGAAAATGTCGCCGTAACTTGCGATGGGGGTTTGTGCGATCGCCCGAGCGTCAAGGGTTGTGGTCCCGGCCGGTAGCGCTGCGGCGGCGGTCGAGAGATTGCTCATACCCACCGCGGGAGTCGCCTGAGTTGGCTGTGTTTGGGGCGGAGAAGCTGTCGGCGTCGGCCTCTGCGCCGCGGGCGCGGCAGGCGCAGCGTCAGGCCGCGCAGGTTTGCGCCTTCTGGGGGCCGGCGCTTCGACGTTAATGGACGGAAGATTTGGGCTGGTTGCGGACCGGCCCGTCGGTTGATCCGCTGTTTGAGCCGTGGCGGACGAGCTTCCCGAGACGGCTTGACACGCAAGGGCCACAGCTGTGACCGAACTGACTGATAAGCGCAGACGCAATGACATCGAACACCCCCCCCTGTCTCAGGGGAGACCGGCTCCGACAACGACTTATGCGTACGAAGCGCTCCTCGACTTTGTCGACGAAGCAGCGGCACCCCCTCCCCGTGCCTGTTGCGGGCGGCGCGCAAACTGGCAAAAGCATCATGCGCCGCTAGTATGACGAAGTCAATAGAAGTACATACTTGATAGATACTTGATATGCCGAGATTGATTAAAGCGCATACGTAATAGTAGGATCGCGATGCCGCCGCCATAGGAGACGCCCAATGCCGCGCTTGACCATTACGGTTGACGATGACTTCGCCGCAGAGATTGACAGTTTCATGAGCGCGCGCGGGTACGCCAATCGGTCTGAGGCAATCCGTGACCTGGCCCGATCCGGACTGCAGCAGGCGGCCGTCGAAATCGGCGGTCCGCGGCCCTGCGTCGCCGCGCTGATCTATATCTACAATCATGAGATGCGCGATCTTCCCAAGCGGCTGACGCGCGGCTTCCACCACCGCCATGACCTCGCGCAGGCGACACTCCACATGCACCTCGATCATGACAGCTGCCTCGAGGTGACGCTCCTCAAAGGCCGCGGCTCGGAAGTGCAAGAGCTCGCCGATCACATCATTGCAGAGCGCGGCGTACGCCACGGCCACGTGGTCTATCTACCGGCGGATGGGGCGCACGATCGTGGCCGCGGCGAAAGTCGGGGTCACGCTCATAAGCACAACCATGAGCGGCGCGCTCCGTAATGGCCGCGCGAGGATGGCCTCTTCCAATTTTTTCAATCGCGCAATCGGCGATGCCTGGTTCGCAAGCAGGTTTTGTTTCACCTTGGCTTGCGGGTTGCGGCGGCTGCCCCAGCGCCATCTTGAACGAGTCGAGCCAATCTGACCCGATCACCTCCGCCACCGAATATTTCGGCGGGATTGATATCAGCATATGCACATGGTCGGGCAGCATGTGCCCTTCCTCGATCTGGCATTCCTTGCGCCAGCAAGGTCGTGGTAGAACTGCCTCTATTCGCTCCGGCAGAGCCGGAGGCTTAGCGGGAGAGTCACCGGGGGGCGCTGGAGAGGCGCCTGCACGCCGGCGTTCACACCGCGTCCGCCGGCAACGGGCAGACCCTGTGTCGCGCCAACTTCCCGGTTGGCTGAAGCAAGCAAGCGGGTAATTAATACTACTGCGTCAGAAGTCGTTCCGGGGCGCCGCGAAGCGGTGAGCCCGGAACCCATAACCACCCGCTGGCCGGCTGGGGGTTATGGATTCCGGGCTCGCGTGCCGGGCACGCGCCCCGGAATGACGCCCATAAAAAGCTTATGACTCATATGAGCTTGTCGAAGGGGCGCCTTTACCCACCCTACTAAGGAGACTTTGACAAATAAATGCTTCGTTTTGCGCGACATCGCGAGCAAATCTCGCGAGAGACAAGGGCAAAGAGATTCAGTTATTTCTCCAGGTCTCCTAAGTGCAAGGGTTGGCCGCAGACCCCGTCACTTGCCCTGCTTCTTCTCCTCCGCCGGCTCGCTGCGCACACATTCGATCGCCTGGGGCTGGCAGGCGATTCCGATATTGGAGCACGCGATCTTTCCGCCCTCGCGCTGGCAGATGACGCAGCGGTCGGTCCACGCTGCGCATCCGGGCGGCTGCGCCTGGACTGGCGGATCGTTCGGCGGCACGGGCGACTTCGCTGGCGCCTCCGGCACGATATCGGCGGACGGCAGCGTCTGGTCCGGCGCGCAATTGGCAGGCGCCGGCGGCTCGGCCGCATGTGCCGCGCGGGTCGCCGTGACCGCAGCAACAATCATGAACAAGCCGCAACAGATGCGGAGGCGGCGAACCAACAACGAAGGCAACATGATCGTTTTCGCCTTATCTCAAAGCAACGGAGAGGCGCGAACCCCGACCTGCCCGAATTGGGTTGTCGAGGGCTTTTGCTCAACGGAAAGATTCATTGAACGATTGATACCGGCATTCTCCAAGAATAGCGACAAGGAGAAAGCCTTGCAAATCCTGGGAATAAATGGATGGGAAATAACAATGGACGAGAATAAAGTGACCGTCGTCGATGCGGTCCTCGGAGCGACCTTGGCCTAACCTCGACCGCGTTCGGTCTTGTATGTCTCCAGATAGCGGTCGAACCGACCTATTGAATCATCATCGAACACGCCGTTGATCCGCTTCGGCCGATCGTAGGAGAAGCTGAATTTGAACTTTCCCGGCTGATCCACGACGAGATCGCAGGTTCCCCAGCGCTCTCCCTCGCTCCGCTTTATCTCGTCGTTCATCTCGCGGAACAGCCGCTTGACCTCAGGAGTGAACACCAGCTCGGACTCGCGGAGATTCCCCGCAGCGTCTTTCGCGATGTAGAAGCCCAATCGATCCTCGGTCAGCCCGCCATCTTCCTCCTGCATCTCGTAATTGACGACAATCCGTTCCCATGCGTCAGGTATGTCACGGGCAAGCGCCGTCACAATCGCCTTCTGCAGGTTGATGGCTGTCTCATTCATCGGCTCACCGCTTATTCACGAATTCGCGCTCGATCCACTTGCCGCCATTGACGCGGTACCCAACATTGAACTCGTCGGGCCGGTTGGTCGGGTTGCCCGCATTATATTGCGGCCGGATGCGAAGCTCTACGGTGTTATGGGGATCGGACGCGAGTTTCGCGATCTGGTTTTCAAACGCTTTATAGGGGCCCTGGTTCAGGTTCGGCAGGCCGTCGCCCAGCGGCTTGCCGTTCCCCGGCACGACATTGAGCCGGTTGGTCGGCCCGTTGAAGCGGTCGCCGATCAGGTGGAAGCCAACATCGGTGGGTGCACCTTCCTTGCCGATCTCACTCTGCAACGCCATGTCGCGGCCCGCGGGCGTCAGCTCGACTTGCCCTTCGGCCTCGATGGTGCGGCCTTTCGCGTCGGTGGTCCAGGAGTAGTTGCCGAATTCGTAGCGCGTATTGGGCGCCGCATGCTCGGCCGCCGCCTTCAACGCCGCGGCGTCGTCGAGGTGAACCACACGAGCGCCGTTGGCGGCGGCATCGACGGTTTTGCCGACATCGACCGCCTTTCCGGCATCGCCAGTCAGTGCGCTGAGCCGACCGGCATCTTCGGCGGCGTTGGCTAATTTGCCGGCTTCGCCTAGCAATTCCGTTGCCCGGCCCGCGTCGCCGAGCGCTCCGACCGCATCTGCCTCAGCGCCGCCGGGGATGAAGGCGCTGCCGACCAGGATGGCGCCTTGACCGAACAGCTGACCGATGAACTCGCTGCCCTGGCCGTGCGCAGCGGCTTGGTTATATGCGTTCTCCAGCGCATGCCAGGCATGGCTTGCGGTATCGCCGATCTCATCCGCCGCTTTGCCCGGATCGGTCACGGCCGTCTCAGCGAAATTCGCGGCCGCTTTGGCGTCACTGAGCGCGGAGTTCCAGACTTGCTCGCGATAATGTCCATCCGTCGCGAGCTTGTAGCCATCCTCGGCGAGATGCCCGACGCCAGTCACCGTACCTTTCACGCCGTCCCAAGCCCCTTCACCAACACCTTTGAAGAATCCGCCCACAGAGTCGAGCCAACCCATCGCTGCGCCTCCGGCTCATGACGTCGACGAGAAGAAGAATAAGATGCGAGGCAAGGGTTACAAGCATATTTCAAGCTCGCAGCCAATTTATTATCGTATTCATGAGACTGTATAAAGTATTAAACTAGGAAGAAACTTACCCGGCAAGACCGCGCCACGGGTAGCAGAAGTTTCATGCGCTGCAGGTCGGGCCAGGCCCTTTTGAATTTCGAGTGGGGCAGGACGTGAAAAGCGGCCAACCGGCGATCACTCGCGGCCTTGATCGCTTGGATGCTCTTTGTCGCGGGCGGCGGCAGCCGGTCAAG
>JAJPKK010000178.1 GCA_021323775.1 Hyphomicrobiales bacterium
CTTAAGCGGCGATTGGCGCGCGATTAAACGCGCGCCAATCGCCCTTGACCGGCTGCCGCCGCCCGCAAGACTGCATCCAAGCGATCAAGGCCGTTTCCAACGCCGCCCACCGGGCCCTTCTGACACAGTAGTTTTCCACCGGGCCTGGCCCGACCTGCAGCGCATGAAGGTTTGTCCTGGATTTCGTCATAGAGGAGTATTTTTTGCTAACTCACTCCGGCAACACCTTGTCGCATTCGGGCCCAAGACGAGTGCGTCTGCGTCGTCCCGTTAGACCTTTCTTCAGGTCCACGCCAACACATAAGGCCAATCAGCCCAGGATGCCATATGAGCAGCGCCTTGGGCCATTTCCTTCCCCGCCTCACCCTGGTAAACCGCCGCAGGCCCGCCGGTCGGCGACGGGCGATGATAGATCCTGCGGCATGTCCGGCACGCTCCCAACGATTCACGACTTTCGACGTATCGTCATCAAGGTCGGCTCGTCGCTCCTGATCGACGCGGCGGCCGGCCGCGTGAGGCAAGACTGGCTCGCCTCGCTGATCGAGGATATCGCGGCCCTGCACCGGGAAAAACGCGATCTCCTGGTCGTAACTTCTGGCGCCATCGCGCTCGGCCGCTCGGTGCTCCGGCTCCCCAAAGGGCCGCTCAAGCTCGAAGAAAGCCAGGCGGCGGCGGCGGTCGGGCAGATCGAGCTGGCGCGCACGTGGTCGGAGGCGCTTGGCCGGCACGGCATCGGCGCCGGCCAGATCCTGGTGACCCTTGGGGATACCGAGGAGCGGCGGCGCTATCTCAACGCCCGTTCCACCATCGCCAAGCTGCTCGAATGGCGCGCCGTGCCGGTAATCAACGAGAACGATACGGTGGCCACCAACGAAATCCGCTACGGCGACAATGACCGCCTGGCGGCGCGCGTCGCCACCATGGCGAGCGCCGACCTCCTGGTCCTGCTCTCCGATGTGGATGGGCTCTACGATGCGCCGCCCGCGCGCAGCGCGACCGCGAAGCTCATCCCGGTGGTCGAGCGCATCACCCCGGAAATCGAGGCAATGGCGGGCGCGGCGCCTTCGGAACTGTCGCGCGGCGGAATGCAGACCAAGATCGAAGCGGCCAAGATCGCAACCACCGGGGGAACTCACATGGTGATCGGCTCGGGCCGGGTCGAGCATCCGCTGCGGGCGATCGCATCGGCCGCGCCCTCGACCTGGTTTCTCACCCCGGCCAATCCGGTCACGTCACGCAAGAAATGGATCGCCGGCTCGCTGGAACCGAAGGGCACGCTCACCATCGACTCCGGCGCCGTGGCCGCCTTGCGGCGCGGCAACAGCCTGCTGCCGGTCGGCGTCATCCGGGTCGAGGGACAATTCGCCCGAGGGGACGCAGTTATCGTACGCGGTCCGGATGGCGCGGAGATTGGCCGCGGTCTCGTCGCTTACGACGCCCCGGATGCCGAAAAGGTCAAAGGCCGGCCATCAAGCGATGTCTTGGCCGTGCTTGGCATAGAAGGCCGGGCCGAGATGATCCACAGGGACGACCTTGCGCTGGGCCGGAAATAGGGCGGATGCAGCCCGGATTGAGCGTCAGCGAAATCCGGGAACGTCCGCGCCATGCGGCGACGCTGTCCCCGGGTTTCGCCGGCGCTCAATGCCACTGCGTCAGAAGTCGTTATGGAGCGCCGTCGGATCGCCCGTTTGCCGATGTGAGTGCCGCCGCCCGCAAGACTGCATCCAAGCGATCAAGGCCGTTTCCAAGGCCGCCGACCGGACCTTTCTGACGCAGTAGGGTCAACCCGGGCTACGGAGCTGCGCCCAACCCGTCCCACGGCGCACGGTTTGAACTCGCGAAAGATTTGCAGCACTGGCAATTTGCGCACGGGACTTGGCGAATGAGACGCTTGCTAAACAAAATTTAATTGCTGGACAAAATTTAATTTCCGCCTCTCCAGATGCGAGAATTGCCCGCATGGCTGGGGATTTCCACACGACAATGAGCTGACCTGGCCGCTTCGCCGCGCCGCGGAACCGTCTCGGCTCCTTGTGAAGCGGCGAAATTTGCGACATACGGACCAGTGTAGCTTTCGAGATCCCTTTGCTAACAGGGCCTATGTTCGGTGGCGCGCACGTCGCTCATCATCCTGGTCTTCCTCGGCGTTCTAACCGGGGTCATTTTTGCCGCCGATCCGTCGCTTGATCTGCGAGCGGCGTCATTCTTCTACGATCTGGCGGCCCAGCCGGGAGTTCGCCGGCTAGATCAGGCAATCGAGACCGTGCGTCAGGTTGGTCCGTTTGTCATCGTTGCGGCAACGGCGCCGGCTGCCGTCACATTGATCATGAGGACGCTCTGCCCGCGGCGCCCCACGCTGATTTCGACGCGGGCGGCGCTGTTTTTAATTTTGTCGCTGGCGCTCGGGCCCGGATTGCTCGTCAATGTGGTTCTCAAGGAAGGCTGGGCGCGGCCGCGTCCCGGAATGGTGACCCAGTTCGGCGGAGACTACACGTTCATGCCGTGGTGGGATCCGCGCGGCGGCTGCGACTCGAACTGCTCGTTCGTTTCCGGCGAAACCTCCGCCGCGGTGTGGATGACCGCGCCGGCCATGCTGGCGCCGCCTCCCTGGCGCAACGTCGCGCTCGCAGCGGCAGGATTATACGGCATTGCCTTCGCGTGCATACGCCTGCTGGCCGGTGGGCATTTCCTGTCCGATGTCATCTTCGCCGCCATCTTTACCGGCCTGGTGATATGGACGGTGCACGGCTTTTTGTTCCGCTGGCCTTTTAGCAGGGTGGAAGAAGGCGCACTCAACGCTGCGCTCGAAAAGCTTGGCCGCAGCGCGATGCGGATTTTTGTATCCGTGGCCCAATCCCGCGGTCCGCGGCCCGATAAGCCAGCCCCGCCGGCTTGACCCTTACTCACAATGCTTTGCGCGCCGCAGCCCATGTAGCCGCCGCCAGGGCCGCCCCCATAAGCGCTGACTTAAAGCGCGTTTCGGTTTGGGCTGCTCCTTCGCGAAGATGCAGGGCCGCAATCTCGCCGCCCGCGTACCTTAAAGTCAACGCCAGTGCGGGTCGCCCCTGCATTGGGAGCGGCGGGGCCAGCGGCGACAAAGAACGCAGTTGTGCTTTGCGAGCGCCTGTCGTAACGCTGCGCGCGCCATCGGAACCGCTACGTCGCGTTTCCGTCGTCAGGGCCAAGTTGCCGTGACGTGTTCCTTCGACTGAAACGAACCAGCGATCATGATCTGACAAGACGACGCCCGCAGCGGCGCCACTGGAGGTTCTGCAATGTCTGCAACTCACGGCCGTTTCGTCTGGTACGAGCTGATGACGACCGACACCGACGCCGCAAAGGACTTCTACACCAAAGTGGTCGGCTGGGGCGCGCAGCCCGCACCGAATCCAACCATGCCCTACACGCTGTTCACCGCGGGCGAGACTCTGGTCGGCGGCATGATGGACCAGCCCGAGGAATCCAAGCAGATGGGTGCTCCGCCGAGCTGGCTCGGCTATGTCGCGGCTGATGACGTCGACGCGACGACCGATCAGGCGAGGAGTCTCGGCGGCGCGGTCTATGTCGAGCCGCGAGACATCCCGGATGTGGGCCGCTTCTCGGTCATCGCCGACCCGCAGCAGGCCGCCATCGGCCTGTTCAAGTGGTCAGCCCCCATGCCTGAGGCCCCGGCCGCGCCCGAGACGCCGGGCCGCATCGGCTGGCACGAGCTTGCGACCACCGACTGGGAGAAGGCATATGCCTTCTACAACGCGCTGTTCGGCTGGCAGAAAGCCGACGCCATGGATATGGGCGCCATGGGCGTTTATCAGATCTTCGCCGCCGGCGGGCCGGCGATCGGCGGCATGTTCAACAAGCCGCCGGTGGTGCCGGCCACCTTCTGGCTTTACTACTTCAACGTGGACGACTTTGACGCAGCGGTCGAGCGCGTGAAGGCGGGCGGCGGCGAGATCATCAACGGCCCGATGCAAGTGCCGGGCGGCAGCTGGATCATCCAGGCCAAAGACCCGCAGGGCGCCATGTTTGCGCTCGTCGGAAGGCGCGGGTAGGAGCCGTTTGCACTTTGTAGGGTGGGCAAAGGCGCGCTCTTGCGCCGCGCCCGCCTCCGTTCCTCCGTCGCAGGCAGAGCCGGGGGATGGCGCGCTTCGCTCTGAGCTTGCCGAGGAGCGCCCACCCTGCGGCCTGCGACGACGACGTCCTTAATGTACGCGTCTGTCTTCATTGGCGCGCATCGCCGAGCCCCCGCACCGCATTCAGCAGCTCAACGATCCGCGCCGGGCTGACCGGCGCCTCGTTGATCTTGATCCCAAACGGCGCAAGCGCGTTCTCCACCGCCCCGATAATGGCGCCGATCGCCGCAATGGTGCCGCCCTCGCCGGCGCCTTTCACGCCCAATGGATTAAGCGGCGACGCCGTTTCGCTGTGGAGGATCGCAATCGGCGGCATGTCGGGGGCCGCGGGCAAAAGATACTCGCCGAAATTGGTGGTCTGCGGCTGCGCGTCGCCGTCATGGTGCAGCCGCTCGAACAGCGCGTTGCCGATGCCGTGGGCCACGCCGCCGACCACCTGGCCTTCGACCACCATCGGGTTGATGACGGCGCCGCAATCATGGAGGACCGTGTAGCGCAGGATTTTTACGCCGCCCGTCTCGATGTCGACCTCGACTTCGGCCACGTGCGTGCCGTTGGAATAGGTCGACTGGTCAGGTTGGAAATAGGCCGTGTTCTCAAGCCCTGGCGACAGGCCGCCGGCCATGGAAAAGCCCGGCATGCCGATCGATTTCACCGCGATCTCGCGAAAGCTCTTTTTTAATCCTGGCACGCCGCGCACCTCGGCAAAGCCGCCGCGCAATTCAAGGTCGTCGGGCGAGACCTCCAGCATGTCGGCGGCGATGAGCTTGATCTTGCGCGCCACTTCGGCCGCGGCGAGGTGGGCGGAGGAGCCGGCGTTGACGGCGGTGCGGGCCGCAAAAGTGCCGACCCCGAAGGCGATGTCCTTGGTGTCGGCGGTCGCCACCGTCACGTCTTCGTAGGAGACGCCGAGCTGGTCGGCGGCGATCTGGGCGAGCGTCGTCTTATGCGACTGACCCTGCGGCGTCGCCCCCGTATAGAGCACGACCTTGCCGGTGGTGGCGACGCGCACCGTCGCGCCTTCGTAGGGGCCAAGCCCGGTGCTCTCGACCGCATTGCTGATGCCGATGCCGATGTAACGGCCTTCCCGCAGCGCCTCGGCCTGTCGCGCCGGAAAGCCGGCGTAGTCCGCGGCCGCGAGCGCGCGCGCCTGGGAGGCCGGATAGTCGCCGCTGTCATAGGTGACGGGCCGGCCGTCGCGAGATACGATGCCCACTTTGTAAGGCATCTGCGCCGGCGCAATGAAATTGCGCCGCCGCACCTCGGCGCGGTCGAGCCCGACCGCCTCGGCGAGGCGATCCATCATGCGCTCCATTACGAAGACGCCCTGCGGACGTCCGGCGCCGCGCACCGGCGTCGTCGAGATCATGTTGGTGTAGACGGCATTGAGTTCGATCTTGAAATGCGGAATCACGTAGGGACCCGGGACCGTGGTGGCGGCGATCCAGGGCAGCACCAGGCCCCACGGGATGTAGGCGCCGGTGTCGTGCACGAGGCGGCCGCGCAGTCCGAGAATCCTGCCGTCGCGGTCCGCGGCAAGCTCCAGATCCCAGACCTGATCGCGCTCCTGATGGGTGCAGAGAAAGTTCTCGCGCCGGTCCTCGATCCATTTCACCGGCCGCCCAAGCATTTTGGCGCAGGCTGCGACGCACGGATATTCCGGATAGACGGCGCCCTTTGGGCCGAATCCGCCGCCCACGTCGGGCGTGATGACGTGCATCTGGTTGTCGTTGAGATCGAGCACGTCGAGGAGCCCGCGCTTGATGCGGTGCGAGCCCTGGGAGGACACGTAAACCGTATAGGAGTCCGCGACGGCGTCGTGGCTTGCGAGCACCCCGCGGCATTCCATGAAAAACGGCCCGCCGCGATGAATGAACAGGCGCTCGCGCACCACATGGGCGGCGCCTGCGAAGGCGGCATCGGCGTTGCCGACCGTGATCGGCACGCGCGCCGCAATATTGGAGCTGTTCTCTGTGTGCGCCAGAGCGCCGCCGGGCATCATCGCGGCGGCGCAGTCCGACACCGCGGCGAGCGGCTCGTAGTCCACCTCGACCAGCGCAGCGGCATCCTCCGCGATGTGGCGGCTGTCTGCCGCCACGATCGCGACCGGCTCCCCCACATAGACGGTCTCCTCCCGCGCAAGCGCATATGGCAAATGAAGCTGGGTAATGGCCGGAGCCGGGACGAACAGCGGCAATGCATTCTTTTGCAGCGGCTCCGGCAGGTCTGAGAAGCCCAGCACCAGATGCACGCCCTTTACGGCTTTCGCGGCCGACGTATCGATGCCGCGGATTCTGGCGTGTGCATGGGGGCTGCGGACGAAGGCGGCGTGAAGAGCGCCCGGCAGCCGCACGTCGTCGACGAACCGGCCCTTGCCGGCAAGCAGCGCCGGGTCCTCCTTGCGCTTGACGGCCGCCCCGAACCATTTCGCTCCCATAGTGTCTCCGACTGCGTGCGTGGTTTTCGCGGTTCTTTCCCGGTGTCATGCCGCGCGGCGTTGCAACGGCCCGTGGTCCGTTCCATTATCACGCGGCGCCCGGAAATGTCTCGGCGCGGCACGAACCGCGGATGTGCGCCAGCATGCTCGATAAACCCGCTGATGTTGTTGCCGGCGCGGTCGACCAGCGCCCGGCGCCAGATTTCCAGACGCACCTTGCCGATCTCGATGCGCGCGGCCTTCTCGTGCGCATCGACCGGCCGATCGACAAGGATACCGAACTGCATCCGCTGGTGCGCTGGCAGTTTCTCGGCGGCATTCCGGAAAGCAAGCGGCGCGCCTTCCTGTTTACCAACGTGACCGACGGCGCCGGCCGGCGCTACGACATGCCGGTCGCCGTGGGGGCGCTCGCGGCATCGCCGGAGATCTATGCGGTCGGCATGGGCCAGCCGGTGGGAAACATCGGTCAAGCCTGGATGAAGGCAATCGCCAATCCGATTGCCCCCGTAGAGGTGGCGTCCGCGCCATGCCAGGACATAATCATTGCAGGCGACGATTTGCGGCGGCCGGGCTGCGGCCTCGCCGGCCTGCCGGCGCCCGTGTCGACGCCCGGGTTCGACGCCGCGCCTTATCTCACCGCGACGCTGTGCATCACCCGCGATCCCGACAGCGGCGTCCAGAACATGGGCATGTACCGCGCCGCGCTGAAGGCGACCGACCGGCTCGCCGTGCGCATGGTGGCGCGCCCTTCGGGCGGCGCCGGCGGCTACTATCACTGGCTCAAGTACCGGGAGCGTCGCGCGCCGATGCCGATCGCAATCGTCATCGGCGCGGCGCCGGTCGTAGTGTTCACCAGCCCGCAGAAGCTCGCCATCGATTGCGACGAACTCGCGGTGGCGGGCGGCCTCGCCGGGACCGCCGTGCGGGTCGTCAAGGCCAAGACCGTCGATCTCATGGTGCCAGCCAACGCCGAAATTGTGATCGAGGGCCTCATCGATACGGAGCGGCTGGAACCGGAGGCGCCGTTCGGCGAGAGCAACGGCTATGTGGCGCTGGAGGCCTACAACATGCCGATGCAGGTCACGGCGATCACCCGCCGCCGCGCGCCGGTGTTCTGCTCGATCATCAGCCAGGTGACGCCGTCAGAATCGAGCGTGATCAAGAAGGTGGCCTATGAGCCGCTGTTTCTCAATCACCTGCGCAACGATCTCTCCATTAAGGGCGTCCGCCGCGTCGTCATGCACGAGCGGCTCACCAACCTGCGGCCGGTGATCTTCCTGCAATACGCGGCCGAGACGCCAAAGAGCGAGGTCTGGCGTGGGCTCTCTGGCGCAGCGAGCTTCATGGCGGGGTGCGGCAAGATCGTCATCGCGGTGAGCGAGGACATCGACCCGGAGTCGCTCGACGCCGTGCTGTGGTCCCTCGCCTACCGGTCGAACCCGGTCGAGGACGTTCACATCGAGCCCTACCGCAGCAACCTGCAGGGCGCCCAATACGGCCCGCGCAGCGCGGATTCCGGCATGCTGATCGACGCGACGCGCAAGCGGGCGATGCCGCCCTTGGCGCTGCCGGCGCGCGAGTTCATGGAGCGCGCGCGCACGATCTGGGAGGAACTCGGGCTGCCTGCGCTCGCGACGCAATCGCCGTGGCACGGCTACACGCTCGGCGACTGGACCGAGACCTGGGAGACTTTCGCGCAGCGCGCCGCGATGGGCGATTGGGAGTCGACCGGCCGCGAGACCTTGGCGCGCCAGCGCGCCGGGGTGATGCCGGAGACGCCGACGCGGGAGCGGTAAAGTGGGGTGGGGATTAGCGAATCAGCAAGTCAAGAATCTCGCTCGAAGCGAATTCGGAGATCATCCGAAGGATTCGCCCACCACGAACCAAAGACAGAATATTGTCTACCCAGAAGACTGCCACCCCGTGCCTTGGCGGCGCAGCCCAAATGGTCCCGAGGCACCGTAAACATTCGAGAAGCACTCAGCGATGGTGCGCCGCATCAGTCTGCGGTTGTGCCGATCACCGCGCAACTCACCCGCCGGCCCCCCACCAATGCTTTGTCACAAGACTTTCTCGCTCCCGGCAGAAGCGGGCAAAGCGATGAGGTCGAACGAAATCAAATCTACCTGTGTGCGGATAGGCAAGACTGAAGGCCCCCTTCTCCAACGTTACGACGAGCATGTCGGTGGTTTGCGCGCTCGTGATGAAGAGCGCCTCTTTTGAATCTTGAGTGGGTGCAGAAGCCTTAAGGGCGCGCGGCCTTGGAGAGGGCCTTGATCGCTTGGATGCAGTCTTGCGGGCGGCGGCAGCCGGTCAAG
>JAJPKK010000163.1 GCA_021323775.1 Hyphomicrobiales bacterium
AGGAAGCTCGCGGCATCGTCGCGACTGATGCCGAATGTGGTCTGCGTGAGATCGTTGGTGCCGAAGGAGAAGAACTCCGCGGTCTCGGCGATTTCGCCGGCCTTGAGGGCTGCGCGCGGCAGCTCGATCATGGTGCCGACCTGATAATCGAGCGTCTGGCCGGTCTCCTCCGCTACCGCCTTGGCCATGGCGTCGATGCGCGCCTTGACCAGGTCGAATTCCATTTTCGTGGCGATCAGCGGCACCATCACCTCGGGCACGACCGGCTTGCCGGTGCGTTTGCCGGCCGCAACCGCGGCCTCAAAGATGGCGCGCCCCTGCATTTCGGCGATCTCCGGATATGCGATCGCAAGGCGGCAGCCGCGGAAGCCGAGCATCGGGTTGAATTCCCGCAATTGACGGGAACGGTCCGCCAGTTTCTTCGGATCGGCGTTCATGGCCGCCGCGACCTCGGCGATTTCCGCCTCGCTGTGCGGCAGGAACTCGTGCAGCGGCGGATCGAGCAGCCTGATCGTCACCGGCAGGCCGGCCATGATCTCGAACAGTGCGATGAAATCGTCGCGCTGCATCGGCAACAGCTTGGCGAGCGCGGCGCGGCGGCTTCTTTCGTCGTCGGCAAGGATCATCTCGCGCACCGCGCGGATGCGATCGGCCTCGAAAAACATATGCTCGGTGCGGCACAGCCCGATGCCCTCGGCACCGAACCGCATGGCGACGCGAGCATCGTTCGGGGTGTCGGCGTTGGCGCGCACCTTGAGCCGGCGCATCTTGTCGGCCCACGCCATCAGGGTTGAGAATTCGCCGGACAGCTCGGGCTCCAGCATGTTGACCTTTCCGGCCAGCACCTGCCCGGTCGAGCCATCGATGGTGATGATGTCGCCCTTGCGCAGCGTCGCGCCGGCCGCCGAGAGCGTTGCCGCGACATAATCGACGCGGATCGCGCCTGCGCCGGACACGCAGGGCTTGCCCATGCCGCGCGCCACCACGGCGGCATGGGACGTCATGCCGCCGCGGGTGGTGAGAATGCCTTCTGCCGCGTGCATGCCGTGGATGTCTTCGGGGCTCGTCTCGATCCGCACCAGGATCACCTTGCGCCCTTGGGTTTTCAGAAGCTCCGCTTCGTCGGAGGAGAAGACGATCTCGCCGCAGGCGGCGCCCGGAGACGCAGGCAGGCCCGAGGCGATAATCTGGCGGCTGGCGTTCGGATCGATGGTCGGATGGAGAAGCTGATCGAGCGTACCGGGTTCGATCCTCATCACCGCATCGTCGCGGCCGATAAGGCCCTCGTCCGCAAGCTCGACGGCGATGCGCAGCGCCGCCTTGGCGGTGCGCTTGCCGGCCCGCGTCTGCAGCATCCACAGCTTGCCCTGCTCGACCGTGAATTCGAGGTCCTGCATGTCGCGGTAATGCTTCTCCAGGCGGGCGCAAATCTGCGCCAGCTCTTCGTAAACCGCCGGCATGGCGTGCTCCAGCGACGGCTTGTCGGAACCCGCTTCCTGTCGCGCAGCCTCGGTGATTTCCTGCGGCGTGCGGATGCCGGCGACCACGTCCTCGCCCTGGGCGTTGATGAGGAATTCGCCATAGAGCCGTTTCTCGCCGGTCGACGGGTTGCGCGTGAAAGCAACCCCCGTGGCGGACGTGTCGCCCATATTGCCGAACACCATGGCCTGCACGTTGACCGCGGTGCCCCAGCTCTCGGGAATCGAATGCAGGCGCCGGTAGGTGATGGCGCGCTGGTTCATCCACGAGCCGAACACCGCGCCGATCGCCCCCCACAACTGCGCGTGCGGGTCCTGCGGAAACGGTGCGCCGCGCAGTTTTTCGATCCGCGCCTTGAAGCTCGTGACGAGCTCCGCCCAATCCTCAGCGCCGAGGTCGGTATCAAGCGCGTAGCCGTTGCGGTCCTTGTGCTCGTCGAGAATCTCCTCGAACACGTGGTGCTCGATCCCCAGCACCACATTCGCATACATCGTGATGAACCGCCGGTAAGAGTCATAGGCGAAACGGCGATCGCCTGAGTTCTTCGCCAGCGCCTCGACGGTTACGTCGTTGAGCCCAAGATTGAGCACGGTGTCCATCATGCCGGGCATCGAGGCGCGCGCGCCGGAGCGCACCGAGACGAGCAGCGGATTGTCGCCGTCGCCAAAGATCTTGCCTCCCGCGAGCCGGCCGACTTCTGCGAGCGCGGCCTCGACCTCGGCCTTCAGCTCCGCCGGGTAGGTCTTGCCGTGACCGTAGAAGTAGCTGCACGCCTCGGTCGTGATCGTGAAGCCGGGCGGAACCGGCAGTCCGAGATTGGCCATTTCGGCGAGATTGGCGCCCTTGCCGCCCAGGAGGTTGCGCAGGTCGCTGCTACCCTCGGCCTTGCCGCCGCCGAAAGCGTAGACCCATTTTGCGGGGCGAGCTTTGGCGGCCCCCTGCCTCCCTCCCTCTGCGGGCGGAGCGGCGGAGAGCGATTTGCCAGCGCGCGCTTGCGGGTCGGGACGGGAGGCGTTCGCAACGGCGCGCTTTCCCGCGAGGGCGGGCGCAACGGCAGCCGACTCGCGCGGGGCGGAAATGCTTTTGCGCGCCGGCGTCTTTTTCGCGGCGGCCTTTTTCGCCGAGGCCGCAGCCTTCCGGCGCGCCGTCTTTCGCGACGTGCGCGCCGCCTTGCCTAAAGGAAGGCGTGCACGCGGAGGCTTGGTGGACTTCGCCATAACGATGTCTCGTCATTCAAGTTTTCGGCTCCGAAAAAGCACGGTCGGCCCGGCCCTGCAACTCCTTAAGGGCAGGAAGATAGTACCCGTTGGCGGCGCGGCCCGGATGAAGCGCCGGCTTTGCGGGCGCGTAAACCGGGGCCGGAGTTGAGCGCGTAGCCCGGATTGAGCGCGGCGAAATCCGGGGTCACCCTATCCATGCGGCAATGCGGTCCCCGGGTTTCGCTGGCGCTGAGCAGGGCTACGAGGCGCTATCCCGCAATCCTGGAGAAATCCGCGACCGTGCCGGTGGCGGCGCGGATGCGGTTGAGGAGCTTGAGCCGGTTCGCCCGCACCGGCGGGTCGTCCACGTTGACCGTCACCTTGTCGAAAAAGGCATCCACATGCGGGCGCAGCTTCGCCATAGCGCTCATGGCGGCGGCGAAATCTTCGCGCGCCACCGCCGCGGATGCCTCGGCGGCGGCGGTATCGATGGCGCGCGCCAACTCCCATTCCTCGGCCTGTCGATAGAGTTCGGCGGAAGGCTCGCCGGTATATTCGGTTTTGTCGCGCCGCTCCTCGATGCGGATGATGTTGGTGGCGCGCTTGTAGCCGGCGAGAAGATTTTTGCCGTCCTCGGTGTCGAGGAATTTGCCGAGCGCTTCCACGCGGCGCACGATGAGGAGGAGATCGTCCTGCTCGTAGATCGGTTCGCCCTCGGCAATGAAACGAGCTCCAACATGAAGGGCAGCATTAACGAGATCGTGTCGCGCGCCTTGCTCCTTTAGCAACACGACCAGACGATCCGCAAAAAATCCGACCAGGTCTTCGCGAGTATCGTCAACGGATAAAACTTCTCCTGGGCCAACGATGTGCCGGTCGATTTCCCGGTAAGCCAAATCCACCACTTGTTTTAAACGAAGACGAATTTCGTTGCTTAACACTAGGCGAACAATCCCCAAAGCGGCCCTTCTTAAGGCGTAAGGATCCTTTGATCCGGTCGGCCTCTCATCAATCGCCCAAAATCCCACCAGCGTGTCGAACTTGTCCGCCAGCGCCACCGCAACCGACACCGGATTGCCCGGCACGCGATCGCCTGGCCCCACTGGCTTGTAGTGCTCCTCGCAGGCCACGGCGACGCTCTCGTCCTCGCCGGTCGCCCGCGCATAGTATTTCCCCATCAGCCCTTGCAGCTCGGGAAACTCGCCCACCATGCCGGTCAAGAGATCAGCCTTGGCAAGCCGCGCCGCACGCCTCGCCTTCTCCGCATCCGCGCCGAGGAGCGGCGCAAGCTCCGCAGCCAGCCGCTCAATGCGCTCAATGCGCTCCCACTGCGTGCCGAGCTTCTCGTGGAATACGATGTCCTTGAACTTCATGAGCCGCATGTCGAGCGGCACGTCGCGCCAGTGCCTGAGATCGGTCTCGTAGAAGAACTTCGCGTCGGCGAGGCGCGCCCGGATGACGCGCTCGTTGCCGGCGACGATGGCGGCGCCGCCATCCGCCGCCTCGGTATTGG
Organism: Hyphomicrobiales bacterium; assembly: GCA_021323775.1. Classification (GTDB taxonomy): domain Bacteria; phylum Pseudomonadota; class Alphaproteobacteria; order Rhizobiales; family Xanthobacteraceae; genus JAJPKK01. The sequence continues at coordinate 4,192 of JAJPKK010000163.1, forward strand.
CGACAAGGATGAACTTGTTGGCGAGCGCGGGCCGCCCTTCACCTCCTCGTGGGCCGCTCTTCTCCTCTCCCCCTTGCGGGGAGAGAGAAGAAACCGGCGAGCCCTGCGTTCCCTCTGGCGCCGGCTGGGCGCGCACCACGAAGCACTTCTGGTTCACCCTGATCGTGGTGCGGATCACCTCCGGCGGCAGGCGCAGGAAGTCGTGATCGAACGTGCCCATCAGCACCACGGGCCATTCCACCAGGCCCGCGACCTCCTCAAGCAGCGCCGGATCCTCGACCAGCTCGAAGCCCTGCGCAAAGGCGAGGTGCTTGGCGTCGGTCAGGATGATCTCCCGGCGCCGCGCCGGGTCGAGCACCACCTTGGCGCGTTCGAGCTTGGCGGCATAGTCGGCGAAGTGGCTGGCGTGGATCACCCGCGGCGCCAGGAACCGATGCCCGCGCGTGGCGTTGCCGGCCGCAATGCCGTCCACCGCGAAGGGCACGATATCAGGGGTCTCGGTCTCCGGCCCGAAAGTCGCGAGGATCGAGTGTAGCGGACGCACCCAGGCAAGCGCGCCGGAGCGCGACGAGCGCTCGCCCCAGCGCATGGATTTCGGCCACGGAAAGGTGCGGATCACCACGGGCAGGATTTCAGCCAGCACGTCGATCGCAGGGCGGCCCGGCTTCTCGACCAGGGCGACGTAGAATTCGCCCTTCTTAGGATCCCTCTGGATCGTCGCCTCCGCGATCGAGGCAAGCCCCGCGCTCTTGAGGAACCCCTGCACCGCCGCCTCGGGCGCGCCGACCCGCGGCCCCTTCTTTTCCTCCTTGAGGTCAGGCTGGCGCGCCGGAATGCCTTGCACGGCCAGTGCCAGCCGCCGCGGCGTCGCGAAGGCGGTTGCGCCCTCGTAGACGAGCCCGGCATCGACCAGCCGGTCCGTCACCATTTTGCGTAAATCCTCCGCCGCCCGCGCCTGCATGCGTGCCGGGATTTCCTCGGAGAAGAGTTCAAGCAGGAGGTCGGGCATCAGGGTCCGCTTTAAGGGCTCACACCGGCAACGCGTTATGCGCGCCGCTGCACAGCGGCTGCGTGGTGGTCTGCTTGCAGGCGCAGAACCACACCTGTTTGCTCTCCGGCGCCGTCCACTGCACCGGCGTGAATGCGGAGCCTTTGTGCGAGCCGTCGCAGAACGGCTGGTTCTTTGACTTGCCGCACGCGCACCACCAATAGTCCTTGCCGGCCTCGACATCGATGCCGATCGGCTGCCGTCCGGCAATCGCGCCCTTCTCCGCCATCGTCCACCTCCTCAAGATCAGCCCACAGGATCGGTTCACGAGATCAGTTTACAAGATCGGCTCACAAGATCGGCTCACAAGATGACTGCCTGTCCAGATGAATTGCCTGTCCGCAGCTCAGTGCGTGCCGCCGCCTGCGGTCTTGAGCCAGGCTTCGCCGCAGGCTCTGGCGAGATCGCGCACCCGCAGGATGTAGCTCTGCCGCTCGGTGACCGATATGACGCCGCGGGCGTCGAGCAGGTTGAAGATGTGGCTCGCCTTGATGCACTGGTCATAGGCGGGCAGCGCCATCAGGTGGTGCGCGTGTTCCGTATCCCAGCCGGCGTCGAGATACTTGCGGCACGCCGCCTCTGCCATGCGGAATTGCTCGAACAGCATGTCGGTGTCGGCGAATTCGAAATTGTGGCGCGAATATTCCTGTTCTGCCTGCAGAAACACGTCGCGATACATGACTTTCTGATTGCCGGCGCGGCCGTTGAAGTTGAGGTCCATGATGCTGTCGACGCCCTGCAGGTAGCAGGCGAGCCGCTCCAGGCCATATGTCAATTCGCCGGATACCGGCGCGCATTCGAAGCCCGCGACCTGCTGGAAATAGGTGAACTGTGACACCTCCATGCCGTCGCACCAGCATTCCCAGCCGAGTCCCCAGGCGCCGAGCGTCGGGCTCTCCCAGTCGTCCTCCACAAAGCGCAGGTCGTGAAACGCCTTGTCGATGCCGATGGCGGCAAGCGAATTGAGGTAAAGGTCCTGCAGCTCAGGCGGCGACGGCTTGAGGATGACCTGGAACTGGTAATAGTGCTGCAGCCGGTTGGGATTCTCGCCATAGCGGCCGTCCTTGGGGCGGCGCGACGGCTGCACATAGGCGGCGTTCCAGGCGTGGGGCCCGAGCGCCCGCAGCGTGGTGGCCGGATGAAACGTCCCTGCCCCAACCTCCATGTCGTAAGGCTGAAGGATGACGCAGCCGTAATCCGCCCAATAGCGCTGCAGGGCGAGGATCAGGCCCTGGAACGAGCGGTCGGGACGCATATGCGGCGGCAGTTCGGCCATGACGGTGCTGTTTCTCGCGAGCTGGGTGCTTGAGTAACTTGTTTTCGCGGGCTTCCGAGCAACCCGGTCGGCGCGCGGAACCTATAGGTGGCTTGCTCGCGGGCGGTCAAGCGCCGCGCGAACGCGGAGTCGGCGCTGAATCCCGAAAATTCCCTGCTATAGCGGTTCCCGGTCGCCTGGAATCATTCGTAGGGTTGGCCAAAGGCCCGAAGCGCCTCGCCCACCAGCGCTCGCCCTTCGCGGACGGGTGGGCACGCCTCGCTTTGCCCACCCTACGCTGTTTCCATATGACCGGAATCCGCTTTAAATTCGCTGCCAGCAGCGAGTTCAACGACGCGGCACCGATCGGCGAGGCGAAATCTGAGACTGCCGATCAAATGGCAAGGCTGCGCCGGGTTTCGCTGACGCTCAACCCGGGCTGCGGCCCCTCGGTTCCGTCACGGAACTCGAATTTCTTGGAAAGCGGTACCCACATGCAATTGCCTTGCCCACAAGCCGGGGGGCAGTGAGAAGTCGCGAGGAGGATGGCAGGTTTCGCTATCGCTCAACCCACCCTGCGCTCTCCTTCCTCGCTCATTGCCGGAGACAGGTCGTGCTCGATGAGGAGCGGAGGCGGCACCGCGATCCGGGCCAGATCGACCATGTGGGCATGATGGGTAAACAACAGAACCTGGCTTGATGCCGCCACTGCTGCCAGCGTCCGCAGCGCCGCCCGCGCGCGTTTGTTGTCAAGGTTGAGCAAGAGGTCGTCGGCGATGAACGGCAGCGGCTCGTGCCGTGCATTGTGCTCCTGCACGACCGCGAGACGGAGCGCCAGGTAAAGCGCATCTACCGTCCCGTCGCTCAGCGCATCGATTTCAAGACTGCCGCGTATCGCATGTTCGGCGATCAGGATGATTTCGCCTCTTTCGCTGATGTCGGCGCGCAGGCCGCCATAGACGCCATCGGTCAATTCGGCGAACAGATGTTTTGCGCGCAGAAGGATTGGCCCCTGGTTGCGGTCCCGGTAAATGTCGATCGCCGCACGCAGCAGCGTCTCCTGGACCGTGAGGTCGACATAGGCCTCGACCCCTTCGGCGATTTCCGCTTCGACGGTCGCGGCCTCCTGTATGAAGTCGGCCGCCTGGCTTTGTCCCAGCAGGATGTCGAAGTCGGCCTTAAGCGCCGCGCGATCCGAGAGCAGCTTGTCGATCCGCGCCTCGGTCTCCTCGCGATCGGCTTTCAGGCCGAGGAGGTCGGCAGGAATTTGGTCTGCCGGCGCATCATCGCATTCCGCAAACAGGGCGGCAAAATCGCGCCCGTCGCCGTCTTCGCGAACGCGCCTCTCGATTTTCTCGCGGGCGGCGAGGGCGCTGCGCTTCTCGGTCGATTTGCGCTCGATCTCCGGCAACGCGCCGGGATCTGTGCAGCCGGCCTGCGCGCATAGTCCGTCAAGAGCCGCCTGGCTGCGACGAAGCTTGTCTTTGGCGCGGTCACGCCGTTCAACCTGGGGCTTCAATTGGTCCCTGAAGCCCTTGAGTTCCGTTGCCTGGTTGCGGGCTATGCGAAGGCGCTCCTCCAATTGGCGGCAGATTTCCGCGGCGTCGCCGGCCGCTGCCCCGGGCAGCATTGCGGCCACGTCGGCAACGGCATTGCGAAATGCGTCGCAATCTCGCCTCATGGCCTCGATCCGATGCGTCAGTTCATCGATCTTGGATTTGGCGATGTCGATTTCATTCATGATCTCAAGGGTGGCGTATGCTGCCTCGATGGTCAAATTCGACGGCAAGCCGGCTTCCGCGAGGGCGGTGCGCCAGGCGGCCTCCCAGTTGTTGATGCGCGAGGTCAGGTTTTCCACCGCGTCGTCGGCGGCATCCTTGCGGGCCGATTGCGCACGGACCGCCTCATCGGCTTTCTCGTAGAGCGCATTTGCATTGGCGACGTCCCGAAGAAGGTCTCGCGCCCGCTCCCGCAGGGCTTCCAGTTCGCAATCCTGCGGCGCGCCGACGAATGCCGCCATCGCATCAACAAGCGCTTGCCGACCGGCGCACTCCCGTTCGGCGAGCTCCTTGATCGCGTCGCGCTCCCCTTCAAGCTCGTCGGCCGTCGCAATGGCGGCGCTTCGCTGCGCCAGCCAGTCGGCCATTTCGCCGGGCAGTTGCACCGTGATCAAACCGGCCGGCCACAGGGCGCGCCATTCCGCCAGCGCCCCTTCGCGGCGCGCGCAAAGCGCATCGATCTCTGCGGTTACGTCGGTCTTTTTTGCTTCCAGCTCCGCACCCCGACGTCTCAGCAGCGACAGCTCGGTCGACTCCCGCACGCGAGCGCGCAGAGTATCAACAGCCCGATCGGCCTCGCGCACGTGCTTCTCATAGGCGTCGGCGATCCGGCCATCGGGCGCGAAGCAGCGCGCCCGCTCCTCCAAGCCGGATTGACCATCAACATACAGAGCGCGCACAAGCCCCCAACCCTCGTCGCGAGTGTGGCGTGCCGCCGTCAAATCGTCTTCGGTGACAACATCGCCTGCCGTTTTCAGCGCGGCGATCCTTTGAACTGTTTCCTCTATGTCGCCGTTGAGCCGCCCGAGCGTGTCTCGAGCGTCTTTCACTTGCTTATCCGCCTCGGCAAGCAATGCTGCGTAACGCGCCACGGTCTTTTCGGATGGAACCGCGATTTCCCTTAACAGGGACGCGCGCTCGGTTCCCAGACCCAGGCCGATGATCGTCTGGTTGAGTTTCTTGGTCTCCCGCGCAAGCGCGCGAGTCCGTTTCGCAATCTCAGCGTTGATATCGCCAAGCTTGTCGGCCGCCGTCAGGGCGCGAGAGAGATCGCCGACCGGGCGCGGCTTGGGAAGCTGCGCGGCCCGATCGCGGGCCTTGTTCAAGGCGCGCGCTTCCGCTTCGGCATTCTTGCGCGCCGTCGCGCGCTGAGTGGCAAGCTCTTTGCCGGCATCTGCAAGCTTGTGTATCGCCTTGCGCTTGAGCGCCGAAGGCAGCTTGCTGGCAAGATCCGTCGGAGTGCAGTCGAGTTCGGCCTTGGCCAACAGGGCTCTGACGGCGGCATAAAGCTGCGCCCGCTCGGCTTCGCGCTTTGGGCTGTGAGTTTTATAATCCTCGATGACCGGGCGGCGCTGCGCCAGTTTCTCGATCTCCCCGCTCCGCGCGAGGATGTCTTCGTCGATGGTAATCGCCGCAATACGGCGCTCCAAGTCGGCGATGGCGGCGGAGGCCTCATTGATCTCCTCGCCGGCGGCCTCGAGATCGGCCTCAACCCTGACGCGCTGCTGGGCGAATTCTGGAGGCAGTACCGGCACGTCATCGAGGGCCTCGATCCGCTGCGTCAGGGCGCGGTGTTCGGCGCGCAGCGGCAGATTTCTTGCAATGCGCTCCAGACGGACGATGCTTGACTCGATGCTCTTGCGCCGCTCGCGCATCTCCCGAAGTTCCGCGTCGGCCTCCTCGATGCGCTTTTCGCGCGTCCGGTACTCGGCGGGCGACACCGTGCGCCGTCGCGCCTCCTTGCGCAGTTCGATCACCTGGGAGATGGCCTGATTGAGCTTCGGCTTCGAGCCCCCGGCAAGAAACAGGGCGGCGCGCTCCGCTTTCAGCCTGTCGACCACAGCCTTCAGGCCCGCGATGCCGGACCCCGCTTCGGCGAGGCTGAAGCCGAGCGATCCGCCATCGGCGAGCAGGGCTTTGGCGTGTTCGTGCAGGCGGCGATGATCGAGCGCGAACACCCGCTCGAACACCTCCCGCGATACGCCGCCGAGAAAGCCCTCGACCGCGCCGTCATCAAGCGCCGACCCGTCAGCGGCGGTGAGCAGCCGTCTGCCGCGCCGCCTGCGCACGAACGACAACCGGCGGCCATCGCTGGCAAGAAGATCGATGCCGATCGCGATATCCTTGGCGTCGTGCTTGAAGCCGTCGACAATTTCGTGCGGATAGCCGAACAGCACGCTGGAAACGGCGCGCAGCGTGGTGCTCTTTCCGGCTTCGTTGTGGCCGTAGATGAGGTGAAGGCCCGGCCCCGCGCCGAACTCGAGCGAATGGCCGGTAAAATGGCCATAGGCGCGCAGGTCGAGGGAGAGGATGCGCATCACGCATCCTCCTCGGCGGCGAGACGGGCAGCAATCCGCGCGCGCAGCCTGTCGAACGCATCTCGACACAAGCCCGGCGTTTCTATCAGCTTCAGGCACGGGAGGTCCTTCAATTCTCCCGGAAGCCGGCTGCGCAACGGTTCAAGCTCCTTTGCGAGCAGTGGTCCGATCAGCCCGGTATTGCCGGCAATTTCCTGCATGATGCTGACGAGATCATGCGTCTCGTCGCTCGACATTGCATCGAGGCGCTCGGTTCGCGGTGACGTGCTGTTGACGATCTTCTCGATCCACATGTCATCGCCGGCGATTTCGGCGGCGAGTTCCAGCGCCGTTTGGCGCAGACGATGCGGTCTGCGCTCGATGTAAGGGTAGAGCAATGTTGAGCCCGACAGGACGACGCGGACTGCGCCGGGGCGCCCATCGCCGTCGTGATGCGCCTGGGTTAGAGCGCCCCGTAGCGACTCGACCAGCTCGGCTTCGGCACTCCGGCCCGTGAGATCGACCTCCGTCCGGTGCCAGCGCACGACGTCAAGAGCGACGAACTCCGCCGACGCCGTATGGCCGGCGTCATCGACCTCCACCAGGAAGCAGCCCTTGGGGCCGCTCTCCTTGGCGTGCCGGCCCTGCAGGTTTCCCGGGAAGATCACATAAGGGTCGCGGGAAAGAACGGCCCGCTTATGGATGTGCCCGAGCGCCCAGTAGTCATAGCCGCGGGTCGTCAGCTCCTCCAGGGTGCACGGCGCGTAGGCGTCGTGGTCCGTGGTTCCGGCGAGCGAGGTGTGCAAGAGGCCGATGTTGTAATAACCGCGCAGCGCCGGCGGATAGGACGCGGCAAGATTTTCAGGCACAGGTCCCGGCTTGAAACTCTGGCCGTGGACCGCAATGCGCACTGGCAGATCGTCGAACGTGATCGTCTCCGGCTTCCGTTCGCCAAGCATCCGGGTGTTCGCCGGCGGCGCGAGTGCGCTGGTGATCTTGTTGTCGGCGTCATGATTGCCCTTGATGATGATGACGCGGATCCCCCGCTGCTCCAGCCGTTTCAGCTCCTTGCGAAGGAACACGGCGATCTGCATGTTCGGGCAATCATGGTCGTAGAGATCGCCGGCGATCAGGAGCAACGCCGCCTCTCGCTCGATGCACAGGTCGACCATGCGCTCGAATGCCTCGCGGGCGGCGCGCCGCATGCGCTCGACCTGGCGGGCGTCCTGGCGCGACAGGGCCAGGAGCGGACTGTCCAGGTGGAGGTCTGCGGCGTGAACAAATTTCATCGCGTTTCCCGCCTCATCCGCCCTTCACCGGCGAATCACGGCGCTTCAGCCAGAGATCCGTTAGCAGCGGCGCGCCCCCCACCCAAGCGGCGTTGGGAGAAAGCTTGTGGATGGAGGAATGCTCACCCGGAAAGGCGCGCGCCTCGCGCGCATTCCGGGTGAGGGGCTGTGGAGCTTGTCGCTTGGGGCTTTTCGCGATGACCGGGGCCACCCAAGCACAATCCGGCTTCTGCCCGGTGGGGAGAGGTCAAAGCCGCTTCCCCTATTTCAATGACCGGCTCGCTTCTGATATCGTAACTCTCTAAAATCAATTTCGGAGGAAAGCATGGATCGCAGGTCGATTTTCCGCGCCGGCGCTGCTGCGCTGGCGGTTGCCCCGCTGTTTGGTCGCAAAGCCGGTGCGGCGACCGAAAGGAAACAGCACAAACTCGCCATTCATGTCGACCAGAACGATCCCGCCGTAATGCGGCTGGCGCTCGCGAACTCGCGTAACGCTTATGAATTGTACGGGGAGCGAGGCGAGGACATCGCGATCGAAATCGTGTGTTACAGCCAGGGTCTCCACATGCTGCGCGACGACACCTCGCCCGTGAAGGAGGAAATCCGCGCAACGCGGGCAAAGGTGCCGCAACTCGCCTTCGGCGCCTGCAACAACACCAAACGCGCCATGGAGCGAGCCGAAGGCAAGACCATCCCGATCATCCAGGAAGCGGTGGTGGTTCCGGCTGGCGTGGTGCGGCTGGTGGAGTTGCAAGAACAGGGCTTCAAGTATCTTAAGCCGTAGCTGGAGCGCACCCGTAGGATGGATCGAGCGCAGAAGCCCATCGGCCCTTCCCCGCGCCAAAGGCGATCATAGGTTTCGCTTTCGCTCAACCCATCCTACATCCCACAATCTCGGCACGCGCTATTTGCGCGCCGCCGCCAATTCCCTCACCTTGGCGCGGATTGGAGCGAACGGACCATATTTGTGCTGCTCGGCCGGGAAGTCGTCCACGTATGGGCCGTAGGGCGAGTCGACCGGCTTCTGCATCTTGTTGGGAAAGTCCTTGTCGAGATTCGGCTTGATCGGTCGGTCGAGGCTGTTGATGTAGGCCGCAACGTCATAGGCGTCGGCGTCGGAGAGCACCGGCGCATCGAAGGTCGTTCCGAACGGCATATTGTGGCGCACGAAGGCGGCGGCGGTCAGCACGCGGGTCATGCCTGCGCCATTGTTGTAGCTGTCCGGTCCCGCGAGCGGCGGAAACTGATAGCCGTTTCCGGTCGCGGCGCGCTGGCCGAGGCCGTCCTTGCCGTGGCATACGGCGCAGGTATCGGCATAGATCTTCGCGCCATTGCCGGGGTCGGCAGCACGATCCGGTTCCTTGATATTCCTGGTGCCGGCGCCGATCAGCTTGGCCCCGTCCGGTATGCCGCTGGACAGCCACCTCGAATAGGCAAGGAAAGCCTTCATCTCCAGCCCGTCAAGCGGCAGCACGCGGCCGTTCATGCTGCGCTCCATGCAGCCGTTGATGCGCTCCTCCAGTGTGCCGATTTCGCCTTCGCGTCCGCGATATTGCGGGAATTGACCCCACACGCCCATCAGCGGTATCGCGTAGGGCTGGGTCCCCGCCTTGAGGTGGCAATTCTGGCAGGTGAGATTGTTGCCGGAGTACCGCTTGGCCGGATCGGTGACCATGGGGCCGATCTGGTTTGGAGTGTCGACCATGAGGGCATAGCCATATTTGACGAGCTTGCCGAAGGCGTCGTCACCGACCGAGCGTAGCTGCGGCGGCTCCCATTTGGTAAGGTCCATTTGCGGCGGGTCTGCTGCCGTCGCGTTGCGGCTCGTCAGGCTCGCGGCAACGGCCAGAAAAGCCGCCGCCGTCACGAAAAAGCTGCGTCCCACTTGCACTTTCCTCGACAATGATATTGCGCAAAGCATGCGCGATTTTGGCGGGGTTCGCAAGGGATCGCCGACACAAGTCGAAACGGCGGGCGCCGGTGACGGACGCGTCGTCATCGGCGAAAGGCCCTTAAAGCCGCCTATGGTTCGCGGGGCCGCTCCGTCCTGCTCAACGCGGCGAGGATGGCATTGGCGGCCGCCGCCCATTCCGTCGGCTGATATCTGTCGGCAATAGCCTGCTCAAGCCGCATCCGCTTGGCGGGATTAACGATCAGGCCCTTGATCAGATCATATGCGCCATGGAGATCATTTGCCGCAAAATAGGAAACGAGATCTTTCCCGACCTCCGGGAGCGCATCGACGTCTGATGCTACGCAGACCTTTCCGAATGACAGGCTCTCTGCGACCGGAAAGCCCCAGCCTTCTGCGAGGCTGGGAAACACCGTGAACAAGGCCCGCCGATAATACCAAGCAAGCTCGGTGTCCCGGACCTGATTGAGGACGACGACCTTGCCTTTCAATTCCGGACTCTCGTCAACCAATGCCAGAAACTCGCGGCTGCCGTTGGCGTTCTTGCCGATCAGAAGCAGGTCAGGCGTCGCCTCTCGGCCCAGCTCGCATATCAGCCTGCTCCAGATGGGAAGGAGGAATTTTTGATTCTTCCGGACATCGATGCTCGACACCATCAAAACGAAGTTCGCTCCACGATATTGCGGAGCGCTGCCGTACCCGCCCGGCCCCCTCCCTGCCCTCCCACGCAAGCGGGCGAGGGCAGGGAGGGGGCCGGGGAGGGAAGGAGGGTGGCTGAGATGCGCCGCGCGCGAGGCCCGAACGAAGGTTGGATCGCCGAGTCTTACGACGGTGATCGGCCCGATCGCCACCTTGTTATCGACGGCAAACCTGCGGATCTCGTTGGCCGTGAATTGCGAATTTGCAAAAATGCAGTCGGCCAGCCGGAGCAGGTCTTTCAATCTAGCTGACCACCCATTGGCCGACTCCTGTGAGAACCAGACGGAATGATTAACCGGGATCAGATCGTGAACCATCAGAGCAAATTTCATCTCGTTGACAAAGACCGCCTTCTGCATCCGGTGAACGTGATTGGGACTTTGCCAGAACGCGCCAAGGCAAACGAAAACATCGCCACGCCGGAAATGCGCCCTGGACCCGACCGCGATCTTGATTCGCGCCGTCGGCGCTTTGCCAAGCCCGAGCTTGCGCCGGAGTTTTCTCGGCACAAGCGAAACTGCGGTTTTGGCCACGCGCCGCCGTAATCGTTCGGCGGCGCTCTGCATCTTTTCTCCTTGCGCCGCGTAAGCCAGCAGTTCTTCCAGCGGCGCCGTCTTGAAAACTGCGTCCTCCTCGCAATAGGCGCACGGCCGGCAACCGCCAGACAGCGCGCACATTGCGCTCGTCAGATCGAGCGCGACGCGTTGGATTCCCGTCACCGATGGCTCAGCTCCGAGAAATTCGATAACGTCGGTGAGATCGATCCACGTCATGGAGAGCGGCCGCGGTTGGAGGAACGATGGCGACATGATGCCGAAAGCGCAGTGCAAATCTCACCTTCTGCTTAGAAACGCAACACATCAGGACGACGTGAATGACCTTGGTCGACATGATCATGACTGGTGACGTCAATCTCATGGGCGTTGCCGACCCGGCGGCGCCGTTCGCGCAGGTGGCGGATGAATTACGCAAGGCCGAGGTCGTGTTCAGCAATCTCGAATGCTGCTTCTATGAGCCGCCGGCCGGGCACTCGGCGCGCAACGAGGGCTTCTTCGCCGATCCGAAATGCGCCAGGGCGCTGACGCTCGCCGGCATTCAGGCTGTGGGCATCGCCAATAACGTGCATTACGGGGACGCCGCGATTTTATCCTCGATCGCACGGCTGGATGAACTTGGCGTGCAACACACCGGCGCCGGCCCCAATGCCGCGGCAGCGCGGGCGCCGGCCGTGGTCGAGCGGGCGGGCATTCGCTTTGGCTTCTTGCAGCGCAGCTCCGTGTATTGGCCGACCAATCACGAAGCGCATGAGGACGCCGCCGGCATCGCGGTCATCCGCGGCCATACCGCCTATCACGTGCCCGTATTCAAGACCGGGATCGGAGCGCCGCCGCCCAACCGGCCCGGTGTTCCGCCGCAGATCATCACCTGGGCAGACGCGGACTATCTCCGCTGGTTCTCGGAGGATATTGCAGCGCTGCGCCCGCGCGTCGACGTGCTGGTGGCGTCGTGCCATTGGGGCTCGGCAAGGAGGTTCTCCAATATATGAAGGAGATCGCTCATGCCGCGATTGACGCGGGCGCCGACATCGTGGTCGGTCATGGTCCGCATTACGCGCTGCCCGCGGAGGTCTATCGCGGACGGCCGATCTTCTATGGGCTGGGCAGCTTCTCGTTCCACACCGGACATGGCGGACGCCGGCACGACAACTGGGTCGGCATGATGGTGCGTGTCGCTGCCGGCAAAGCCGGCGTCAAGGCAGCGACGTTCCAGTTCGTACGCCGCAATGATCGCAACGAGACTTTTCTGTGCCGGCTTGCGGACGAGGCCGACGCGCTCGCGGAGGTCATCGAAGCGAGCGCGCGTTTTGGCACAAAGCTGACGCCGGAGAACGACGAGGTTCGCGTGGGGTTGTGAGCCGGGCGCAGGATGGGCGTGCAGGGTGGGAAAAGGCTGCCGAGGCGGCGCCGGAGTTGGATGGCGCCGGTTCCGCCTTTGTCCGCGGTCCGGCGTCTCCCGAAAGGATAGTTCCCGCCGGCGTGGGCAAAATCGCGGACTGCGCCTGCTGAACGGCCGGCGGCCGCAGGCGATTTGCCCACCCTGCGGGAACCGCATTGCCCGGATTACGCGACCAGACGCATCGCTCGATCCATGGTACGGGTCCTACTGGCGCGCTGCGTTTGAAAATGCGGTTTGTTCGAGCGGCGGCAGCCCGAGCAGTTTCGCCGGGTTGGTCTTGTACATGAGATCAAGTTCGGCCTGCGTGATGCCGTGGGCCCGCAAACCCCGCGCCGCAAGCGCCAGGCAGTCCGTCGGGTAGACATTTCCGGTCTGACCGCAATCCGTCGAGATGATGATGGATTCGGCCCCGATCTTGCGGATCAGGGCCGCCGCCGCGGCGCGTGCGGCTTCGGTCTTGTAGATGGTGGAAGCCGTGACCTCGATGAAGGCGCCGAGCTTCGCGGCTTCCGGCAGTTGCGGAATATCTCCCGGATGGGTCAGAAGCACGTTCAAGCCCTGCCGCCGCGCCTCGCGGGCGAGCAGCAGGTGTTCCTCCGGCGTGGCGTGCCCGGTCGCGAGCACCATCCGGCCGTTGCTGTCTACGGTCCTGATCTTGGCAAGCACACTGATGAGATGCTTCACCTCGGGCAGGAGTTCGCCGTTCTTCGAGACCGCGATATAGGGCGGGGTGCCCTCCGGCATCATCAGCATCCACGGCCTGGTCCGCTCAAGATTCTGCGGGTCCATGCTGCCAGGGCGCGTCGTCGCCGTGATCGAATCGAGGGTCGGCATCTCATAGATGCGGCCCCAGCCGCCCTTGATGCGCGAGTAATGCACAAGCTCCGCGACGTTGATGCCGCCCGTTGCATAGTTCGACGCTGTACGGCCGAACACCTCCAGGCCCGGCGCGTGCTTGCGCACCAGATAGGCAGCGCCCGCCGACTCTGCGTCCTGGTGAGTCTTGTATACGAAGCCGCGCAGGCCGCGAGCCTTGGCGAGCGCCGCCGCGTCGAAAACATCCAGCGCCCGGATGACGCCGCTGGGGCCGGGCGCGTCCGGATCGAGGTGCACATGCACATCGATGGCGCCCACCAGCGCCGGATCGGCGAGGCCGAGATCGACCGGCCCGCGCAGAGGATTGACGTTCCACTCGCCAAGGCCGTCCTCGGCGCGGCTCACGCCCGCGGCGCCAAGGGCCACGCATAGCGGAATTGCCAGCGCGGTGAGCCGCCACAGCCCGAATGCGCGCGTTCCCTCTTTGAAGCTCTTCATGACGATCCTCCCTGTCATTTCTGTCGCATCGGCGGCAATTCTAGCGTCACTGCGACTCCGCTGCCACTGCGCTGGCGAAGCTCACCTGTGGCCGGAGAGCGGTTGCTCGCGTCTTCGCGCGCGATGCGGGGCAGGGTCATTGCTCGGATCACAATCCGAATACGAACAGCATCGTCGCATTGCCCTGAGACTTCAACTCCGGCGAACGCGCGATCTTCGCCTTGCCGACCGGACCAATGCCGGAGGCGATGGCGATGTATTGCCTGCCGTTCACCGCATAGGTCATGGGCGGCGCCACGAAGCCTGTGCCGACGTTCACCTCCCACAGCTTCTCAAGCGTCAGATCGTCGTATGCCAGGATCGTCCCGTCGAGCATCGCCGTCACCACAATCCCGCCCGCGGTGGTCAGCACGCCTGAGAGGTCCGGATAGGGCAGCTCTTTGCGCAACTTCACTTGCGCCGTAAGCGGATCGACGACCGTGAGGCTGCCGACGATGCGCTCCGGATTGGCGTACCCGCCGCCGCCGAAGCGGCCGCGCACGCGGGCGGTGGGGTCGGGCGTGATGTCGGCGCAGCCTTCGCTAGCGCCGATATAGAGGAGCCTGGTCTTGTCGGAATAGGACGGAGGCCAGAAGTTGGTGCCGCCATGGACATCCGGACACGAGTTCCTGATGGTGTCGGTGACGGATTTCCAATCGTGGTTATAGGTCTGCACGTCCTTGCGGGGGTCGTAGTCGAGCGGCTTGCCGGTCTTGGGGTCGAGGCCCTTGGTCCAGGTCACCTTCTCGGCATATTGCACCGCCTTGAGGAACTGGCCGTTGAGGCGGTCGAAGGTGTAGTTGAAGCCGTTGCGGTCGGCGTGCACCACCAGCTTGCGGTCGTCGCCATTGACCTTGCCGTCGATGATGATCTGCGAACCTGACGTGTCGTAGTCGTGAATGTCGTTTGCAGTGTGCTGGAAGTGCCACTGGATCTTGCCGTCCCTGACGCGGAACGCCACCGTGGAGTCCGTGTAGAGATTGTCGCCGGGCCGCGAGCCCGAATCGTAGCGGGGCACCGGATTGCCGGTTCCCCAGTAGGTGAGGTCTGTGGCGGGATCATAGGAGCCGGTGACGTACATGGCGCCGCCGCCGGTCCGCCAGGCGTTGGTCTTGTCCTTCCAGGTCTCCGAACCCGGCTCGCCGGGCGCCGGGATCACGAAGGTCTTCCACTGCGTGTTGCCGGTCCTGGGGTCGAGCGAGGCGATCCAGTCGCGCACGCCGTTGTCGCCGCCCGAGGCGCCGATGATGATAGCGTCCTTGAGGGCAAGAGGCGCCGCCGTGATTTCAAGATCGGGCTGATCGAGCAGGTTCTTGTCCCACACGATCCTGCCGGTCTCCTTGTCGGTGGCGATCACCCGTCCATCGAGGCCGGTGACCGAGATCACATAATTGCCCCACAGCGCGACGCCGCGGTTGCGATCCGGCTTCTGGGCGCCGGGGTCCATCTTCCAGACCACGCGGCCGGCCGTGCCGGAGCGCACGTCGATCTTGTACACCACGCTCCAGACGTCGGTGATATAGAGGAAGCCGTCCTCGACCACCGGCGTCGCCTCGACATATTCATTGCCGCTGGACCCGCCGAGCGGCACCGCGAAGGCGAGCTTGAGATTCCTCACGTTGGTCTTGTTGATGGCATCGAGCGGCGAAAACCGGTGCGAGCCATAATCGCGGTGGTTCATCAGCCAGTTGCCCGGCTCCGGATTGGCGAGCCGCTCGAACGTCACCTCCGCCGCCAGCGCACCGGACGGACCGAGCGCCGCGCCGCCGAGCGCGGCGCCAATCCCAAGCATTGCAGCGCGCAGTGCCGCGCGGGATGTCGGAGAGCGAAATCTTGTCGTCACGGTTTTCCTCCAGCGCCGGTGTCAAGGATGCGGGCCGCAAAGCGGATATATCACGTTAGCGCATTTTCGCTGACTTGCGGGCAAACTCCGCGGCGCTGCGTCCTGCGAGCCGACCAAAGGTCGCCCCCGACATCAGGCCGGTCCCGCTCGCGTAATTGTGGAAGAACAGGCCGCCCACCATTTCCCCTGCCGCGTAAAGGCCCGGGATGATCCGGCCGTAAAGGTCCTCGACCTCGCCGCGCTTGGAGATCTTCAATCCGCCGAACGTGAAGGTGACGCCGGCCGTCACCTGATAGGCGTGAAACGGCGGGGTGTCGAGCGGATTGGCCCAGTTGGTCTTGTCGATAGCAAGGCCGTGCGTGCGCCGGCCATCGAGGATATTGGGATTGAACGGCGCGTCGGCGCGGCACGCGGCGTTGAACTCCCGCACAGTGCGCAAGAAGCCCGCCGGATCGACGCCGTCAAGCTTGGCGGCGAGCTCTTCCAGCGTGCCCGCCTCCGCCTTGGTGACCCGGCGGATGCGGTATTCGCCGCGCAAAAGGTGAGACACTTTGGCGTCGAACACCTGCCACGCGAACATGCCGGGCTGCTTGACGATCTCGCCGCCGTATTTGGCGTAGGTGTGGCTGTGGAAGTTCGCGCCTTCGTCGACGTAGCGCTCGCCTCTGGCGTTGACCAGGATGCCGAATGGATAATTGTGCTTCTGGAACTGATCGCCGACGGTGAGATCCCCATAGGGCGGCGCGTTGATGTCCCATGCCACGGCATGGCAGCCCGACCAGTGGCCATAGGGCCTGGCCCCGATGCTCATCGCCATGTTGAGGCCCGCGCCCATGTTGAAGCGCGTGCCGCGCACGCGTACTAATTCCCAACCGGGGCCGAGATAACGCGCCCGCATTTCCGGATTTGACTCGAAGGAGCCGCAGGCGAGCACCACGGCGCGTGCCGGGATCGCAACCGGCGCACCGCAGTGTTCCGCCATCACGCCGGAGAGCCGCCCGCCCTCGCGGATGAGCCCTGTTGCCGGGGTCTCATAGATGATCCGGACGCCGCGCCGCTCCGCGTTTGCGTAGAGCGCTTTGAGCAGCTCCGGTCCGCCGCCCCAGATGTGCAGCGCGAGGCCGCCCCAGAATTTGAATTTGCCGTCGACCTGATAGGCTTGCCGCCCAAGGCCCGGCTGCAGCTTCACGCCCTGCCGCACCATCCACTTCGCGGTGTCGAGGCTGCTGCGCACCAGGATCTCCGCGAGATCCGGATCGCAACGATATTGCGTCAGGGCGAACAGGTCGTCGAAGAACTCTTCCTGCGCATAGGCGCCGAAGTCGACATTCGCGAGATTTTCCTGCGCCAGCGACGGCAACACGGCGATGAGATCATCGACGCCAGAGAATGCGAACCGGAAGGCGCCGCCGGTGAAATGCGAGTTGCCGCCGCGCTCCTCGAACGGCGCGGCTTCAAGCATCAGCACGCGCGCTCCGTTCTCGTGGGCAGAGATCGCGGCGCACAGCGCGGCGTTGCCTGCGCCGACCACGAGCACGTCCGGAGAGCCGATCGGTAAGGTGGCTGAATTCATGGCTCTCCCGAATGGCCTGCTGAGGCTCGCAGCGGCACAACTAGACACCGGAGTCTGCGCTGTCTACTGTTCGAATTCCAATATTCGGCGGTATTGCGATGAAGTGGCTTCGAACCACGAGGGCGTTCCTCGCCAGCCTCGTTGCCGCGCAACTGAGCGCGTTGGCGCCCGTTGCGGCGCAAGTCTATCCCAGCCGCCCGGTCACCGTCGTGGTCCCATTCGCGGCGGGTGGCGGCAACGACATCCTGGCGCGGCTCCTTGCCCAGCACATGGGCCAGGCGCTCGGCCAGCAATTCGTCATCGAGAACCGGGCCGGCGCCGGCGGCACCATCGGGGCGCGGGCGGTCGCCAAGGCGCCGCCTGACGGGCACACCCTCATGGTTGCCCACTCGGGCGTGTTTGCAATTGCTCCGGCGCTCTACGCTGATCCCGGTTACGATCCGCGGCGGGATTTCACGCCGATCGGGCTCATCGCCTCGTACCAGCAGATCCTCGTGACCCATCCGTCGCTGCCCGTACGCAGCATATCGGATCTGATCGCCCTCGCCCGCAAACGGCCCGGCAAGATCACCTACGCAACGGCTGGCGTCGGCTCCGGCTCTCATGTTTCAACCGAGCTGCTTGCCATGATGGCCGATATCAAGCTGACCCACGTCCCCTATCGCGGCACCGGCGCCCTGCAGGGCGACCTTGTGGGCGGCCATGTCGATATGGCGGTCTCGACGTTCCCCTCGGTGTTCGGGCAGATCCGCAGCGGTCTGCTGCGCACGATCGCGGTGACCGGCGAGGCGCGCTCGTCGATCTTCCCCGACGTACCGACCGTCGCCGAATCAGGCGTGCCGGGCTACGCGGCTGTGATTCACTACGGCATGGTGGCGCCTGCCGGCATCAGCCGCGCCATCGCGGATCGGCTCAACGCCGAATTGCGCGGGGCGCTCGGCAGCGAAGATGTACGGGCGCGCATTGCGGAGGAGGGCGGCGAGCCGCTCCCCGGCACGCCGGACCAGCAGGCAAAGGACCTGGCCGAGGAAGAAACGAAGTGGGGTGCGCTGGTGCGCAAGCTTGGCATCAGGGCGGAGTGAATGGTGGGCAAAGGCGCGAAAGGCTGTTGATATCAACAAACGCCGTGCCTGCGCCTTTGCCACCCACCTTCCCGCGAAGGGCCGGCGGGACGGGCGCCGTCCCAGGGAACCCCGATCTGACCGGCCGATCAACGAGACCACGGACCGCCACCATGCCAGAAACTCCGGTCCCAGCCGTCAGAGCGCTGTTCTTCGATGTGTTCGGCACGCTCGTCGATTGGCGCACCAGCGTTGCCCGCGAGGCCAAGGGAGTGCTGGAACCGCTCGGATATTCCGCCGACTGGCTTCGTTTCGCGGACGCCTGGCGCGACGAATACCAGCCCGGCATGGAGGAAGTGCGATCCGGGCGCATTCCGTTTTCCAAGCTTGATGTGCTGCATCGCCGAAATCTTGAGCGCATTTTGCCGCGCTTCGGCTTGGCGGGCCTGTCCGAGGAAGCCGCGGCCCGCCTCAATCACGCCTGGCATCGGCTCGACGCATGGCCCGATGCGGCGGCAGGGCTGGCGCGGCTCAGCGTCAAGTTTCTGCTGGCCCCGGTTTCCAACGGCAACATCTCGCTGATGGTGGATCTTGCCCGCCGCAACCGCTTTCCGTGGGACGCAATTCTCGGCGCCGAGATCGCCGGCGACTACAAGCCCAAGCCGCGGGTCTATCTCGCGGCGGCCGAGGCGTTCGACCTTGCCCCTGGGGCCTGCATGATGGTGGCGGCGCACACGAACGATCTCGCACATGCCGCCGCCTGCGGGCTTCGCACTGCGCATGTCGCGCGGCCGAGCGAGAAAGGCCCCGGCAAGGGCGAGGCCGCGCCGTCGGCGCCGGTCGACATTGCGGTCGGCAGCCTCATGGAGCTGGCGGACCGGCTAGGGGCGTGAGAGCCGCTTCGCGCTGCCTCAGCCACGCCCGCCGGCAGAAGCACACAGCCCGGATTGCGCCAAGCGAAATCCGGGGTCAGCCTCGCGAATGGGCCGGTCCGCCCGCATGGAGCGAAACGGCATTCGGGCTTTACGTCCGCTACGCTCTTCGTGAGAAGCTCGCCAGCAGCACCGCCACGATGCCGGTGAGGAAGATGCCGTCGAAAGTGCCGGCGCCGCCGATGGAGGCGACGGGCGCGCCGAGCCCCCGCACGACGCCGAGATTAAGCAGATCGGCGCCGATGAGGGTGCCGAGGCTGCCGCCCGCATAGGCGAGCACGGCAGCGTGTTGGCGCGCGATCAGCAGCGCGGTGATTGCAGTCGCCACCGGCGGCACGAAAATCGGCACCGCAATGCCGACCCCCTGCACTGGCTCCGCCAGCCAGTGGACAATGACCGCCACAATGGCTGTCGTTATGATCCCGCGCATCCACATATTGTTCTTGGCGAGAAGATAGAGCGACAGAACTGTCGGGATCACCGCACCGCCGATATTTATCGCGATGACCGTACCGGGCCACTCCACCACCACCGGCACGACGTAGTGCACGCCGAAGAAAACGACCTCCTGCCCGGACTCCACCTGGCGTTCTGGAAACTCCCACACCGGAACGTTGATGTAGCTGCCGATGAGAGACGCGAGCAGCAGCAACAGGGCAGTTCCCGAACTGACGCCGAGCCGCGTATAGGCATAACTCAGCACATTGATCTGGATGAGAACCACCACGAGCAGGAAGATGCCGACCAGGATGGCAAAGAACGGCCCTGCGAGAGGCAAATACTGCATCTGGCCCATGGTGATCACCAGCGCTGGAAGGCAAAATCGCCTGCACGGCCGAACAACGAGGGCCCGCCGAGCCGGTTCCGCCTTTGTGTGTCAGGCAGAAACGAGAGTGAAGCCGGAAGCCGGCTGCGGGTGAATGCGGAACTCGCTTTGCCCCCTTCTCCTCTGTGTAGCCCGGCTTGAGCGCTGGCGAAACCCTGGGGCCACCACTGTCGGTTCATGGGCCGATTCCGGATTTCGCTTAGGTTTGTCATCGGGCCGGCCAAAGACCCGAGCCAGCGGCTCGATCCGGGTCACGGGCAACGGAGGGGCAGTGCGAGTCCGCCGTCGCCTGCCTGCGGAGCGTCAGCGAAAACTCGCATTGATCTTGTCGAGCACCGCCGAACCTGGGCACAGGTCCTTCTCCGAGAGCGCGTTGAGCGGCACGTCGATGGTGTTGAGATGTTTGTGCAGATCTTCCGGCTCGGAGTCGATGTAGAGAACGCCGGTCACCACCTGCCCCTTGGCGGTGTGCTGCTGGAGGAAGGTCATCGCCGCCACCCGGTCGTGCACGTCGTAATCGGCGTTCACCTTGCGCAGCACCAGCGTGGTGCCGTCATGTTGCTCGACCGTCTGCACGGCGCCGGGGGCGTAGTCCACCTCGATCGCATCGCGGCCGGCGATGAAATCAAGCCTGTTCACCGCCTCATTGTGGTCGCGCACGTAGTCATAGCTCTTGGTCGATCCCGCATGATTATTGAAGGCGACGCAGGGGCTGATGACGTCGATGAAGGCTGCGCCCTGATGCTCGATCGCCGCCTTGATGATCGGCACGAGCTGCTTCTTGTCGCCGGAAAAGGAGCGCGCCACGAAAGATGCGCCTAGCTGGAGCGCCATCGCCACCATGTCAATTGCGCTGTCGGCGTTGACGACGCCTTTCTTCGATCTGGAGCCGCGGTCAGCGGTCGCCGAGAACTGGCCCTTGGTGAGGCCGTAGACGCCATTGTTCTCCACGATATAGACCATGTTGACGCCGCGCCGTATGGCGTGAACGAATTGGCCGACCCCGATCGATGCCGAGTCGCCGTCCCCCGACACGCCGAGATAGATGAGGTCGCGATTGGCGAGGTTCGCCCCGGTCAGCACCGACGGCATGCGGCCGTGCACCGAATTGAATCCGTGCGAATTGCCGAGGAAGTAATCCGGCGTCTTCGATGAGCAGCCGATCCCGGAAATCTTCGCCACCCGATGCGGCTCGATGGACAATTCGAAGCAGGCCTCGATGATGGCGGCCGTGATCGAATCATGCCCGCAGCCTGCGCAGAGCGTGGAGATCTTGCCCTCGTAATCGCGATGCGTATAGCCAAGCCGGTTCTTCGCCAGCCCGGGGTGGTGGAATTTCGGTTTTGGCAGATACGTCATGGTCGTCTTTTTCCAAGAAGTTGATGTTACGACGATTTTCGCTCCACCGTCCGCCGCGCCCGCGGCCGCCGGGACATCTTGCGGCACAACCGATAGCACATCATGTCGCGATGCTCCAAGCATGAAACCCGAAAGCCGACACCTGCCCGCGCTTGTCTCGACGCACGGCTTCTGCGGGATGCGGCATCATCCGGGGCTCGGTATCCCCCGCCGCACTGTCGCTCCAGGGTTTCGCTGGCGCTCAGCCCGGGCTACATAGCGCCGGTATTAGACGTGGAGGCCGAAACGGTGTTCCGCAAGATCGCGATTCGCAGACAGGAATCGCGGGCGGAACGTCCTCTTGAACTCCTTCCCGGTCGCCCAGCGTTAACCTGCTTGCGCTTTTGAGTCCTACCTCGATGACGTCCGCGGCTGCCGCTCCGCGATGACGGCCCGGATGGTCATGGGCTTTCCGTCGCGCAATACCGTAAGCCCGGCCGTCTCGCCGATCCGCAACAGCGCAATCCTGGTGCGCAGAAACGGCGCGTTGATCGCTTCCCGTTCGCCGATCTTGGTGACGACGTCGCCGGCCTTCAATCCGGCGCGCTCCCCCGCCGATCCGCGATCGACTTTCGTGATCACGGGGCCTTGTTGCGGGCCCGTCAGCTTCAGATCACGGAGCACCGCAGGCGTAGGATCTTCAATCGTGATCCCGAGCGTGCCGCGGCGGATATCGCCATATTTCAGAATCTGATCGGCAATTATGCGCGACATGTTCACCGGAATGGCAAATCCCACCCCCGGATTGGTGCTGGTCGAGCCGATGAAGGCGGTATTGATGCCGACGAGATCGCCTTTAGTGTCGACAAGCGCCCCGCCGGAATTTCCTGGATACACCGCCGCATCGGTTTGGATGAAGTTTTCGTGCTGTTCGATCCCGACATTGGTCCGGTGCAGTCCGCCGACAATCCCCGAAGTCACTGACTGCGCCAGGTTCGCCGGGTAGCCGATAGCAAGCACGATATCGCCCACTTCCAGCTTGCTCGAGTCTCCAAACGGAATGGACGGCAGATTGTCTGCCCGGACCCTGATCAGGGCCAAATCGAAGTCGGGGTCGGAGCCGACGCGTCTCGCTCGAAAAACGCGGCCATCAATGAGGGTCACGGTTATTTCGTCGGCGTGGTCGATCACGTGATGATTGGTAATGATCAACCCCTGGCTCGGATCGTACACAACCCCGGACCCCACCTCATGGATTTCGCGCATTTCGCGCCTTCTGGAATTGCCCGGCGCCGGAGCGCGGCCCCTGATTTCAACTTTGACGACGGCCGGGGTGATCTTCTTCAGAATCGGAGCAAACGACGGCAACGTCTCCGCCGGCGCGGCGCCTGCCGTTCCATCCTCGGCCCCGGCCCTCCCCTCCTCTGCGAGCGCGGCAGGGCCGGGTGGCGGGACAATTGCGACGACGCTCAGCGCAATCGCGGCAAATATCCGGTTCATGGTCGCCAGCATGAATTCCTGCCGTCTCATCGTGTCTCCACGCCCCGCGGATGCGCATGAGGGGCAGGGAGCAGGCACCCGATCGCGTCGACCGCGTCTGACCAGGGTGAAGCGGACCTTCCGTATAGCAGAGCTGCCAGCATGACTGCACGCCGATTTTGGCGCGAGTTCACGCTGCACGAATCAAAAAATATCTTTGGAGACCTGGCACAAAAAAACTGCGGCGCCCGGCGGTTTCGCCGAAGCGCCGCAGGTCTTTTCGTGCGGCTTAAGCTAGTTCATCGCAAGCGCCTGGGCGATATCCGCCTGCTTGGCGGTGGTCCCGTGGCCGCCGGCGATAAGCGCGCCGGTGATGTTATGCTTTCTCAATGCCTCGCCCACGGCCACGGTGGCTGGGTTGCGGCTGATCGGCCCTCGCGGCGAGATCAGGTCCGTGACCCAGAGGATGTTGTCCTTGACCACGTGGATGAGGAGGAAGCCCTCTACGTGCGGGTTCGGAATATTGTAGAGGTTGATTTCGGCCCCGTCGTCCTTGATTGAGAAGCTGTCCTTCACCTCCTGGACGGTCGCCGGCTTCATGGCCTTCTGCTGGGCATCGGGCTCGAGGGTGTGCGGCGCCTTGATGACCTGCTCGAAATAGGCCTTGTCAGGGGAGGGCACAATCACGGTCGCGCCCTCGGCCGCGAAGGCCCGCATGCCGCCGGTGTGATCCATGTGGTGATGGGTGAGTACGAGATACTTGATCGGCTTGCCCGGATACTTGGCTTTGGCCGCATCGATGACCCATTTCGACTGCCCCTCATCGGTCGGCGCATCGAAGACGGCGAGGCCGTCCTTCATGTTGACGATGAGGTTGTTCGCGCCGCCGCCCTGAACCATCTGCACATTGGGCGAAAGCTCGACAAGCTTGAAGCTGCCGCCGGGCGGGAAGTAGATCGCATCGCTGTCCGTGAAGCGGCCGAGGAAGAGGCGCCGGATCACCCACTGATAGGGAACGTTGCCGGTTGCCGGAGGCTTGGCAGCCGCCTTAACGGCATCGGGCACCGCGAAGGTCGCTGGCGCGATCGGCGCATTAGGGGTGATCTCCTTGTAGGTGATGTGCTGGACTTCCATGTCGTTGAGCTTGTAGGAGCGCGTCGATGCGACCTTGATGCCGCCGACGGTGCGCCAGTCGCTCAGGATCAGGTCGTAATTCGAATCGCCCCAGATATTGTCTTCGTCGCGCGTGCGCACCGCCACCGGCAGTTTGGTGGTGCGGTCAAACATGATGATGTATTTGGTCGGCCCCACCGTGTAGGCGATCGCAGGCAGCGTCTGGTTACCGAGCTTCTGGTCTTCGATTGCCGACACCCGCTGTGGATTGTCCAAAGCCGCCAACATCAGAAGCGGCGATCCGCGGCCGCCTTCGCGCAGATTGGCGGCCATCCGGATGCCCGACATCGGTTTGGCTTCGCCCTTGTCGTCGATCACGGCGCCGTAGGTCGGGTATCTGATCTCGCTGTATTTCAGTTTCTCGACCGCGGGATATTGCATGCTGCGATCCCAGTCGTAGCGGACGCTGACCCCGTCCTTGTTCGCGTAGTCAACGCTGGTCGTCAGCGTCGAATCGCCCAGGAAGCGCGACTCGCCGTTGACGCTGTTGGACTGGCCGGGCTCCCAATGCTTGGCGTCGCCCTTTAGGACGATGGTTTTGACGCTGCGCAGAGCGTCGGCGCCGCCGAGAGCGTCGACGGCCTGTTTGACCAGGTCGCCCGGGCTCTGGGCCGATGCCGGCAGCCCCTGGCCCAAGGCCATCAGCAGCGCGGCTGAAATCATCAACGCGTATTTCATACGATCCTCCCTTCATGGTTACCAAGGAGTTGCCAAAGATGCAGACTGTGGGGTGGGCAAAGGCGCGCTCCTGAGCTGTCGAAGGATACACGCCGTGCCCACCGCCCCCGCAAGGTGAGGTGGGCACGCTTCACTTTGCCCACCTTGCCCTCCGCCGCAAGCGCTCCGCATGACGCGAGGCTAGAATTGGGGCGCAAGGTCGCACGGTCCCGTAGACCAAGATTAGCACGATAACATGACGAGCCGCGTCCTTGCCTATTTCATTCGCGCCTTCACCGGATCCTTCACGTTCTCGAACTTTTCGATCTCGACGTTGCGCAACTGACTATTCACTTTTTCGACGCGGCGAATATACACTGTCTGAACTACGTCGCGCGTCTCCGGGTCGATCGACATCGGTCCGCGCGGGCTCTCCCACGTCATCCCTTTGGCGGCTGCGATCAGGCCCTCGCCGTCAGCCTTGCCGCCCGTTTTCTTGAGCGCTTCGTAGATCAGGTGCATGCCGTCGTAGCCCCCGATCGAGAACAGATCCGGATTGCGCTTGAACTCGGCGTTGTAGGCGCGGACAAAATCGGCGTTGGCCTTCGATTGGTGATTATAGTCGTAGTGGAAGGCCGTGATGATCCCGATCGCCGCATCGCCCATTCCCGCCAGGGCCTGCTCGTCCGTGATCTCGCCTTGCCCCATCACCTTGATTTTCTTCGGATCGAGGCCGCGCTCGACCAGGGCTTTCGCCAATGCCGGCGGCTGCGAACCGCCTGGAATGAACACGAAGATTGCTTGCGGGTCCTGGTCCTTGACGCGCTGAACGAAGGGGGAAAAATCGACCGTGGTCACTGGCATGCGAACCGC
This sequence comes from Hyphomicrobiales bacterium, assembly GCA_021323775.1. Taxonomy (GTDB): domain Bacteria; phylum Pseudomonadota; class Alphaproteobacteria; order Rhizobiales; family Xanthobacteraceae; genus JAJPKK01. The sequence goes on from JAJPKK010000163.1 coordinate 29,534, forward strand.
GCCGATGATTTCGCCTCCCGCGGCCTTGAACGCGTTCTGAAAGGACGCTTCCGCGTCGTGGCCAGGGGCGTAGTCGGAAACCATGGTGTAAACCTTCCGGATTCCGTTCCTGAACGCCCAGGTGCCAAGCTGCTCGCAGTTCTGCGGCAAGGTCACAGACACCCGCGCCATGTAAGGCGACTTCATGGTGATGATCGACGTCGCCGCATTCATCACCACCATGAATTTCTTCGCCTCTGCGGACAGATCGGCAACCGCAAGCGCTTCTGGGGTGATCACGAAGCCCGCGAGAATATCCGCGTGATCGCGCACGATGAGTTCTTGCGCGAGGCGTTTGGCAGCGTCCGGCGCGCCGCCGGTATCGCGGCGGATGATCTCGATCTTCCTGCCGGCCACCGTGTCGCCATGCTGCTTCATATAGAGCTTGACGCCGTTATCCATTTGCGCCGCCGCATCGGTGAATTGACCCGAATAGGTCATGATCAGGCCGACCTTGACGGCCTCTTGTGCGTGAGCAGGCGCGAGGGCGCATAGACAAACAAGCCAGCAAAAGGCTGTGAGCGTTCTTCGCATGATTGTCCTCCCCCGGCCAAACATGCGGACGCCCATCCGCACTTCGGCCGATCAACGCATTTCGCAACTTGGCCGCTCAGTGCGGCAGTTGTACTGCTTTTCCGAGGAAGACTCCATGAGCCGCGGCGTCTCAGCGCGGATTGCGATAACGTGCGGGTGGGCAAAGGCGCATCACGCTGGACAGCACTGGTGGCGCGGAACTTTGCAACTCCAGGCGCCGCCCTTGCCCCGCCCCTTGACCCTGCCCGGCCGCCAGCATTAAATGCACCTACGTTCCAGGGAGATCCCCGACAAGGGGCTGAGAAACCGCTGGCCGTCAGGCAGCGCGGAAATCCTTTGAACCTGACCCGGTTCGTACCGGCGTAGGGATTGGAGATCGCCTGCCGCCAGCGAAAATCTCCACCCGAAGCGAGTGGAGGTTTTTGTATGCAGGTTGCCTTTTCCAAACCCCAATCGACGGACAGCGGCGCGCCCGTTCCTGACATTCCCGCCGCTGTCGATGTGGCGGTGGTCGGCGCCGGCGTCATCGGCTTATCGATTGCGTGGCGGCTGGCATTGCGCGGCCTTGCGACGGCGGTGTTTGAGCGCGAGGCCGTGGGCGCAGGCGCGAGCCTTGCGGCCACCGGCATGCTGGCGGCTGCTGCCGAGCACGAACCGGGCTGCCGCGATCTCCTCGCGCTCGCCCTCGAAAGTCAGCGGCAATGGCCGAAGTTCCGCGCCGCCCTGGAGGCGCAATCCGGCCGCGATATCGATTTTCGCGAAGGCGGCACCCTGGTGGTGGCGCTCAATCGCGACGAGGTGGAGCGGCTGCGCTTCCGCCATGACCTCCACAAGCGCTGCGGGCTGCCGACCCGATGGCTCGGCGGACCTGAGGTTCGCGCCATGGAGCCCGGGCTGCGGGGCTCTGTTGCGGCCGGGCTCCATTGCGCCGACGATCATCAGGTCGATCCGCGGCTGGTGATGGCGGCCTTGCGCGCCGCATATGTCGCGGCCGGCGGCCGGCTGTTCGAGCATTGCGCCGTCGCCGGCATAGACCTCGAAGGCGGCCGCGTTGCCGGCGTGACGACCGACAGGGGAAGCTGCCGGGCGCCGGCGGTCGTGCTTGCGGCGGGCGCCTGGACCCGCGATGTCCTTCCGCCTTCTCTCGTTGTGCCGGTGCGTCCGCTCAAGGGGCAGGCGCTTGCAGTCCAGACCACGGGAGATACCGGGACGCTCGCTCACATTGTCTGGACGGAGCAGATCCACATGGCCCCCAAAAGCGACGGCCGGCTGATCGTCTGCGCGACCGTCGAAGAGCGCGGCTTCGACGACGCCATCACGGCGGGGGGGCTTTTTGCGCTGCTCGAAGGCGCACGGCGCGCCTTTCCGGCCATTGAGGAGATGCCGGTCGAGGCGGCGTGGACGGGCTTCCGGCCAAGCTCGATCGACGACGCCCCGATCCTCGGGGCAACGTCGATCCCGGGCTTGGTGCTCGCCACGGGCCATCATCGCAACGGCTATCTGCTCGCACCGGCGACGGCGTTCGCGATTGAAGCCTTGATCGCCGACGGCGCCTTGCCGGCTGTGGCGGAGCCATTCGGGCTCGATCGTTTTGACGCCGCCGCGGTCTGGCAAGGAGAAAATGTGACAGCGGAGAATGCGAAAGCCGAATATGAAACTGGAATGTTGAGATGAAGCTGACCGTCAATGGAGAGCCGCGGGATTGCGCGGCAGCGAACCTCGCCGAGCTGTGGCGCAGCGAGACCGCCGATCTTGAAATTTCCGAGCCGCGAGGCTTCGCGATCTCGCTCAACGGCGCTGTGGTGCGCCGCGCCGCCTGGCCCACCACCGCGGTGCGCGAAGGCGACATAGTCGAGATCATTCGCGCGATGTCGGGGGGATGATGCCGGGAGCGCGTAGGGTGGGCAAAGGCG
>JAJPKK010000168.1 GCA_021323775.1 Hyphomicrobiales bacterium
ACGCGCGCCAATCGCCCTTGACCGGCTGCCGCCGCCCGCAAGACTGCATCCAAGCGATCAAGGCCCTCGCCAAGGCCGCGCGCCCTTAAGGCTTCTGCACCCACTCAGGATTCAAAAGAGGCCAAAATATTGACCGCAGCCGCGCTTCTCTCAGGCAAGAAGGCGGCGGCGCGAAGATGTCCGTCGGACTATTGACACAGAGCGACCCTGCATTTCTATTCTTGCCAACGCTTCAGACCGTTCACACGCCAAAGCCCAGCGCACCGGCAAGCGAATCCGAGTCACCGGCCCGAGGGGAGTTAAGGAGCGCCGCGACTGAAGGCTCATTGCGTCACGATGGCCGCAGCGGAGCGCTGCGATCGTGCGGGTCGCAACTGTGGGGAGGACACATTGACAAAATTGACATTGACCGCACTGCCCATCCGTTGCGGCTCACCCACACCTGCGGCGCGGGCCGCAATCGCGCTTGGCGTCGCCCTGGCCGCGGCGCCGACGGCGGCTCTCGCGGAAGCGCAGGTTCGCGGCAGTCCCGAGGCGGTTACCATCGAAGCGATAAACACCTCGGTCGAAGAAGTTCTCAAGGCCCTGGGCGGCGCATTCGATGTGCATTACCGCTCGTCGGCCAATCTCCAGGCGCGTCTTACCGGACATTACGAGGGGTCGCTTCAAAGAGTGATGAAGCGCGTTCTCGATGGCTACAGCTACTTTGTGAAGGTCGGCGACGGAAGAATAGATCTCACCGTGCTGGACGCACCTCGAACCGCTTCTTTAACGAGCACATCGGACCTGGTCCGGGTGGTCGCGGCGCCGCCGAGCGCTGCTCCGGCGCAGGCGCCGACGGCAATTGCGGCTGCCCCTCCCTACCCTCCCCCGCAAGCAGCGGAGGGCAGAGAGGGGGCTTCTCCGCCGGCGCCTCCGGCGGCAGCGCCGTCGTCATACGGACGTTCTGAATCGCCGCCCTCCCCTCCCCCGCGTGGAGGTGAAGGCAAGGCTGGGCCTCCGCCGCAGCCTTCGCCCCGAGTCGCTATCGTTGATCGGCCGGCGCCTCCCGCCTCCCCGGCTGCGCCTTCATCGCGCAGACGCGACGACCTCGTCGCTGCCGGCGAGAAAGAGTCGCGGCCGCTGCCGCCGCGCCGCCTCAAAGCAGCGAGCAATTCAGGCCATTGGAAGAAAGCCAAGCATCACGCGCGGCGGACGCGACTCGCCAAGCGCGTGATCGTCTGCAGCCGCGCGGTCCGTTCGTTCGGGCCGATGATGGTTCCGGTGTCGTCCTATTACTGGTCCACGAGCGAGCCGTTCTACCTTCGATCATTCTCGCATTGCGCGCCGCGCCGATACATGCGAGTCAAATAGATTGGCGATGGGCGGCCGGCAGGGGCGGCAGCCCGGGCTGAGCGCCCGCGAAACCCTGGGGGGTCGGCAGCGCCGCGAGCAAGGCCGTTCCTGGACTTCGCTTTCGCTCAAACCCGGCTACAGGTTAAAGCGCAAGGCCGCTCCTAAATGACCTTATCCCGCCGCAGCGCTGCGATTGCCGCCGCGTCCAGCCCTAGCTCTTCCCGCAATATCTCCTCCGTGTGCTCACCCAGCATCGGCGGCGGGCGGCGCACCGCGGCCGGCGTGGCGGAGAATTTGTACGGCGGACCTATGAGCTTGAGTTCGCCGATAGCCGGGTGTTTCACGGTCTCGATCATCGCCCGCGCCGCTGTCTGCGGATCGGCAAGCGCTTCGGCGACCGAATTGATGCGACCACACGGCACGCCGGCGGCTTTCAGCCTGGCAAGCCAGTTGTCTGCGGTGTCGGCTGCCAGCGCTTGCGCGATCGCACCATCGACGAGATGACGGTGCTCAACGCGGGCGCGGTTGGTGGCAAAGCGCGGATCGTCGGCCCATTCCGGATGACCGAGCACGGCGGCGCATTTGGCGAACTGGGCGTCGTTGCCGATGGCGAGCGCCATCATAGCGTCCTTGGCGGCGTAAGTGGTGTAGGGCACGATGCTCGGATGACCGTTGCCGAACCGCCCGCCGCCGCGGCCGGACACGAGCACATTCGACGCCACATTGACCAGCATGTGGAGCGCCGACTCGTAGAGCGACAGTTCAACCTTCTGGCCGCGGCCGGTGCTATGGCGCGCATTGAGGGCGGCAAGGATGGCGGTGCACGCAAGCATGCCGGTGCAGACATCCACAATGGCGACGCCGTATTTGGTCGGCATGCCGTCAGGCTCGCCGCAGATGCTCATCAGTCCCGATTCGGCCTGAAGGATGAAATCGTAACCGGGCAGCGCCGCCTTGGGGCCGCTCGATCCGTAGCCGGTGATCGAGCAGCGCACCACGCGCGGCGTCTCGGCGTCAAACCAGGCGTCCGTGAAGCCCCATCTGGCAAGGGTGCCGAGCTTGAAGTTGTCGATCACGACGTCGGCTTTTTCCAGCAGCCCGGCGAGCAGCTTCTGTCCGGCGGGCAGGGCGAGATTGAGCGTCATCGAACGCTTGTTGCGGTTGGCAGCGAGAAAGTAAGCGGATTCGCCGGCTGCAAACGGCGGCCCCCAGCCGCGGGTGTCGTCGCCTCCCGACGGCGGCTCGACCTTGATGACGTCGGCGCCCATGTCGCC
>JAJPKK010000344.1 GCA_021323775.1 Hyphomicrobiales bacterium
GGATCTCTCAGGTCTCCAGGCGGCCCTTCCCGTACCTTTGCTCCGCTCCTCGACCCCGGCCGAACCGATGTACCCTCGCCGTTTCGGTCACATCGATGCCGCCCCCGGCTTACCCATACAACGAAGGCTTCGGCGATAGCTGATTTCGGGGCTCACTGACGCAGCTTCGGCACCCGCTGACCGACGCTTCGTTCTCCTGACGCTAATGGGTTTCGCTGCGCTCAACCCGTCCTGCGGCAACCTCACTTCAACGTCGCCAAATACGCCGCCAGATCGTCGCGGTCCCGCTCGGCGATGCCCTGGAACACGCCCATGGCCGTGCCGGGGACCATGGTGGAGGGGAACATCATCCAGCTCCCGATGGCATCCTCGGTCCATTCCCACTTGGCGCGGTTCTTGAAGGCGTTGGTATAGGCGAACCCAGGCACAGTGCCGGCCGTCTTGCCGACGATGCCGAACAGGTTGGGGCCGTAGCGATTGTCGCCGCCTTTCTCGGTGGTGTGGCAGATCGCGCATTGCCGCACGAACGCGGCCTGGCCCTTGGCGGGATCGCCGGCCGCCTGCGCGGCGCCGTTGAGGCAGGCAAGAGCCAACGCGCTCGACGCCGCCACGTTAAAGGCGAACATGCGCGGCGCAGCGCCCTTTCGCCGTGCATTTGTCTTAAAGCCGCCCTGCAAGTCCTGCCTGCACATGCTTCCTCCAACCCATTTCTTGTTCACGACATCGCCGGCGCCGCGCGGGCCGCAATCGGATCGCTGTTTTGTAACCTATCCGCTGCGGAATCCAAGTGCGTCTCGCACCTGGATTCCAAGTGCATCAGAGTAACGCCAGGCTATAATGACCGTGACAGGCGCCGGCGTATCCCTCCCACCGGATGCGGGCGGGGCAACGCATGACGCCGAATAGAGATTTTGTCGGACACTTGCCGGCAACGGACGGACACGGAGGGAGTTATCGATGACGATGAAACAAGCATTGCTCGCTGGAACGGCGATTGCTTTTGCGACGATGCTGGCCGGCGCGCCGACAGCGGCGCTCGCCCAGCAGGCCTCCGCCGTGGCTGCGCCGGCAATCGACGCGGACGACATCGGCGGCATCGTGACCAGCAGAACCGGACCGGAATCCGGCGTGTGGGTGGTGGCTGAGACAACTGAACTGGGGACCCGGTTCGCCAAAATGGCGGTGACCGATGATTACGGACGCTACGTCATTCCCGATCTGCCGAAGGCGACCTATCGCGTGTGGGTGCGGGGCTACGGCCTCGTCGACTCGCCGAAGGTCACGACCGAGCCTGGCAGGATCCTCAACCTCACCGCGGTTATCGCTCCAAACCTCGCGGCGGCGGCGCAATATTATCCGGCCATCTATTGGGCCTCGATGATCAGGGTGCCGGACAGAAGCAAGTTCCCCGGCACGGGCGCCGACGGCAACGGCATTCCCGTCACCTTCAAGACTCAGGACCTGTGGCTCAACACGGTCAAGACCAACGGTTGCGGCAATTGCCACCAGATCGGCAACTATGCCACGCGCAACATCCCGGAGGCGCTCGGGCATTTCGATTCTTCGATTGCAGCATGGGCGCGCCGTCTGCAGTCAGGACCCGCCGGCCGCGACATGGTTCGTTTCATGGCCGGCCTGCTGACGCCGGACGGCGGCCATCTGGCGGCGCTTGCGGACTGGACCGACCGCATCAAGGCCGGGGAAATTCCGAGCGCCACGCCGCCGCGCCCCGTCGGGGTCGAGCGCAATCTCGTGGTCACGGTGCGGGACTGGTCGGACCCCAAGCATTATCTTCATGACCTTACGCTCACCGACAGGCGCAAGCCGACCGTCAACGGCTATGGGCTGATCTACGGCGCTGCGGAACTCTCCACCGACAATCTGCCGGTGCTTGACCCTGTGAAGAACAGCAAGACCACCATGAAGGTGCCGGTTCTCGATCCCGAGAACACGCCGAGCTCGGCGCTCGCCAATCGTGTGCTGGCGCCGTCGGCCTATTTCGGCATGGAGCAGACGTGGGATACCCGCGTCAATGCGCACAATCCGATGATGGACCAGGACGGCCGGGTCTATTACACGGCGCAAATCCGCTCCCCGAAGAACCCGCCTGATTACTGCAAGAAGGATTCGCCGCTCCGCTCAGCGCAGCTCTATCCACTGGCCGGACCGCAAACCGGCTTTGTGCAGAATTCGCGGCAGGTCACGGTCTGGGATCCCAAGACGAAGAAGTTCTCTCACATCGACACCTGCTTCGGCACCCATCATCTGAATTTCGCCGAGGACGCCGACAACACGCTCTGGCTCAGCAACAACACGCAGGGCGAGCGCGCCGTCGTCGGCTGGATCAACACCAACCTCTATTGGGAGACGGGCGACCAGGCGAAATCGCAGGGCTGGACGCCCTTGATCGTCGACACCAACGGCAACGGCAAGCGCGACGAGGGCTATAACGAGCCCGGCAAGCCCGTCGATTACAGCAAGGACACGCGCATTCCGTTCGCCATGTACGCGATCGCCTACAGCCCGGCCGACGGCTCCATCTGGGGCTCGAACCTCACGCACCCGGGCTACATCCTGCGCCTGGCGCCGGGCGCCAATCCGGCGGAAACGGCGCTCGCGGAAATCTACAAGATACCGCTGCCGGGCTTCGGCATTCGCGGCGCTGACGTCGACCGCAACGGCGTGGTGTGGATGCCGCTCGATTCGGGGCACATTGCGAGCTTCGACCGGCGCAAATGCAAGGGCCCGCTCAACGGACCGGGCGCGGAGCTTGGGGAGAAATGCCCCGAGGGCTTCTCGTTCTATCCGATCCCGGGGCCGGGTTTCCAGGGCGATCCAGGTGCGGAAGAGAACCCGTATTACACCTGGGTCGATCAGCACAACATCTTAGGGCTGGGCGCCAACGTTCCGCTGGCGACCGGCAACCAGTCGGACTCGCTCCATGCGCTGGTTGGCGGCCAGGTGATCGAGCTGCGCGTGCCTTATCCGATGGGCTTTTTCGCCAAAGGCATCGACGGCCGCATCGACGACCCGAACGCCGGCTGGAAGGGCCGCGGCCTTTGGGTCACGTCCGGCAACCGCACGCCGATGCATATCGAAGGCATCGACGCCCCTGCCCCCGGCGCCCCAGGCAAGACTCCGGAGACCTTGTCGAGCCCGCTGGTGGTGAATTTCCAGCTACGGCCCGATCCGTTGGCGCATTGATCTCTCATGCGGCTCATCCCGATCGGACATGACTTTGTCGCCGAGGTCACCGGCATTGATTTGCGCGCGCCGCTCGACGCCGAGGCGGCGGCGGCAATTCATGCCGCCATGGAGCGCTATGCCGTGCTGGTGTTCCACAACCAGCCGCTGACCGACCAGGAGCAGATCGCCTTCACAAAGAGCCTCGGCAAGATCGAACCTAACACGGCCAACAACGTGACAAGGCTCGATCAGCGCCGGCTCGGCATCGAGATGGCCGACATTTCCAATCTTGATCAGCATGGCAACATGCTGGCGCGGGATGACCGCCGGCGCGCCTTCAATCTCGGCAACCGGCTGTGGCATTCGGATTCCTCATTCAAGGCGGTGCCGGCGAAATACTCGCTGCTGTCGGCCCGCATCGTTCCGTCGGCCGGCGGCGACACCGAGTTCGCCGACATGCGCGCCGCCTACGACGCGCTCGATTCCGAGACTAGTTTCTGTCGCGAAATTGGTTGATTTTGCGCAGGCGAGGCAAGTTATGCCGGTTTCATGGGCATAACTGTATTACGTTGCGGGTGAATTTGCGAGCGTTTCTCGCGCTGTTTATAGTGCGGACCGGCTTTTGCGA
>JAJPKK010000180.1 GCA_021323775.1 Hyphomicrobiales bacterium
AGGGTCTCGACCGCTTAAGCGGCGATTGGCGCGCGATTAACCGCGCGCCAATCGCCCTTGACCGGCTGCCGCCGCCCGCAAGACTGCATCCAAGCGATCAAGGCCCTTCCCAAGGCCGCGCGCCCTTAAGGCTTCTGCACCCACTCAAGATTCAAAAGAGGCAATCTTCGCGTGAGTTTGCGCGGGCGTTACAGGGGAACTCTCCATGCCCGCGAGCGGGACGAGCAGCCGTGCTGAGCCCGACGCCAAAATCATTATCCCGCAAATCGACGGCCCGCCAGACGCGCAAGCGCGGCGAGGTCGTCAAGGCGCACGACAATGTCATCAGGCAAGCCAAATGCGGCAGCGCCTTTCCAGGGGCCGCCGCAGCCCCGTGGTTTTCTTTCGATCGCTCAGATAAAATTGCGATACTCAAAAAGACGACGAACCAGGAAAAGGGAGGTTGGCATGAGAAGGCAGCGAGATTTCCTTTTATTGGTGACGTTGACGGCCGCGGTTGGGACGCCTGCATTGGCACAGACCGCAACGCCTGCGGTCGGAGCGGTTTGGAGCGGCAAGCAGGGCGCGGCGGCGATCCCGGATTTCTCAGGCGTATGGCGTCACCCGTCTCTTCCCGGGTTCGAACCGCCGGCATCGGGGCCAGGTCCTGTGACAAACAGGTCGCGGCGAAACGGCGTGAGCAATTACAACGAGCTGGTCGGCGATTACACCAATCCGATTTTGAAACCGTGGGCGGCGGCCGTGGTGAAGAAATACGGCGAAATATCGTTAGCCGGCATAACCTTTCCGAGCCCGGCCAATCAATGCTGGCCCGAACCCGTGCCGTACATTTACAAGAATTTCGGCATGCAAATGCTCCAGCAGCCGCACCAGATCACGATCATTTACGACGAGGGGCCTGACGTCCGCCGCGTGCGCATGAATGAGTCGCATCCGGCGCAGCTCAAGCCGTCCTGGTATGGCGATTCGGTCGGCCATTACGAGGGCGATACCCTGGTGATCGACACCGTGGGAACCAGGACCAACCGGCCGTTCGCGATGCTCGACCTCTACGGCACGCCGTATACCGAGAAGCTGCATGTGGTGGAACGCTATCGGCTGCTCTCTTACGAAGAAGCCAAAGAGGGGTTGGAGCGGGATGCGAAAGAGAACTTCCGCCCGCCGGTGGACATCGACCGCAGTTATCGGGGCAGGTATCTGCAGGTCCACTTCACGGTTGAGGATGAGGGCGCCTTCACGATGCCCTGGACCGCGACCATTACGTATGGACGCGGCTCCGGCCAATGGCAGGAGATTATCTGCGCCGAAAACAGGCATGAATATTACAACAATAAGGATTCGGACGTCCCGACGGCGCAGAAACCGGATTTCTAGAGTCGCGCCGGCACAGTGGCGCTTTTACAGAACGTGCGTGCGCTTGGAGGGGTGACCCGTGTGGTCGCCCGTTGCGCACTCGGTCTCGGGGCACCCGCGATTTAGATATGCACATTGGCAACGGCCGATGTGGAATGTCCTGCCAGAGCGGGTTTCGATCGAAAGCTCCGTCATCAGTCGCCTCGGGAGAGGCGGCGACCGCTACACGGCCGCGGCGCGCGCCGGCTCGACGAGCTTTCGGATCAGGACGCGATTGGCCGGGGTCTCCAGGAGACGGCGTCCGCTGCCGCCTACTGAATTTCCGATATCGCAAACTCCTGGGCGATGCCGGGGCGGATCGCCTTCGCGGCGGCGAGGTCGGCATCTGCCCCCGCGAGATCCCCCTTCTTCCGCTTTGCGATGCCGCGCCCATAAAGCGAGTCCGCAAGCCTCGGATTAAGGGCAAGCGCGGCGTCGAAATCCGCGATCGCGTCATCAAGTTCGCCGCGCCGCAGATGCGCCAAGCCCCGGCTCATCAGGGCGAAGGTGTTTCTGGGATTGAGCTTTATGGCGTTGCCATAATCCGCCAGAGCCCGCTCGAATTCGCCTTTGTCGCGCCACGCATTGGCGCGGTTGACCATGGCGGCGCCGAAGCGCGGGTTGAGCCTGATTGCCTCGCCGAAATCGATCACCGCGTGGTCGAGATCGCCCTTGTCGCGCCAGACGATGCCGCGATTGTTGAACGCGAGCGCGTAGTTGGGATCGAGCCGGATGGCTTGCGAATAGTAAGCCAGCGCATTCTCGACGTCGCCTCTGAGCACATAGGCAGCGCCGCGATTGTTAAATGCGACCGCGTTGGTCGGATCGGCCTCGATCGCGGCGTCGTAGTCCGCAGCAGCGCGGTCGAGATCGCCCTTCTCGCGATACGCGTTGCCGCGGTTCGTCAACGCCGTCGCGTATTTGGGGTCGAGGCGGAGCGCATGGTCGTAGTCCGCAATGGCGCGATCCAGATCGCCCTTGTCGCGATAGGCGGCGCCGCGATTGGTCATGATGACTGCGTTGCGGGGATCGATCCGCAGCGCCTCCGTGTAGTCCGCGATGGCGCGATCGTATTCGCCCTTATCCCGCCAAGCCGCGCCGCGATTATTGAACGCAGGCGCATAGTCGGGGTCGGACTTGATGGCCGAGTCATAATCCAGAAGAGCGCGGTCGAGATTCCCCTGCGCCCGGTAGTCAAGACCCCGGTTCGTGAAGGCGACTGCGAGTTCCCGCGGCTGGCGGTTGGCGGACTGGATCACCGCCGTACAGCCGTCGGCGGCGATATCGGGCGGATAGACGTTGCCCTCGTTGAGGCAAAGCGTCCATTCGGCAGGCAGCTCCTGCTGCGCCGCAGCCGGCGCAGCGGCCAGCAGGGAGGCAGCGATCGCCGCCCAGATCGGGGTAGGGGTCCGGCCCATGTAAGCTTTCCTCGCATGTGGCTGTCGGCGCACTATAGCACGATTGCTCTGCCGGCGGGACAGAAGGAGAATGCCCGAAAATTTTGAGGCCCGACATGGAACGCTCGTTCAAGACCGAAGTCGACGCCCTGCGGCTCGGCGACGGCGAGGTTTTTCGCGGCGAAGGCATCCTCGCCGTTACCAAGGCGCTGTTGCAATCGGGCGTAAGCTACGTCGGCGGCTACCAGGGGGCGCCGGTGTCGCACCTGCTCGACGTCCTGGTGGATGCCGAGGACATGATGGCGGAACTCGGGGTGCATCTCGAAACCTGCACCAACGAGGCGTCGGCCGCCGCGATGCTGGGCGCCTCGATCAACTATCCGCTGCGCGGGGCCGTGACCTGGAAGTCGATCGTCGGCACCAATGTAGCGGCCGATGCGCTGTCGAACCTCGCCTCTCCCGGCGTGATCGGCGGCGTGATGATTATCCTGGGGGAGGACTACGGCGAGGGTGCAAGCGTCATCCAGGAACGCTCCTACGCTTATGCGATGAAGTCATCGATGTGGCTGCTCGATCCGCGGCCGGGTTTGCCTACCATCGTGCGCTGCGTCGAGCAGGGCTTCGAGCTGTCGGAGGCAAGCCATGCGCCGGTGATGCTCGAACTGCGCATTCGCGCCTGCCATGTCACCGGCGAATTCATCGCGCGCGACAACCGGCCGGGCCGCTATTCCACCCTAAATCGCTTACCCGGCCCGCCGCGCTTCGACTATGCGCGCCTTTCCCATCCGCCCGTGACGTTTATCCACGAACGCCTCAAGGTCGAAGACCGCATGCCGGCCGCACAGGCGTTCATTCGCCAGCACAAGCTCAACGAAATAATTGCGGGCGACCTCGATGATATCGGCATCGTTGTCATGGGGGGCCTCACCAACGCCGTGCTGCGCGCGCTGGAGCGGCTGGGCCTCGCCGATATCTTCGGCGGCTCTCGCGTGCCTGTCCTGGTGCTCAACGTGGTCTACCCGCTGGTGCCGGAGGAGTTGACTTCGTTCTGCGCCGGCAAGCGCGCCGTGCTGGTGGTGGAGGAAGGTCATCCCGAATACATCGAGCACGCGCTCAACGTGGAACTGCGGCGCGCCGATCTGCAAGCCCGGGTGCTCGGCAAGGGGCCGCTGCCCAAGGCCGGGGAGTACACGGCTGAAGTTCTGCTCAACGGCCTGGCGGCGTTCCTGGCTGAAATACGGCCTGCTGGCCTTGATCCCGAGGCGATGGCGGCGAGGGTGCGAGAAATCGTCGGCCATCGCTCCGTGGCGGCCGCGGCGCTGGGCGAATTGCCGGCGCGGCCGCCGGCGTTCTGCACCGGCTGTCCGGAGCGGCCGGTGTTCAGCGCCATCAAGCTCGTGCAGCGCGAGATCGGTCCGACCCACATCTCAGCCGATATTGGCTGCCACTCATTCGGCACTCTGCCGCCGTTCAGCCTCGGCAACTCCATCCTCGGCTATGGCATGTCGCTCGCGAGCGCCGCCGCGGTGGGTCCCAATATGGACCGTCGCTCGATCGCCGTGATGGGCGACGGCGGCTTCTGGCACAACGGGCTCATTACCGGGGTTGCCAGCACTCTGTTCAACCAGGGCGATGGCGTTCTCATCGTCATGCAGAACGGCTACACCTCGGCGACCGGCCAGCAATATATGCCCTCAAGCGCCCCCTCCCTTCCCTCCAGCGCAAGCGGGGGAGGGACGGGAGGGGGCTTGGCGCCTCGCATGGACCTGGAGACCACGCTGCGCGCCATGGGCGTGAAGTGGCTGCGCAAGGTGCGCACCTACTCGGTGGCCAAGATGATGGCGACCCTCCGGCAAGCGATGCTCGCGGGCGAGCGCGGCCTCAAGGTGATCATCGCGGATGGCGAATGCCAGCTCGCGCGCCAGCGCCGGCTGCGCGCCGAGGAGGCCGAACAGCTCAAACGCGGCAAGCGCGTGGTGCGCATCCGCTACGGCGTCGACGAAGACATCTGCACCGGCGACCACTCGTGCATCCGGCTGTCCGGCTGCCCGTCGCTGACCGTCAAGCCGAACCCCGATCCGCTGCGCACCGACCCGGTGACGACCGTCATCGACAGTTGCGTCGGGTGCGGGCTGTGCGGCGAGGTCGCCCATGCAGCCGTGCTGTGCCCGTCATTCTACCGGGCCGAGCTGATCCGCAATCCAAACTGGCGGGACCGCGCCATCGCGGCGCTGCGCAGTCGCGTCATCGCCCTGCTGGGCGGCTACGCCCCGAACCGCACCGCATGAGCGCGCGTCCGATATCCATACTGATCGCGGCGCTCGGCGGCGAAGGCGGCGGCGTGCTCACCGACTGGATCATCGCCGCGGCGGCAAGCTGCGATCTGCCGGTGCAGAGCACCTCGATCCCGGGCGTCGCGCAGCGCACCGGCGCCACCACCTACTATATCGAAGTCTATCCGACGCCATGGCGAGAGCTTCACGGCAAACGCCCCGTGCTGGCGCTCGCACCCGGCATCGGCGATGTCGACATGGTGGTGGCGAGCGAATTCCTCGAAGCCGGCCGCGCCGTCGCGGGCGGCTTCGTCACGCCGGACAGAACGCTGCTGATCGCCAGCACCCATCGCTCGCACGCTATTGCGGAAAAGATGGCGATGGCCGACGGGCGCTTCGACACGGGTAGGCTCATGGGAGCCGTGGAAAAGAACGCCCGGTCACATCTGCTGCTCGACATGGACGCAGTCGCCAGGTCAGCGCGCGCGATGATCAATTCGGTGATGTTGGGAGCTGTTGCGGCGTCGGGCCGGCTGCCGATCCCGGCGGCGGCTTTCGAGGCCGCGATCCGCGCGGGTAAGTCTTCGGAGGCAAATCTGCGCGGCTTCCGCGCGGGGTTGGAGGCGGCGGAGCGAGTCGCACGGTCCTCCCCTCCCCCTGGCTGGGAGGGGTCGGGGGTGGGGGTCGGAAGATCGGGGGCATCTGTGGCCCATCCTCTCGACCCCCCAACCCGACCCTTCCCCACAAGGGGGGAGGAAGTAGAGAAGGCGACACCGCAAGCGGCTGCTCCGAAAGCAGAGAACGACAGGCTCAGAGACGCCGGCGGGACGCCCGCGCTCCCAGGCAACCTCGCAAATGAGCCTGCGCGTTTTGGCGATGCGGCCGACATCGTAGCCGAAGGGGTGCGCCGGCTCGTCGCCTATCAGGACGCTGCCTACGCCCGGCTCTATCTCGACCGTCTGGCCCGCATTGCCGAAGCCGACCGGCGCGCCGGCGCGCGCGGGCGCCTCACGCGAGAGGTCGCGCGCCATCTTGCGCTGCGCATGTCTTATGAGGACGTGATCCGCGTCGCTGAGGCCAAGATTGCGCCGGCGCGGATGGCAGGGATCGCTGCACAGATGAGCGCGAACCCGGACGAGCCGGTCACGATTGTGGAATTTTTGAAGCCCGGCATCGCAGAAATGTGCTCGATTCTGCCGCCCTTTATCGCCCGGCCGATCATCGCGACGGCCGAGCGTCGCGGATGGATCGACAAGCTTCACTGGGGCATGGAGATCAAGACCACTTCGGTTTCCGGCTACCTGCGCCTCCTGGCCCTCGCCCGGCTCCGGCGCTTCCGGCCGCAAAGCTTTCGCTACCAGGAGGAGCAGAGGGCGATCGAGGCTTGGCTCGCGCTCATCATTGCGGCGGCGGACAAATCCGGCGCACTTGCGCTCGAAATCGCCGAATGCGCGCGGCTGATCAAGGGTTATGGCGACACCCTGAAACGCGGCGCTGCCAATTACGCGGCAATCGAACGCGACGTGATCCGGCCGACACTTGCCGGCCGCATTCCGCTCTCTCGCGGCGTCGACGCCGTCGCCAGCGCCCGCGTCGCCGCCCTTGCCGATCCCGAAGGCGAGGCTCTCGCAAAGTGCCTTGCGGAGATTGCCGCTTCACCTCTCCCCGGAGCGGAGAGGTGAAAATTCCATAGGCAATTCGAATTTCAAAAACGCGCGGCGGGTGCTAATCTCGCGCAGATCGCTGGCACCGCGTGCGATCAATGGGAGGACGCGATGAAGAGACTGATTACGGCTCTGTGGCTCGTCTCGGGCCTGACGGCGGGTGCGGCCTGGGCCCAGCCCTATGCGCCTAACGAGGCAGGCGTGACCATGGGACACTGGCATCTCAATTCACGCGACGTGGAGGCGAACAAGAAGATCTTTCTCGCCATGGGCGGCAAAGACGGCGGTCCCGGTCGGCTGCAACGGGTGATATTCCCCGGTGTCGTGGTGAATCTGAATCTCGGAGCCGAGGCACCGCCGCCGGCGGCGGGCGGCACGGTCGGGTCGGTCGTGAACCACGTCGGCTTTATCGTGCAGAACGTCCAGGAATCCGTGGCGAAATGGAAAGCCGCAGGCGTTCCCGTGCAGCCGGGAAACAACGGAAGGCTCGACCAAGCCTACGTCGTAACGCCTGACGGACTGAGAATCGAAATCCTGGAAAACAAGAGCCAGAATGTTCCGATCCGGCACGAACACGTCCATTTCTTCCTGCCGGAAGCCGCGATCGCCGAGAGCCAAGCCTGGTATGCAAAAATCTTCGGCGCCAAGCCCGGTCTGCGCAACAACGCCCCGGTCGACGACATCCCTGGCGTCCAGCTGCGGTTCAACAAGGCCGATACGGCGCAAGCCCCGACCAAAGGGCGCGTTCTCGACCATATCGGCTTCGACGTGACGGACCTGCAAGCCTTCATCAAGAAGCTCGAAGCCAATGGCATCAAGCTCGACCGCCCCTACACGAAAAATGAACAATCCGGCGTGGCGCTGGCGTTCATCACAGATCCGTGGGGGACCTACATCGAGCTGAACGAGCGGCCGAAGCCGGTTTACCTGCCGTAGTGCACAGGGCGGCAGTATGCCGTAGGGTGGGGCAAAGGCGCCCCTTCGACAAGCTGGAAGCGCCGCGCCCCCACCCGTCCCCACCCTCCCCCGCTTGCGGGGAGGGGCAGGGGCGGGTGGTCACGGTTCGCCTTGCCCACTCGACGAAAAACGATTCACGGGCTCACACTATGACGGTTGAGCACAGCGAGGCCCACATCAGCCTCGCCGCCTCTCACTTCACCGCTTGCGAGGGAGGGGCGGAGGGATTTCGCTAGCGCTCAGCCCATCACAGCCATGCATATCGTCATGGCGGGGCTTCGTCCCGGCCACCTGCCTTTTTTGCCAGCATATTGCAAGAGATGTAGTCGTCGGCCTTGTCCCTGCGTCTTGAGGCTTGCTGCATCCGCTTCCTCAACCAGCGCCGTGCGTACCCTTTGGCAGCTCTTTAAGAAACGGTGGCCGGAGAAGCCCTGATGCGATCACCGGAAGCGGCGGACGGCAGCGACAGGTCGCTTGCTTCTACACTCAACCGCGTCGCCCTCCTGTGGCTTGCCGGCAACGGCATGCGCATGACCATTCTGGCGGTGCCGCCGCTGATCCCGCTCATTCACCAAGACCTGCAGATGTCCGAGACCGAGGTCGGCATCCTGGCCGGCCTGCCGGTGGTGCTGTTCGCGTGTGCGGCCATCCCAGGCTCGCTGCTGATCGCGCGCTTCGGCGCCGCAACAACCGTGGTTGCCGGGCTGCTTATTACCGCAGCGGGCTCAGCGCTGCGGGGGTGGGCCCCCAATGTGCTGGCGCTCTACGCCGCGACCGTCGTCACCGGTTTCGGCGTTGCCGTGATGCATCCGTCGATGCCGCCGTTGGCGCGATCCTGGATGCCCCACCGCGTCGGCTTTGCGACGGCGGTCTATGCCAACGGATTGCTGGTCGGCGAAATCTTGCCGGTGCTGCTGATGTTGCCGGTTGTGCTCCCGCTGGTCGGGGGCAGTTGGCGGCTCGGCTTTGTGTTCTGGGCCGCACCCTGTGTCGCCGTCGCGATGGTCATTCTCGCGGCCGCGCCGCGCCGCAGCGCCCTCGCTGCGTTCCCGCACTCCCCCTCCCCAACCCTCCCACGCAAGCGGGGGAGGCAAGGGTGGGGGTGGCGAGGGAGGGCAGGGATTGGGCATGCCTTGCACCAACGGTGGTGGCCCGACTGGCGCTCAGGCCTGATGTGGCGGCTGGGCCTGGTGCTGGGCGGCGCGAATGCGTCGTATTTCACCACCAACCATTTCCTGCCCGACTACCTCGGTCAGATCGGCCGTGGCGATCTGGTCGGCCCCGCCCTTGTGGCGCTCAACACGGCACAATTGCCGGGATCGTTCCTGCTGTTAGGGCTTGCCGGCCGGTTTGAACGCCGGTCAGCAAGCTACGTGGTTCTTGGGGCGATAACGCTGATGGCGGCGATGGGATTCATCCTGGGCAATGTTCCGATCATTATGGCTTGCGCCGGCCTGATCGGCGTTTCCACGGCGTCGATCCTGATCCTGGTGCTTGCACTGCCGCCTCTTCTCGCTCAGCCGGAAGATGTCCCGCGCATGGCCGCCGGCATGTTCACTATCAGCTATTCCTGTGCGGTGGTCGTCCCCATCCTGAGCGGCGTCGCCTGGGATTTGACCGGCCTGCCAGCGGCGGCATTCGTACCGATGGCTATGATCGCCCTTTTGACCATCGGTCTAGCGCCGACGCTGGGCCTGACTAGCCGTTCCCTGGTTGCTGCATGATAGAATGGCATCCGCTCTACCCTGCCCTCGCCACCTGCAGGGGCGGACTGCTAATGCGTAATCCGCCGCAGGGAGGTTGGGTGACGCTTGGGCTAACCCGCCCTAAGTGCTGGGGGAGGGCAGGGCTTCACCACAGACCTGAGGAAATCCCGTGACCGACATTGCCGCACGTATGACCGCCGAGTCCTTTCTTTCCCGCCTTGCCGACCGCGGCGTCGAATATCTGCTCGCCAATGCCGGCACGGATTTCGCTCCGATCATCGAAGCGCTGTCGCGCAATCCCGGCAGCAACCGCAAATATCCCCGCGTCATCACCGTGCCCCACGAGAATGTCGCGGTGGCGATGGCGCACGGCTACTATCGGGTCAGCGGCAAGCCGGCGATGGTGATGGTGCACGTCACGGTCGGCACTGCCAATGCCGTGTGCGCGCTGATGAACGCCGCGCGCGACAATGTTCCGATCATCCTCGGCGCCGGCCGTACGCCGCTCACCGAAACCGGCCACGCGGCGTCGCGCAACCGCTCGATCCACTGGGGCCAGGAGATGTTCGACCAGGGCGGCCTGGTGCGCGAATTCGTCAAGTGGGATTACGAACTGCGCGCCGGCCAGCCGGCTGAATCGGTGGTTGACCGTGCGCTCGATATCGCCATGTCGGAGCCGTGCGGGCCGGTCTATCTTACATTGCCCCGTGAAGTTCTCGCCAATCCGGCAGTGGCGCCGCGGCGCGATACCGTGCGGCCCCTCGGCGCGAGCGCAGCGGCGCCCTCATCCGAGGCGGTGGAGCGCGCCGCCGCGATGCTGGCCGCGGCAGAGCTTCCGTTGATCCTGACCTCATCGGCCGGCCGCAACCCGGCCGCCATGACGGCGCTGGCCGCGCTGGCCGAGGAATTCGCCATTCCGGTCGTGCAATCGGAAGCGCGCGACATCAGCCTGCCGACCGACCATCCCATGTGCCTCGGCTTCGACCCGGCCGCGCTGCTTGCGAAGGCCGATGCGGTTGCGGTGTTCGACAGCGCGGTGCCATGGATTCCGCGCCTCCATCCGCTCAAGCCGGCCGCCAAGGTCATCTGCTTTGGGCCGGACCCGCTGTTTACGCGCTATCCGTTCCGCGAGTTCGAGGCCGATCTGCTGGTGACGGGCGAGTCCAGCGCAGCCTTGATGATGCTGCGTGAGAGCCTTGCCGAGGCAATGCGCGGCCACACCACGGCGATCGAGCTGCGGCGCAAGGCGCTGAGTGAAGTGCGGCAGGAGATGATCGCCAGGCGGATGAAAATGATCGCGCAGGTCAAGGACCAGACCCCGATCCACCCGCTCTATCTCGCCCACTGCCTCAACGAGCTCAAAGCCAAGGACGCGATCATCGTCAATGAGCTGGGCCTTCCGGTCGGCGGCTTGGACCTCACGACGCCGCGCAGCTATCTGGGATCGAGCCTCGCGGGCGGCCTCGGCTTCGGACTCGGCGGCGGGCTGGGCGCAAAGCTTGCGGCGCCCGAGCGCGAGGTAATCACGGCGGTCGGCGACGGCTCGTATTACTTCGGCAATCCGCTTGCCTATCACTATGTGGCGCGCGCCGAAAAGCTGCCGGCGCTCACCATCATCGCCAATAATCATGCCTGGCATGCGGTCCTGCAGGCGACCCGCGACGTCTATCCCGACGGCTATGCGGCCAAAGCCAATACGATGCCTTTGGTCGATCTCAATCCGGCGCCGGATTTCGAGATGGTCGCGGAAGCGTGCGGCGGGACTGGTGAGAAGGTTACGGGCCCGGAGCAATTGATGCCGGCGCTGCGTCGGGCGTTCGACGCAGTGCGGTCCGGCACGCCGGCGCTCCTTAACGTGACGACGCAGAACCGGGGGTGAGGGCAGCGCCGCCCTTCCTCGCTTGCGGGGGGGGGAAGCAAGCCGCTCGCACAGCCACAAGGATCGAAGCGGTAATTTTGCAGCAAAGCCTTCGTTACCAAACCGCGCGCTGCGGTCGGCGACGCGCTAACCAATGTGCCGCCGCCGGCCCCGAGCTTTCCAGTGCAGAGCAAAATAAGGGCCGCGGCCGGGACAAGCCCGGCCACCAACCCCGACAAGTGATGCGACATGGCCCGAAGAAGGGCTTCCGCTTCACGCGTGCGAGCGCGACCTTATCATGAAGGTATCATAACCGTATTCCGCAACCTGCCACCAGAAGTATTCCTCATTGCGGAAGGCCTGCATGGATTCCAGCACCTTCTTGAAGTCGGCGTTGACGGCGGCCGTTTCGGCGTTGACCTCATTCGAAGCCTTGAGGGCGGCTTCCATGATGGGCTGCGAGAAAGCCCGCAGCTCGGTGCCGCTGGCGATCAGCTTGCGCAGCGCGGCGGGATTGCGCGCATCGTATTTGGCCATTTCCTCGCTGTTGGCATAGGCAGCGGCGCCCGCGATGATCGACTGGTAACGCTTGGGCAGCTCGTTCCACTTCGCCAGATTGATCATGAGGTGATTGGCGGTCGCGCCCTCCCACCAGCCCGGATAGTAGTAGTATTTCGCCACTTTGCTGAATCCGAGCTTCTCGTCGTCGTAAGGGCCGACCCATTCGGCGGCGTCGATCGTGCCGCGCTCCAGCGCCGGATAGATGTCGCCGCCGGCGATCTGCTGGGGCACGCCGCCGAGCTTCTGAATGGTCAAACCGGCAAAGCCGCCGATTCGGAATTTGAGGCCGTTAATGTCGGCGACTTCCTTGATCTCCTTGCGGAACCAGCCGCCCATCTGACATCCCGTATTGCCGGCGACGAGCGAGTAAACGTTGAATTTCTTGCCGAACTCGTTCATCAGCTTCATGCCGTCGCCATCATAGAACCAGGCATTCTGCTGGCGCGTATTGAGTCCGAACGGAACCGCGCAGAACAGCGCGAAAGTCGGGTCCTTGCCAAAATAATAGTACGAGGCCGTGTGGCACGCCTCGACCGTCCCGTTGCTGACCGCGTCCAGGGCCTGGAGGCCGGGTACGATTTCGCCCGCCGCAAAAGTACTGATCTGGAACTGGTTGTCCGTCGATTCGGCCACGAACCTGGCGATCGTTTCAATCGCGCCGTAGAGCGTGTCGAGCGATTTCGGGAAGCTCGACGTCAATCTCCACCTGATGGCCGGGTTGGTTTGCGCGACGGCGGGCTTGGCGATCGCGGTTGCCGCAGCGCCAAGGCCTGCCGCTTTGAGAAACTGACGACGCTTGAGTTGATGAGGAGTCATGGGCCACTCTCCCTGGGTGACCGGGCAAAACGCACGGTCGAGCGACCAGATCGGGTCGATGCCGTGCGGCCCGGCATTTTCCGGTTGCCAAGCATGGCCCCGAACGTCCCGCAAAGGCAACCCTGAGGGTGCAGGGTCCCGCCCGCTGGCGCTCCGGAGACCGCGGGCGTCCCATCTGCATCTTTGCAAGGCGAGGTGCTTGAATTTGCGTGCTTCTTCAGGGGCAGTTCGTTTTCACAAAATGCCGATGCGCCGGCCGCGCGCCGTTTCGTCCAGGGGAGAAGCGGGAGGCTACGCCTCGATCACAATTCTTGGCGCCGCCCTGCCCGCCCCGGCCGCGATCTGATCGCGCACCCGCCGCGCAATGCCGCGAAAGACTTCCGCATGAGGGCTGGCCGGCGCCGTGGCCACCACCGGCAGCCCGGCGTCGGACCTCTCGCGAATATCCATGTGCAGCGGCACTTCGCCGAGGAACGGCACGCCGAGGCGCTCGGCCTCATGCCGTGCGCCCCCGTGGCCGAAAATGTCCGACCGCGTGCCGCATTGCGGGCACAGGAAGTAGCTCATGTTCTCCACGATGCCGAGCACCGGCACATTGACCCGGCGAAACATCGCAATGCCGCGCCGCGCGTCGACCAGGGCGAGATCCTGCGGGGTCGATACGATGACGGCGCCGCGCAGCGGCACCTGCTGCGCCATGGTGAGCTGGGCGTCGCCGGTGCCGGGCGGCATGTCCACCACCATGACGTCAAGGTCGCCCCACTCGACCTCCCGCAGCATCTGGCTGAGCGCCGACATCACCATCGGGCCGCGCCAGATCATCGGCGTCTCTTCTTCGACCAGGAAGCCGATCGACATGACCTTGAGCCCGTAACCGTCCATCGGGATCAGCCTCGTGCCGCCCCTGGTCTGCGGCCTCCCCTTGATGGCGAACAGGCGGGGCGTCGACGGCCCGTAAATGTCGGCATCGAGCACGCCCACCCGGAGCCCGAGAGCGCGCAGGCCGAGCGCGAGATTCACAGCGACTGTAGACTTGCCGACCCCGCCCTTGCCGGACGCCACCGCAATGATGGCGTCGACGCCCGGCACCCCGACCGCGCCGTGGGCGCGCTGCGCGGCCGCTGCCGCAGCCGGGGAGGCTGCGCCAGGCCGCGGCCGGCCGGCCGCCCGCTCCGCGGTCAGCGCCACCATGACAGAGGCGACGCCTGGCAGCGCCCTGACGGCCGCCTCGGCCTGCCTGCGGACGGGCTCCCATGCGTTCACTGCAGCGGCATCCACGGTGATCGAGAAGAAAACCTTACCGTCGGACACTACAATGTCCGAAAGCGCGCCCGTCTTGGGCAAGGCAACCCCATCGGGGCTTGCAACTCGTTCGAGGCTTGCGAGGACTTCGTTCTTGGTCACCGCCATCAAGCTCTCCCAGGCCGCCGCCGACTAACTCTCTTTAGCCGCCGCTCCTATGCACAAATAGGAGCGCGCGCGGCACGGTCAATCACGACCGCCTTGTTGATGCAAGCGTGCGCGGTCGCGTATCAAGGAGCCCTGCTTTCGTGCAAAGAATTGGAAAGCGCGTTGGCCGAGACTGACGATCGTTGGGACCTGAGTGTCGCAAATCAAGCGCGGCCACGAGCGCGCAACTTCCAGGGCGGCGAACGCCGCCAGTTCAGAAATCCCACGGGGAGACAAGTTCAAGTCCCGTGGCGGCGAAGTCCGCCGGGTTGCGCGTCGCGAGCCGCCCGCCGTTGATGCGCGCGATGGCGGCGATCATGCCATCAGGCGCGGTCATGGGCCGCCCCTGTCGAAGCGCACTCGCGAAAGCTGACGCTCGCGAAAGCTTATGACGCAGTAGCACTAAGCAAGCCACGAGTAGGATAGATGGCTAGAGATTGCAAGGTGGCAAGAGCCATCAAGCCATCAAGGCGTCGGGATTCGGGTATTTAAGGCGGCGCCGCTGTCGAAACCAGCTCCAGTGTCGAAACCAGATTGACGCCCGCCTGTGTGGCAGCGCATCAAGGGGCCCATTTTGCATCGCCGATTTGAGCCGGACAGATTGGCGGTGACGGGCGTGCCGTTTGCGGTTGCAGGGAGGATCTTCATGGCAAAGGTTGCGTTTCTCGGGCTTGGCGTGATGGGCTATCCGATGGCCGGGCACCTCAAGGTCAGGGGCGGTCACGACGTCACCGTCTACAATCGCACCGCCGCCAAGGCCGAAAAGTGGGTGGCGCAGTTCGGCGGGCGTTCCGCGCCGACGCCACGAGCCGCGGCCGAGGGCCAGGACTTCGTCATGGCGTGCGTCGGCAACGACAATGACCTGCGTGAGGTCGCGCTCGGGGCGGACGGCGCCTTTCACGGCATCGCCAGAGGGGCGGTGTTCGTCGACCACACCACAGCATCCGCCGAGATCGCGCGCGAGCTTTATGCCGCCGCCCGCAAGGGCGGGTTCGATGCGATTGACGCTCCGGTCTCGGGCGGCCAGGCTGGCGCCGAGAACGGTGTTCTGACCGTGATGTGCGGCGGCGACGCAGAGCCGTTCGGGCGCGCGGAAAAGATCATTGCCGCCTATGCGCGCGCCTGCAATCTGATGGGCGCTTCGGGCGCCGGCCAGCTCGCCAAAATGTGCAACCAGATCTGCATTGCGGGCCTCGTGCAGGGGCTCGCGGAAGCGCTGCATTTCGCCAAGCGCGCCGGCCTCGACATCGAGAAGCTGATCGCGACGATCTCCAAGGGCGCGGCGCAATCCTGGCAGATGGAGAACCGCTACAAGACCATGGCCGCTGGCAAGTTCGACTTCGGATTTGCGGTGGATTGGATGCGCAAGGACCTCGCCATCTGCCTGGCCGAGGCGCGCCGCAACGGCGCTCACCTGCCGGTCACAGCGCTTGTCGATCAGTTCTACTCGCAAATCCAGAAAATGGGCGGCAAACGCTGGGATACCTCAAGCCTGATCGCGCTGCTGGACCGGTAATCAACGCGACGCCCATCGCGCCGCGACAGTTCCTGGATCTGGTGGACCCGGAAGTCGAGAGCCGCTTCCGCGAGGTGGTTCAGCGGTTGCAGGAAGCAGGCGCCGAGGTCGTTGTTGATCTCTTGGTTGGTCGGAGGCCGCGATAGCGAGTACGCCATGGCCTTTATGGATGACCTGCGGTCTCGCCTAGCCAATCGCGTTCAGCTTACCAGCGATGGCCACAACGCGTATTTGGAGGCTGTTGAGGACGCGTTCGGAGGCGATGTTGACTCTGCCCAGCTCGTGACGACTTACGGTGCCTCGCCTGAGAGCATGAAGGGTCGCTACAGCCCTGCCGAATGCACTGGCGCGATCAAGACTCCGATCGAAGGTAACCCTGACCCCAAGCACATCTCAACGTCATTTGCCGGGCGCCAGAACTTGAACATCAGAATGCACACCCGCCGCTTCATGCGCTCACGAATGCTTTCTCAAAGAAGGTCGAAAACCATGCTTGGTCAGTCGCCCTGTTCACGGCCTATTACAACTTCGTCCGCATCCACAAGACGCTTCGCACGTCAC
>JAJPKK010000183.1 GCA_021323775.1 Hyphomicrobiales bacterium
CTGTCTTCCGGCCCTCATCGAGGGAGCGGAGCGGGATCGTGCAGTGCGGAGGTTTCATCACCATTTTCAGGCTGAGGCACGCAAGCCGACCATCGAGTTGATCGCCCCGCTCAGTTCTCACCTTGATTGTCGCGCCCCAGCCTGCCCTGATCTCGAAGGGATTAAGACCGGCCGTCGTCCAGGGCGTAAACCCTGGACGGGGAGGTTTGAGCGCGTGCCCTGATCTCGAAGGGATTAAGACTTGCAGTCAACTGCAAACCGCTCACCAACACAACGTTTGAACGCGTGCCCTGAGCTCGAAGGGATTAATGCACCACCGGGGGATAGGGTTGACGGGCGGCCGGTTTGAACGCGTGCCCTGAGCCTCGTAGGCGCGATCGGCAATGCGTGTGAAGAGCGCGCCATCGTTCTCGATGGGGCCCGGCAAGCTTGCCGCCGCAGATTTCTCCGCCAGGCGTGCTCATAGTGGCCCTGTCCGCGTCGCCCTCACCGGGCCCGGCGAAAACCGAGAAGGGCATGCCTCATGGCAAACCGCTCCCTCTACCTTGCGGCCTACGATGTCGCCGATGCTCGCCGGCTGCGAGCCGCGCTCGATCTGGTGAAGGGATACTCCACCGGCGGGCAGAAATCCGTGCATGAATGCTTTCTCAGCGAGGCTGAGCGAGCGGGCCTGTTGCGGGACGTCGCGCTCGTGCTCGACCAGGCTGACGACAGCTTTCTGCTACTGCGGCTCGATCCTCGCGCCCGCGTCCTCACCCTCGGCAAGGGGATCGCGCCGATGGACTCGCCCTATTTCTACGTGGCCTGAAGATGGTGACGCTTGTCCTCGATCGCAGTAACCTTGAGCTCCGCGCCGACGGCGCCGCCCTCGCGGTTTACGAAGGCGGCGAGCGGCATGGGAGCATTCCGCTGAAGCTGCTAGAGCGGGTCATCCTGCAGGGAACAATCCGGCTCGACACCGGTGTGCTCGGACGGCTTGCGGAGGCCGGCGTACCAACCATCATTCTCGGCGCGAGAACCGGCCGCCGCGTCGCGGTTCTCATCGGCCCCGCCCACAATGACGCCGCGATACGCCTTGCGCAGTTTCAGAAAGCACTTGACGGCGATTGGTGCGCAGCGTGGTCACACCGCCTGGTGCTCGCTAAGGCGCGAGCCCAGCTACGGCTCCTCCGAAGCGCCCTCGATGAACGTCCGGACGCGCGAAAGCCGCTTTTCGACGCCATCGAACAGGTCCAGGCCATCATCCGCACGCTCGGGGCGGAGCAGGGCCTCGACCTTAACCGTGTTCGCGGACTTGAAGGGGCGTGCGCCGCCGCCTGCTTCCGCGCCTATTGTGCTCTGTTCGCCGAAAGCCTCAATTTTCGCGGCCGCAACCGCCGGCCCCCGCGCGATCCGGTGAATGCGGCGCTATCGCTCGCCTACACGCTGCTGCACTTCGATGCGGTGCGCGCTGCGCACGCCTCCGGCCTCGATCCCATGGTGGGCTTCTATCACCAGCCGGCGCATGGGCGCGAGTCGCTCGCCTGCGACCTTATCGAACCGCTGCGGCCCCGTGCCGAGGAGTGGATTCGGACCCTGTTTCGCGATCGCGTCATCCGCGGCGAGCACTTCACGGAGGACAAGGGCGCCTGCCTGCTCGGAAAGGCCGGCCGCGAACATTTCTACGCCGCCTGGGAGGGCTTCGCGCCATTGCACCGACGCCATCTGCGCAGGCAATGTGCAACGCTTGTGGCGGCGCTCCGCGGGCCGGGCGATTCTTTTGCGGTCGCCGGCGCCGAAGGAGCCGATAAGTAATGGCGGTGGCGGCACGTTCATTGGAGCCGGGGCCGGCGCCAGTCAGCAAGGCGCCAGTCAGCAAGGGGCGGCCGGCTGCGGGTCCCACCTCGCGCAGACCGCTCTTTCTCAACCCGGCACTCCGCGGGCAGATCGACTTGGATGGGCCGGCCCTTCGCCTGCGCGCCGAGCGCCGCGCGGAGACGAGGTTTCCCCTCGATCGCGTTTCCCGGATCGTTGCGGGTGCCCAAGTCAACTGGAGCGCAGGGGCATTACGCGCGTGCCTGGAGCATGCCATTCCGATCGTGATCGCGAGCGCGGACGGCGCGCCGCTCGGCTCGATGCTGCCGGCGCGCGTGCCTGCGCTGCCGCTCGCGCCAGCCCTCGAGGAACTGCTGTGCTCTCCGGACTGGCGTGACATCTATCGCCGCTGGCAGCGCGCGGAGCGCATGCGCATGCTGGGCGCGTGGCGCCGGACGCGGCAGAGGGAGGGGGCAGCGCAAGAGCCCGAGGCGTATCAGGAGCTCGTGCGGCGATACGTCTATCGCGCGGCGACGGCTTCGCATGAAACATCAGGATTTTGGCGGAGCGCGCTCTATGCCATCGCTGTGGAAACGCTCCGGCGCTGGGGCGTGCCGCCCGTGATGTGGGGACATGGAGATCGCGCCCTCGATCTCCGGCGTGATCTCGCCGAGTTGCTTGAGGTGCGGTGGCGGCTTGAGGTGCGCGACGACATGTCGGCAGCCTTAAGCGATGAAGCGGCAACGCTTCTCGTCGTGAATGCCTTGACCGAAAAGCTGGAGGCCGAGGGCCGGCGCCTCATGCACTCGCTGGCCCGCCGCACCAACCAGGTGCTGACGGAATGGCGCTGAATCAGATCAGAAGCTGGATTATTGCTTACGACATCGCAAGCCCGCGACGACTGCGGCGTGTCCATCGGTCGCTTCGCGAGCACGCAGTGCCGGTGCAATATTCCGTATTTGCTGCCCGGTGTTCGGCCGCAAAGCTCGGCTCCATTCGCATGTGCGTGGCGAAGCTGATCGCAAAACGCGAAGACGACGTGCGCTTCTACCCGGTTCCCCAGCCTGCTTGTCTTTTCGTCTACGGGAAGAAGGCGCTGCCAGAGGGATTGCAGCTCCTCGACGGCGACGCATCCATTCCCCTTGTGCCGTCACCGTCAGACTTCGGCATCACCTGCCATTTCGATGCTCATCCGAATGAGTAAGTCGATGTGCCTGCTCATGGCCACGCGAAGCTGAAAACAGCGGTGGCGCAGCGGCTTTTTGATTTACGGTAAGGGAAGGAAATCCACAGAGCCGAATGATCACGGGAACATGTAATACGCCGTAAACCGTCCGTAGGCGGCGACCGCGATCCAGATCGCGAGTGACAGTGCACCGGCGAGCCGCGCCGACAACGGCGCCGCAACGCCGTGGTCCCACTTTGCAACTCCCCGGAAAGTGATGAAGTGAAATACCAGCATGTTGAGGCCGGCGAGCGCCATCAGGGCGATCTTAACAAGGAACGCAAAGTTCGCCGAATATTTCACCGCCTGGCCCATGAACATCAGCATGCCGGTGATCGCCGCGACCGCGAATGCGCTCCACGTCCAAGGCAGCACCTGCCGGGACAGATCGGTGATGGAGAACTCCGGGAACGCCACGCCCGAGAGGCGCAGATCCAGGATCGCGATCATGCCGAACACCACCGAGATCGCGGCGACGTGGACCATGTCGAGCGCCGAGAAGCCGTAAGTGGATTGCGAGATGAAGATCGCGAGCGGCGTCGTCTCCACCCAGTGCAGGAGCGCTGTCACGGGCTTCAATTCCTCACACGCCCAGCATACCGGCGATCCATCGTCCGCGCCCCGCAAGGGTCGCGCCGAGCCAGAACAGAAGGGCTGCGATCCCGACAAGTTGCGCCGGCACGCCGGCATCCTTGCCGCCGCAGGCGTTCCGCCGCAGCATGACCGGGAGCGCCGCCGTGGCAAGGATTGCGGCCGCCATCAGGTAGAGTTTCGCCACGAACGCGCCGTCGCGAAACGACCGCGGCGACGCAAGCATCAGGCCAACGCCTGTGAGGGTCACAACTGCGAGCGCAATCCACATCCACGGCATGAAGCGTTCGCTGCGCGCAAGCGCCGTCCCCGATCGCGAGGCGCCCCACACCCGCATGTCGATCATGACGACTGACGACAGCACGATCCCGGTCGACAGGATGTGCAGGGTCTGCAATATCGGAGCGAGCCAGGTAATCCGCCGCATCATTATACTGAGGGGCAGGCTGCCGACCCACTGCGAGAGTTGCGCCATCATGGTCGCCTCGATGGATGCCCGACGATCATTTTAGATCCCGAGTGTCATTGCCCGGCTTGAGCGGGCAGCCCCCTCCCTGCCTTCGCCCGCAAGCGGAGGAGGCAGGGCGCGTCGGGGGAGGGCGATGACAGCCGGGTGGACTGGGACATTCTTCGGTTCTGTCGCTATTTGCCCGTCTTGATGAACTCGAGGATCTGATCGGAGAGCTGCGTATCCGCCGTGTTGATCGCATAGGATTCAGACATATGGCTGTGTTTCGGCAGCACGATGCTGCGCACGCAGCCGTGTTCCGACTTGCACAATGCGTCCTTGAGAAGCGCAGACTGCGAGGCGATCGGCGGCGGATCGAGCTCGGCCGAGGATATCATCAAGGGAAGCCTGGTCTTGATGAGCCCCGCAACGGAGGAACGCTGAGACAGCAGCGCCGGATCGTTGCCGAAATACGCGATCCTGCCTTCACTCTGGTCGCCGGCGGTGAAATCGTAGCCGCCCGATGACAGGATTGCGCCGGCGAGCCCGGAGCCATTGGGTCCGTGGAACTCCGGATGCGATACGTAGGATCCCACGTGGGTGGCGCCGGCCGAATGTCCCATCAGGTAGATCCGGTTCGGGTCTGCGCCCAAGTCGGCAGCCTTGCCGGCGACGAGGCGGATAGCTGCGGCCAAATCCTCATTGCCGGCCGGCCACGGATGCTGCGGCGCCAGCCGGTATTCGACATTGACGCCGACCATGCCGTGGCGCGCCGCGAACAGCATGATGTTGTCGTAGAAGGCGCTGCCGGGCGGATGCTTGTTGCCGCGGATCATGCCGCCGCCATGGACAAACATCAGCACCGGGCGCCCTGCAGCGCCCGTCTCCGGCACAAAAATATCGACGACATTGCGCGGGTCGCCGCCGTACTTCACATCGCGCATCACCTTGACGCCCGTATACGGCTCCTTCTCCTGCAGGGGCGTGTAGATTTTGGCGGTGCCCTCCGGATCGACCACACGGCCCATCGCGGCGATCTTCTCGGCGATATCCGGCGGCATCTGCGCGAGCGCCATCGTCGGAAATGTGAGTCCTGCGCCCAACAGTGCCGCGATGGCGACGCGGGTCACGATGTTTTGGGATGGCGCTTCGGCAGCGCCCGCAATCTTGGAAGCGGCGGCTTTGTCATCAGATATGTTGCGATCAGGCATGGGCTTTCCTCTCCGGCGGCACTCTCGCGCTTCTGCAGCCCGGATTAAGCGATGCGCAATCCGCGCCGCAGGCTTGGTGGGACGTTGCTCTGCAGTCTAACACATCGGCCAACCTGGCGAACAGCGGGGCCGGGCATGTTCCTGTCAGGCGAGAGCGTCGTCGCGCGGATCAAATTAAGCCACCCGCGTTCGGCCGCCCTATGACGAACTTGAGCGGCATCCTGGTTCGCGCTCGGCCGCGCGCCGGGGCGGATCCGGTTTCGCTTGCGCTCAACCCTTGCTTATGCGCCTGCGCCCGCGCTGGCGATCAGGCACAGATATTCCCACGCCACGGTGGCGCCTGCGAGCGCCGTGATCTCAGCCACATCGTAGGCGGGAGCAACTTCGACCACGTCCATCCCGATGAATTTCAGCTTCGCGAGGCCGCGCAGAATCGCCTGCGCCTGCCAGGTTGCGAGCCCGCCGATTTCGGGCGTCCCGGTGCCGGGCGCAAACGCCGGATCGAGCACGTCAATGTCGAAGCTGAGATAGGCGGGGCCGTCACCCACGGTATCGCGGATGCGCGCCGCGACTGCGGCAGGCCCCATTTCATGGGCCTCAAGCGCCGAGATGATAGTCACGCCGCGCGCGAGCGTCCAGTCATGGACCTCGCGCGACATCGGCGAACGGATGCCGACCTGGATCATGCGGCGCGGTTCAACAAGCCCTTCCTGGATGGCGTGGTAGAACACCGAGCCATGCCCAAACGCCTGGCCGAAACTGTCGGGCCAGGTATCGACATGCGCGTCGAAATGGACGAGCGCCGGCGGCCCCCGCCGGTGCGCCAGCGCGCGCAGCAGCGGCAAGGTGATGCTGTGATCGCCGCCGAACGCAATCAGGTGCTCGATCTTTTGCGCCTGCGCCTCGATCAGAGCCAGGCTCGCCGGAAGGTCGCCAAGAGCCGTGGCGAAATCGCCGATATCAGCAATGTCAATCGATGCAGGATCGACCCAATACTGCGGATGGGCGCCATCCACCAGCATCCGGCTTGCTGCCCGGATGGCCGACGGCCCGAACCGGGCGCCGCTCCGGTTGGTGGTGCCGATGTCAAACGGAATTCCGGCAACGCAATAGCGCGCCGCGGGATCGCGGCGGCCGACGCCCAGAAAACTTGGCGGAACCGCGTAGGTCGGGGGGCCCGTCACGGCGCGCCCGTCGCATCGTTTGAAGTCGGCGCCTCGAAGCGGAACACCGCGGCTGCCACCGCGCACGTCCAATCACGGTTGGATGCGCCTTCCGCAAATGCCGTAATGGAAAGGCTGTCGACGATAAGATCGCTCATCTGATAGACCCGTTTGCGCTCGTCCCAGGCCGCATCCGGATTGAACTCGACGCCGAGCGTGGAGGCCAGCATGGTGGCGGCAAGATCCTCGACATAGTCGCGCATTTCGGCCTCCGTCATGCCGAAGGCGTGGTGCTCCGAAATGTACCCATAGTGGGCCGGGTCTTTGGGCCGGGCGAGGCCGATGCCGGCCGCGATCCGCCGCCCGGCCTCGTTGGTTTCCGACCGCGCCATGACGCAGAATGTGATCTCTCCCGGCCGCAATGTGGCAACGCCGGCAGCGCGGCTGATCAGTTCGCAGTACGGCGGCAGAATGGAGGAGACAGAGACGAGATTCTGCTGCTCGATATCGGCATCGCGCAGCGCATACTCGAACGCTGTGAGCGCATGGCGGTGCACGCCGACACCGTGGGTGAGGAATACGCTTTTGGGAAATGGAAACATCGCCCTCGACTTCTCCTTGACGTGGCCTGCAACCCGCGTTCGTCGTGCCTTTGCTCTTTCCTTGCCTCATTCCACAACAAGTCTATGACAGCGGGGTTGCGGGGCTGGATGAAAATCGAAACTGGGACGAAGAGTGATCAGGTTGAACGGTCCCGCTCCGCTGCCGGCGTCGTCACGGGCGCGTCCTCACCGGCTCGATTACAAGGCCGTAATGTTAGAGGAGGGTCCGCAAGCGGCGTCCAGGCTGCTGCGCGCCGTACCCGTGGAAGCACCCTGCGGCGGTCGCCCGTTTGCCCACCCGATCTGCTTTTCGGCACTACGGAGATCGGCTCTGTAGATGCGCATATCGCAACAGCCGATGTGCGTCGGCACGGCGACAGCGCGATCACAAGGGGCGCCCCCGATTTGCACCCTGCAACGACCCGGAAGGTCGAACGGGGCCCCGCCAACAGCGCGCGACCTATGGCCGCGCGACGTGCGTCATCCGGTCACTTTTCCAGAAGCCGGACCGCTCCCAAGTCCACGCCGGAGCCCAATTTTAAGCGCGCAATTCCTCCCCTCCTTGCGTGCGGGCTTCGTGAGGCCCCGGCTGTTCCCCCCCCCCACGGCCGGGGCTTTTTTTTCGCCAGCGCCTCACGCAGCCGTGGATTGCGGATTCCCCGGTCGCGGCTACGATTCCCGGCGCTACGATCGTAAAATCCTGATTCCCTTTAAGGAGGGATCGCATGCGGCGGACGAAGGCAAGAACTGTCTGGAAAATAGCGCCTGCGATCCTGCCTCTGCTTGTCACATCGGTCTGCGGCGCCGTTGATCCGGCAAGCGCCGAGACCTATCCGGCCCGGATGATCAGGATCGTGGTGCCTTTTACGCCGGGCGGGCCGGTCGACCTGGTGGCGCGGCTGGTGGCGCAGCGGATGGCGCCGGCGCTGGGGCAAAGCGTGATTATCGAGAACCGCCCGGGCGGCGCTGGCGTGATCGGCGCCAAAGCGGTCGCTAACGCCGAACCCGATGGGTATACGCTGCTCTTCGGCAATATCAGCACGCTCGCCGTCATTCCGGCGGTCACGCATAATCGCGACTACGACCCCGCCAAAAATTTCGTGCCGGTGGCCAAGGTTTCCGACAGCCCGGAACTGCTGGTCATCGATCCGACCCTGCCGGCGCGCTCTGTCCGCGAGCTTGTCGCCTACGCCAAGGCCCGACCGGCTGCAGTCAGCTACGGGTCAGCCGGCTACGGCAACGCCACGCATCTGTCAGCCGAATGGTTCAAGTCGAAGGCCGGCATCGACCTCGTCCACGTGCCCTACAAGGGCCTGTCGGAGGCCTTGACGGGGCTCATGGGCGGCCAGGTGGCGATGGTGTTCGGGGCAGTTGAGGGCGTACTGCCGCTGGTGCAGCAGGGCAAGGTGCGCCCGCTCGCCGTCACCGCTGCAACCCGGTTTCCGCTCGTCCCTGACCTGCCCACCATGATCGAGAGCGGGATCGAAGGCTTCACGGTGACGAGCTTCGAGGGCGTGGTCGCGCCTGCCGGCACTCCCGCGGCCATCGTGACCCAGCTTAATGCGGTCATCAACGATTGCCTGGCGTCGGCGGAGCTTCGGGCCCGGTTTGCGCAGTTCGGCATTGCGCCGAGCACCGGCACGCCGCAGGAATTCGCGGCGTTTTTCGCGGCCGAGAACCGCAGGTGGGCGGCGATTGTCGCAGACGCCCATATCGGCATCGAGTAGATACGGAAAAGGGCAGAAGAAAACGGGGTGGGCGCTTTTCGATAAGCTCAGAGCCCTGAGCCTGTCGAAGGATGAGCCTGTCGAGGGGGCGCGGCGCGCCCACCCTGGCGTGGCAAGGGCGGGCTTCGCTGCGAGCTTGTCGAAAAGTGCCCGCCGCGTACCCTTTATTACGTTCGCAAGCCTGTCCGGATAGACCGGCGGGTGAGGAGATTCAATGCAGCAGGACGCAAGCGCCGATATCCGCAAATCCAGGGGCGTTCTTCCGGGCAGCCGCATCATCGCCGAGATAAAGGCGAGCCGGATTGAATTTGTTGTTTCGGTTCCCGACATCACGACCAGCGAAGGCCTGCTGCGCCCGCTTTCTCAATCCTCAGCGCCGCGTCTCATCCGCGTCTGCAAGGAGGACGAAGGCGTCGGCATTTGCGCCGGTCTGTCATATACAGGGCGTCGCGCGCTGCTGCTGATCCAGCAGACCGGCCTGCTCGATTCCATCAACGCGGTGCGCGGCGTCGCGGTGGAGTACGCCCTGCCGATCTGCATGATGGTCGGCCTGCTGGAAAAAGAACCGGGTGTCCCGCCGCTGCAATCCAAGCGCTACGGCGTGCGCATCGTCGAACCCATCCTCGACGCCATGGGGGTTGCATACCACGAGATCGAAGAGGAGGCCGATGTGGCCAAGATCAGGCCGGCGATCGACGATGCCTATGCGCAAAGCCGGCCGGTGGTGCTGCTGATCGGCAGACGGCCGGTGTAGGGCGGATGAGCCCTACTGCGTCAGAAAGGTCCGGTCGGCGGCCTTGGAAACGGCCTTGATCGCTTGGATGCAGTCTTGCGGACGGCGGCAGCCGGTCAAGGGCGATTGGCGCGCGTTTAATCGCGCGCCAATCCTTAAGCGGCCGAGACCCTTGACCGGCTGCCGCCGCCCGCGACAAAGAGCATCCAAGCGATCAAAGCCGCGAGCGGCGGCGGTACGCACATCGGCAAACGGGCGATCCGACGGCGCTCCATAACGACTTCTGACGCAGTAGCATGAGACAGATTCGATGCGGCTAATCGAGCACATTGCCGCGTCGCCGCTTCACCTTTTCCCCCACAGGTGAATTCCCCCACAGGTGAAGCCGCGCCCGCTCAACATTATCGGAAAAAATTCACCGCTCCACTCACTCCACCTTAACCCAACTTGCGTTAAGCCCAAGCTTGCGCACCAGCGGCCCCCATTTGCGCTGTTCGCGATCGATGTCGGCGGCATATTGCGCGGGCGTCGAGGTCAGCACATCCCCGCCGTCGGCCGCAATCCGTGCCCTGACATCGTCAAGCCCGACGGCCTTGCGCAATTCGTCGTTGAGCCGCGCCACGACGTCAGCCGGCGTACCGGCCGGGGCCATCAGGCCGTAGTGCAGCACGGCTTCAAAGCCCGGCAGGCCGGATTCCGCAATGGTTGGAACATCTGGCAGCAGGCTCAGCCGCTCGGCGCCCGCGGTCGCGATCGCCCGCAGGTTGCCGGCCTGAAGATTGCCCATGGCCGGCGCCAGCACGTTGAACGCGACCGGCACATGGGCGCCGATGAGATCATTGGTGAGGGGGCCGGTGCCCTTGTAGGTCACGATCGTAAAGTCTATCCCGGCGGCCGCCTTGAACAGCTCTGCGGAGAGATAGCCTCCGGTGCCGGGCGGCGGCGTGCCGACGTTGAGCTTGCCGGGCTCGCGCTTCGCCATCGCGATCAGATCCATCACGGTGCGCGCCGGAAACGCGGTGTTGGCCATCAGTACGATCGGCGTGGTGGCGATCAATCCGATGGGCGTGAAATCCCGGCGCGGATCATAACCCGGATTGGCGTAGAGCGCCGGATTGATGGCCGTGATGCCGGTGTGAGACATCACGACGGTGTAGCCGTCCGGCGCTGCTTTTGCCGCCACCCGCATGCCGATCACGCCGGCTGCCCCGCCGCGATTGTCGATGATCACCTGCTGGCGGAGACCCGCGGCAAGCTTCTCCGCGACGATGCGTGCGACCGCATCGACCCCGCCGCCGGCCGGAAACGGCACGATCAAAGTAATCGGGCGCGACGGATAGGTTTGCGCGATGCCCGCTGCGCAGGGCGCCGCGAGCGCGACAGCGGCCGCCGCAAGAAAAGTCAAGCCTCTCACCGCCCTCGCCTCGCTGCTTTGGAAACCGCTGGACGCGTTTCGGTCGTATGGAAACCTCGCAGGAGTTGTAGAGTGAGCAAAAGCGTGCCCACCTGCAAGTCATTCCGCACTGGAAATCTGCGCCAATAACGCGAACGCCCGCATCGTCAAAAATTTGAACCGCCGGCCTCGCTGTCGAGGCCCGGCGGTTCAAAAAAACTGAAGGTGCAAATTAAGGACGAAGCTCGAAGAGTATCAGTGTACGCTCGTGCTCTGGGTCAACCGCGCAATCTCGTCTTTTAGTTGCAATTTGCGGCGCTTCAACTTTCTCAATTCCAGATCGTCCGTGGATGGATGCTTGAGGGCCTCAGCCAGTTCATCCTCAAGCATCCGGTGCTGCTGTTTGAGTTCTGCAAGGTCCGTCGATGTAGCCATTTATCGGGTCTCCTCGGTCAGATTGCAGCCTGACGACGTGGTTGTGACATGAGCGTAAAATCAAGTCGATGCGACAAATCCGATGCGACTTGCCATTGCGGTACTATCTAACCAGCGACCGTCCAGGTCGTTCATTAAATTTTTTTGTGTGATCTAAATGTCGCAGATGATCCACGAAAGCTCTTGTGCGCTGCCCGACAACTTGATCCTGCGGCAAGCTTTCGGGCAGCATCGCGCAGTCAATCGTGGTATCTGGCAGGCAGAATTTTTCGGGGTGTGCGCGGTAGAGGCCAGGACGCGCCTCCTTAACCCCGCTGGGAGCGCGGGCGTTTCGCCCCGCATTTTATCGCTCGTATCAATTGGGGCGGGCGAGGCGCCCGAACTCCCAGCAGCGGCAGGAGGGAGCGGCATTTGGAATTTGGCGGCTGCGATGACCGAAGAAGAAGAAACCGAGCTGAAGGCACAGCTCGAGCAGTTGCGGCAGGAGCATCGCGATCTTGACGCTGCGATTGAAGCGCTGCAGGCCGCTCCGGGGGCCGACCTCCTGCAGGTTCAGCGCCTCAAAAAACGCAAGCTTCATTTAAGGGATCGCATTAGCTTCATCGAGGATCAACTGACGCCGGACATCATTGCGTGACGGCGGCGCGCCGGAATTGCGAACGCATCCGGCCCATCTATTCTGCATCGAGGATCGCTTCGTGTCTGCAAAGCCTGTCGCCGTCATCATGGGGAGCCAATCCGATTGGGCGACGATGAAACATGCTGCCGAGACGCTTGACGCGCTCGGCATCGCTTACGAAGCCCGCATCGTTTCGGCACACCGCACGCCGGAGCGGCTCTATGCGTTTGCCAAGCGCGCGAAGGCAGCGGGGGTTCGGGTCATCATCGCGGGCGCAGGGGGGGCCGCGCATCTGCCCGGAATGACGGCGTCAATGACAGTGCTCCCGGTGTTCGGCGTCCCGGTCGAATCCAAAGCCCTGGCCGGCCTCGACTCGCTTTACTCGATCGTGCAGATGCCGCCCGGGGTTCCGGTGGGCACACTTGCCATCGGCCGCGCTGGCGCGATCAACGCCGCACTGCTCGCCGCCAGTGTCTTGGCGCTTAACGACGATGCGCTGGCGGACCGCCTCGAAGCGTGGCGCAAGCGTCAGACTGAAGCGGTGGCTGAAGCGCCGCTGAGCGGGGGCGACGCGTGACCTCTGTCGCTCCACAGCCTGTCGGCCCCGACGCCACCATCGGGATTCTCGGCGGCGGC